>CAZYYC010000155.1:0-7855 GCA_964650935.1 uncultured Anaerolineales bacterium
TGGAGGTGGACCTCGAGCTCTTTACGGGGCGCACCGCCCAGTACATCTTCATCAGCTCGGCCTCCGCCTACCACAAGCCTGTGCGCAGCCTGCCCATCACCGAGTCGACGCCACTGCACAATCCGTGGTGGCAGTACTCGCGCGACAAGGCAACATGTGAGCGCCGCTTGATGCAGGCCTATCGCGACGACGGCTTCCCGACCACCATCGTGCGCCCCTCGCATACCTATGACAGGACGCTGCTACCCTTCCAGAACGGCTGGACCGTCATCGACCGCATGCGCAAGGGCAAACCGGTCGTCGTCCACGGCGACGGCTCCTCGCTCTGGGTGATGACACACCACCGCGACTTTGCCAAGGCCTTTGTGGGCCTACTCGGCAACTCCAAGGCCCTGGGCGAGGCCTACCACATCACCTCAGACGAGGTGCTGACCTGGGATCAGATCTTCCGCATCCTCGGGCGTGCCGCCGGCGTCGACGATCCCGAGCTCGTGCACGTTCCCAGCGAGATCATCAACGCCTACGATCCCCGATGGGGCGCGGGCCTGTTGGGTGACAAGACCCACAGCGTGATCTTCGACAACACTAAGGTCAAGCGGCTCGTGCCCGACTACGTCGCGACGATTCCTTTCGTGCAAGGCGCTCACGAGATCATCGAGTGGTTCGATGCTGACCCCGCACGGCGGGTCGTGGACGCCGACCGTGATGCCCTTCTCGACCGCATCATCGACGCGCAACGGCGGGCTCTGCCGGGCTAGGCCGCCCAGGACCGCCCAGCCATGCTCCGGTAGGGAGGCGCGCAGATCCTGCTCCTCCCTACCGATCGCTTCAGAGCCACTCAATCGGCACGCGGGTCACCTGTAGCGTCGCCAGCCCGTTGTTCTCACGCCGGTCACCGGCGCAGTAAGCCAGCAGGGCGTGATTGTCCGTGAAGGCGATGGCGGTATAGCAGTACCAGCCGTTGGGATCTTCTTCGAGATTGCGGTACCGGCCCCAGTGTTCGCCCTCATCCTCGGAGATCGCCAGGGTGAGGGGTGTGCGTTTGCCCGTCGGCTCGTCGGGAATCCCTGCATGGTTGTTCCAGACGAGCAGCAGATCGTCCGTCGATGGGATGCGCTTGATCGACGCAGGAGAGCGTGGGGAGATGATCCTCGACGGGCGGAGAGGCGACCACGAGTCGCCCTCGTCGGCGGAGAAGGCCAGATACTGGCTACCGGCGTCGGTCCGGCAGAACATCATCAGGCGACCGTCGCGCAACGCCACCACGCCGGGCTCCTGCACCATCACCGGCACGCCATCAGCCCGCGCCTCGACGGCGGCTGCGCGTCCGTGCCGCCACGTAGCCCCACCGTCGTCCGAGACGAGGCAGAGGGCCTCCCCGTAGACGGAGAAGGTGGGCACATCCAAGCACCGTCTGTGTCGCGCTGCAGGCACAACCAGCCGACCGCCGGCTAGCTGCACGACCCGGTCATTGTTCACGACGTAGTAGTCGGCTTCCACGTCCGGCACGATCTGCACCGGCACGCTCCACGATCGCGCTTCGTCGGCTGAGAACCGCACGTAGGGACGACAGTCGGTCTCCGACTCCTTACGCAGGTAGAAGAGCGCGATACGCCCGTCGGCAAGCCGCAGCAGTGAGACCGACATCACGTTCATCGCGGCCTCGTTGGCCAGCACGAGATGGTCCTCCGCGGACCACGTGACACCGTCATCCTCCGAAAGCCTGCCCACGAGATGCGCCGCGGCATGATCGCCGGCGCCACCGCTGAAGTGTGTGTAGACAAAGAGCCACCCTCCGTCGGCGAGCTGCACGAAGTCCCCCTCGCTGTTCCGGGGATTGCCCGGGCCGGGAGCCAACCTCAACGTACGTTCGATGGTAAGCGCATCCATCCAGATCCTCCGTCGCCGTCCTGGTGCATCCTATCGGGTCACCCTGATGCCGAGTGTAGGGCAAAACGTCCTTGGGGCAATAGCCCGAACTTGACTATCGACCTTGCGATGCCACCATGGGGTCATCCTAGACCAGAACCGCAAGCGCCCAACTCGAGGAGGTATGAGATGGCGGTCAAGGAATTGCTGGCACTGTTCTGGACGTTCCTCAAGATCAACCTACTCACCACATCGGGGCCGGCTTCCGTGGGACTCCTCTATCAGGAAGCCGTCGGGAAGCTGCTGACCGAAAGCGAATTCGTCGAGGCGGTGGGCTTCGCCAGTGTCTTGCCCGGCAGCGACGCGTTACAGCTGGCGATGTTCGTGGGCCACGCGGCTGGGGGTATGCCGGGTGCGCTCGTGGCGCTCCTGGGATCGATCCTGCCGCCGACCGTGCTGATCCTAGCGATCATCTCAGTCCTGCAGCGTTTGCGCGGTGAGGCGTGGGTGGGCAACTTCGTGCAAGGGCTGGCGCCTGCCGTCGCCGTCCTGATGGTGTTGGTGGCGTGGGATGTCTTCAACGGAGAAGAAGGTACCCGCTTGGGCGTCTCCGCCGGCATCGCCGCCGCCAGCCTGGTGGCCTACCTACTCAAGGTGCCGTCCCCGCTGGTCCTGGTGGCTGCCGGACTTGCCGGCGTGGTGCTGTTGCGATGAACGCCCCGGAGCGAAGCCTGCTGCTCTGCACCAACGGCGCGCCGGAGGGCATCGCCGCGCTCACCTATGGCGCGTGGCTGGCCCAGGTTGTGCATCTCCCCGTCACACTGCTGGGCATCGTCGAGGCGCCGGCATCACACCGGACGGTGGAAGAAGCCCTGCACGAGTCTAGGGCGCAACTCGAAGCCCAGGGCATCGCCAATACCATCATCCGGCGCGAAGGTCGCGCGCGCGATGTCATTCCCAGGGAGGCCAAGCCGGGACAACACCTCGTGGTCCTCGGCCCGCTGGGCCGTCCGCTCTGGCGGCAGTGGTTACGAGGCCGATCCGCACGGCGACTGATGCCCCATCTTTCCGTGCCGCTGCTCTTTGCACCGACGGCACATTGTCAACTGGACAGCATCCTGGTCACCACCGGCGCGCTGGAACACGCTGCGAGTCTCGAACGCTGTGCGCTGCATTTGGCGCGCAAGGTGGGCGCAACGTTGATCATTCTCCACGTCATCACGAAGACCTCCTATAGCTACCCCACCGCTGATGAGATAGAGGCGCGGAGGGATGACTTCCTACAAGCCAATGTACCCCAGGCCCGCAACCTGCGCGCGCTATTGGAGGAAGCACGGGCTATGGGCGTGACGGCGAGCTTCGAGATGCGTCACGGCACCATCGTGCGTGAGATCATCGATGAGGCCCGCCGGGGGCAGTACGACCTGGTCGTGATGGGATCCAAGCACAGCTCCAGCGCGCTGCGCGGCTTGGCACTGCCCGACGTCACCGCGGAGGTCATGGCAAGCCTGGAGGTGCCGGTGCTTTCCGTGCAGGCTGGGCAAACGTGCATTCTCGCGGGGTGAGGCCATAGTGAAGGAGATGGAACAGCCGCTGACACTCACCGCTCTCACAACCCGGCTCTCCGCTCTTGGCATTCATCCCGGTATGACGCTGATCGTCCACAGCTCCCTGAGCGCGCTGGGCTACGTGGTTGGCGGGGCGCCGGCGGTGATCCTTGCGCTGGAGACGGCGCTGGGCCCGAACGGCACGCTCGCGATGCCCACACATACGGGCGACCTGACCGACCCCGCCGGCTGGTCCAATCCACCGGTACCCGCGTCCTGGCACGCGACGATTCGCGGGGCGATGCCCGCCTTCTGTACAGATCTCACCCCGACCCGTGGGATGGGCATCATCCCCGAGACCTTCCGCAAGCAGGACGGTACCCTGCGCTCAACCCACCCTCACGTCTCGTGGGCCGCTCGCGGCCCGCTCGCGGCCCTGATCACGTCGAACCACAGCCTGGCAATGAGCCAGGGGGAAGGGTCACCGCTAGCCCGCCTCTATGACGTGGATGCGCACGTTCTGCTCATCGGCGTGGGCTACGACCGCAACACCAGCTTGCACCTGGCCGAATACCGGTGCACTTTTGCCCCGCGGAAGCGCTGCACGCGCGGCGCCCCGCTGCCGACGGAGGACGGCAGCTCGCGATGGGAAGCCTACGAGGATATCTACTGGTACGATGCGGACTTCAAGGAGATCGGTCGGGCCTTCGAGGCGACCGGCAGCGTGCGCGTAGGCCGGATCGGACGTGCGATGTGCCGACTCTTCTCCCAGCGCGCGATCGTGGACTTCGCCGTGCGCTGGATGAACGAGAACAGGTATCTGCCCGAATGAGCACGCCGTCATCCCTCCGGCTCATAGGGCCGTCGCCCCTCACGGATGGCGGTGACGATCTCCTCGACACTCATGCCCAGATCCATGCCCGGCACATCGAGCGGCGAGCCCTGGCGGGGCCGCGGCTTGACCACGAAGACCTGCCCGTCGCGACGCGTGATCAGGACCTCCCCCTCGGCAAGCGCCTTATCCAGAAGGGTAGCCAGATTGCGCCTCGCTTCAGAATAGGTATAGACTTCCATCAACCCACCTCCACGACCTCAACCCCAGCCTGTCTAGCCAGCCGCACGAGGTCCTTGTCCAATGACAGCAAGGGGGCACCGTATCGCTGCGCACACCGGACTAAGTACGCATCGTAAGCGTACATACCGAGATCTCCTGCGATGCATAGTGCTGCCTCCAGTTCCACATCGACGAATCGGACCGGAATCGTATAGTAGAGATCAATCGCCTGCATGGCCTGTTCTAGCGTGATCCTGTTACGCTTTAGCATCGCGGAAAACGCGTTGCCAACTTCCCAGTGAACCGATCTCGGCGCTATCAGATCAGCACCGACCGTTAGGGAGATAAGCCCATCTTTAGCCGGCTCGTCTACAATCACAGCAATGATGACGGAGGTATCCACGACCAGTTCCATGTGGTTGGCTCCTATCTAGACATGTACAATTGTACATATATAATACATCAGACAACCAAAGCGCACAAGCTCGACATAGCCCAAGTACGAAGTGGTTCACATAGCAGGCGAAGGGACAAACGTGAAAAACCATCATAGGGTCGTCTACCACCATCCATCTCACTGGGCCGCGGTGCCCGCCAACAACGGCGGCAACGGGCCCACGTGGCAATGGGGCGACGAGCTCCTGGTCGGCTTCACGCGCGGCACCTTCTCCGCCGCCGGGCCAGGCCACCAGTGCGACAACGACCTTCCCTTCGAGTCGTGGCTGGCCCGCAGCATCGACGGCGGGGAGAGCTGGACGGCGTGGCGACCGGTGCCCTACGCCGGTCAGGCCCTTGAGGTAAGAGCACGGCCCGTACCTCTCGACTTCGCGCAGCCCAACCTCGTCGTTAGGGTCGAGGGCAACGGCTATCACGGCAACCGGGGCGCGCACTGGTTCGCGAGCTGCGATCGGGGTACCTCGTGGCAGGGACCGTTCGGCTTCGGCGGCTTACTGGACCACCCCGAGCTTGCCGACCTCGAGTTCACCGGTCGTACGGCCTACCTGGTCGACGAGGCGGGGAGGCTCGACCTCTACCTGTCGGCGCGAACGCCGTCTGAGGCGCGCGAGCGTCCCGCTGACCAGCCCCTGCGCGTGGTCCGCGACAAGCCCTTGTTGGTGCAGACACACGACGGCGGGCGCAGCTTCGCCTTCGTCACGTGGATCGTGGATCGCGACGATCCCTACCGCGCCGTGATGCCGGCGCCGGTGCGCCTCTCCCCGTCACAGCTCATCGTGGCACTGCGACGCAAGTCGGCGACCGAGAACTGGATCGATGCCTTTTCCTCCACCGATAGCGGCACAACGTGGTCGTTCCTGTCCGGGATCGGGAAGACCGAAGACGCCAACCTGTACAACGGTAACCCGCCGGCACTGATTCGCCTCACCGATGGGCGCCTCTGCTGCGCCTTCGGCAACCGCAGCCGTCGGCAGATTGTCGCGACCCTCAGCAACGATGGCGGCGCCACATGGGGCCCCGAGCGCGTGCTGCGCGACGACTTTCGCTCCGCCAACGGTTGGCCCGACCTCGGCTACTGCCGCCTCTTCCAGCGCACCGACGGGCGACTCGTCACCGCCTACTTCTGGTGCACGCCCGAGCGGCCCCAGACCCACATCGCCGCCACCATCTGGGAGCCCTAATCGTGCCCGACACACCCAACATCATCTGGATCTTCGGCGACCAGCACCGCGCGCAGGCGTTAGGCTGCGCGGGCGATCCCAACGTTCACACGCCGGTGCTGGATGCAATGGCAGCCTCCGGCGCCCGCTTCACCAACGCGGTGAGCGGCTGCCCGTGGTGCACGCCGTTCCGGGGCTCACTGCTGACCAGCCGCTACATCCATCAGTGCGTCGACCGCACGCCGCAACGGATGGAGCCCGAACTCCCGGTCATCACCGATGTCCTCAACGCGCACGGCTACCTGACCGCGTATTTCGGGAAGTGGCACCTGTCCGGGGCCAATACAATGATCCACGTTCCCCGTGAGGAGCGCGGGCGCTTCGACATCTGGTTGGGCTATGAGAACAACAACGCCCAGTACGACTGCTACGTGCACGGTCACGACCTGACGGGGCGCGACGATGACGATCCGCTCGCCGAAAAGCTGGAGGGGTACGAGACCGACGCACTCACCGACCGGCTCATCGACTTCATTCGCACCCACGGGCAGGACCGGCCCTTCTTCGCGGTACTCTCGGTCCAGCCGCCGCACGATCCCCACGTCGCACCGCCCGACGACCTCGCCCGTCACGCGCCGGATGGGATCGTGTTGCGTCCCAACGTGCCGGACATCCCGCGCATCACCGAGCGCGCACGGCGCGACCTGGCGGGCTACTATGCCCAGATCGAGAACCTCGATCGGAATGTGGGTCGCGTGCTGGCAACCCTTGAGGAGATGGAGCTAACGGAGAACACCCACGTGCTCTTCTTTTCAGACCACGGCGATATGCACGGCTCTCACGGCTACGTGCGCAAGAGCAGCCCCTGGGAGGAGGCCATCCGCATCCCCTTCATCGTCCAGCCCGCCGGTGGGACCCGCGTGGCCGCTGAAACCGATGTCCCCCTCAACCACGTCGACATCGCGCCGACGACGCTCGGCCTGTGCGGGATCGAGGTGCCGGCGTGGATGCAGGGGACCGACTACGCTGACTGTATCCTGCCCGACCGGCCAGGACCGGCAGAGACGCCCGATTCGGCCTATCTCCAGCACAGCTACCGCAAACGATTCGACTGTCTGAACCGCGTCTGGCGAGGCATCCGCACGCGCGACGGCTGGAAGTACGTCTGCCTGGAGGGACAGCCCCTGATGATGTTCAACCTGAACGAGGACCCCTATGAGTTGGCGAACCTCGCCTTCCTCGACGCCTTCAACGACAAGCGTGCAGAACTTCAAGCGCGGCTGGCCCGGTGGATCGAGGAGACCGGCGACGACTTTCCGCTACCTGAGCTCTAGTCCCGGCGCGTCGCCGATGCCCACCCGCTCGCAGATTGCCTCGTAGGCCCAATCGTCCCATTCGGGCTGCACGCCGATGCCGGCGAGATCGCCGTAGTTCTTGCAGATCAGGCCGCCCTCGAAGATGTCGACCATCTCCCGCGCCCCGGCCTCGATGAGCTTACGGTCGCCGGTGGGCAGGATCTTCTGGATGTCCACGGGACTCCAGAGCGCCGCCTTGCGTTCTTTGAGCAACACAGCCAACTTGGGCATGTCGTAGACCGCCGGCTGGTCGAACTGAAAGACGTCCACGCCGGCATCCAAGAGATCCGGCACGATCGCCCAGTTCTGACCGCAGGAGTGCATCAGCACCTTCATCCCGTAGTCGTGGGCGATGGACATCAGCCGCGTGTACATCGGCTTGAAGTACTCGCGGAACATCACCGGGCTGAAGAG
>CAZYYC010000155.1:7865-9976 GCA_964650935.1 uncultured Anaerolineales bacterium
TGCCCATATCCTCCCCGATCATGATGCCGTCGGCACCCGCCTTGCCCGCCAGGTGGATTTTCTGCTCGTAGACGCCGGCGACGATCTCGTGCATGCGATGTAGCTCCTCCGGGTAGAGGGCCATATCGCAGAAGTAGACCTCCATCTTGCGCAGGTAGCGCGCGTTGTCGAAGATCCAACCGCCGATGTGGGCGATCTTGAACAGGGATGACGGCTCGCTGAAGAGCGCATTCATGAAAGCCGCACAGTCCGGATGGCTATAGTCGGGCGGCTGGAGCGTGTCGAGCTGTGACCAGTCCTCGATCGCAGGCCTAAAGATCTCGCCCTTGATCGACCCCTCGCGCATCCTCACCCAGAGGTTACCCCATTCGTCATCGTAATACTCGACCTTGCCGTCGACCCAGCGCTTCTGCTCATAGCCGTGAGGATGGACACCGCAGCCAAGCATATCGTTGATGCGCCCGCGATCGAAGGTCAGTCCGCAGCGCGGCGGGCTCTCGTGGTGGATGTTCGCCAGGATGATCTCTCGTGGGGTCATGCGGCACCTCGCTCCCTGTGATATCGTCTGCCGCAAGTATAGCACAGAGCCTCCAGGTAACCTGGAGGCTCTGTGACGTCGATTCGTCTATTGGAACGCTTGGCGATCTCGCGATCCTTTGGCGATCATCCTTTGAAGGATCAGACCTGGATGAACTGCGGGAGCACGACCGGGCGGAGCTGCGTCATCCGGTAGACGAGCTGCTCCAGCGGACGGCGCAGGTCCTTGCTTCCCCGCTTCACCTGGCGCTTGATCTCCTTGCGGCTCGCATCGAGCAACTCCTCCGAGGCCTCCATATGCATGAAGCCTCGGCTGACGATCTGCGGCTCGCCGACCAACTGACGCTTCTTGTTGATCGGGATCAGCGCAACGATGAAGCCGTCCTGTGAGAGGCGCTGGCGGTCGCGCATCACGAGCTCGCCGATCTCACCGATCAGGCGCCCGTCGACGAGGACCTCCGCCAACGACAGCGCCTCACCCGTCCAGGCCTTCTCGCCGTCGCTCAACCACGGCAGCCCTTCCTTAAGGATGAAGACGTCTTTGGACTTGATGCCGGTCTCCTCTGCGAGCTGCCGGTGTAGGTAGAGGTGGCGCGGCTCACCGTGCACCGGAATCAGATAGCGTGGTCGTACGGCCTCGAGCATCGCGCGCATGTCGCCACGCCCACCATGGCCCGAGACGTGGACCTTCGCCATCTCGCCGTAGATCACGTTGGCGCCGCGCTCGAAGAGATTGTTGATCATCCGACCGACATCCTCTTCATTGCCCGGGATCGTGCCGCCGGAGATGATGATCGTGTCACCCTCACCGACCCTCACCTGACGATGGCTGCCGTCAGCCATCCGATTGAGCGCCGAGCGCGGTTCTCCCTGTGATCCCGTCGAGAGCACCACCAGATTGCTCCGCTTCACCCGGCTGTTGACATCGACGATCAGACCATCGGACGCCTTGAGATAGCCCAACTTCAGGGCCAACTCAACGTTCTCCACCAGGCTCCGCCCGGTCAATGCGACCTTACGACCGTGCTTCTCGGCGAGATCCATGATCTCCTGCAGGCGCGCCAGCAGCGACGAGAAGGTCGCGATGATGATCCGCCGGCCCTTGGCCTCTGTAAACAGCCGGTCCAGCGTCTCGCGAACCACCGCTTCGGTCTCGGTGCGTCCCGGTGAGTCGGCGTTGGTGCTGTCGCCCAGCATCGCCAGAACGCCACCCTTCGTCAGGCGCCGCAGGGAAGCAAGATCCGTCGTGCGCCCGCCCGCAGGCGTCTCATCGAGCTTATAGTCGCCGGTGTGGACGACCTTGCCCACCGGCGTCTCGATCACGAAGCCGACTGCGTCGGGGATCGAGTGCGCCACCGCGAATGCGCTTACGCGGAACGGACCAAAGTGCAGCGTCTCCGACGTAGTCAGCACGCGCAGATCCGCCTTGTCCAACAAGTTCTTCTCCTCCAGCTTCCGTTCGACCAGTCCCAAGGTCAGCGGGGTTCCGTAGATCGGCACGTTGACATGGCGCAGCAAGTAGGGAAGCGCGCCGATATGGTCCAAGTGACCGTGGGTCAACACGATGCCGCGAA
>CAZYYC010000156.1:0-4137 GCA_964650935.1 uncultured Anaerolineales bacterium
TCGGAGAGGGCAACACCCGCCAGCCTCGCTGCTCTGCCCACGCCGTCAGCACCTTATCGCTGCCGGTGTATGGCGGGGCCACCACGAAGATCACCGAACGACTCGGCGTCTCAGTATTGAGCCACAGGGCCAGGCTATTCCCCAATGCCGACACCCAACCGTCGACTGGGGGATCCGGCGCGACGCGTTCCAGCCAGGGGTTCGGCAATGCGTGCAGGGTCTTGTCGGCCGCCAGAGATGGACGAGGGCGATCCTCATCCCCTTGAAAGTGACGCCAGAGCGCGGCGAGCCCCTTGCGGCTCATCACCGCCATCGGCGCCTGAGGAATCTGATAGGCGTCCGGAGCTACATAGCGCCAGAGGTCATCCGAATGATGGGTGCCGGCAACGGTCTCGGTCATGGCCCCT
The DNA here is from genome assembly GCA_964650935.1 of uncultured Anaerolineales bacterium. Taxonomy (GTDB): domain Bacteria; phylum Chloroflexota; class Anaerolineae; order B4-G1; family SLSP01; genus PWVB01. The sequence continues at coordinate 408 of CAZYYC010000156.1, forward strand.
CCCCAAGTCAGTATAGCACAGCTACGGAAATCGGTTGCCTGGCACGGAGCGCTCGCTTGCGCACATGTGGGAGACGGCGTATCATTGAGGTGCGGCAGGCAACCGACCAGCACGCTCAGTCGATGCTCTCCCTCTCGTCGGTGACCCGCCACAGGGTTCCTCTCACTCGGCGTCCGCATAGGAGGCGCTATGAGATCGTGGACTCGAACCGCACTGAAGGTCCTCTCAGTGGCTCTGCCCCTCGTTGGTCTGATGCTGGCGACCCGTTGGGCCGTGCGTGCCTACGTAGGCGATATCACGTACGACGACGTGATCAACGCGCTCGATCTCGCCGTGATCGAGGCCGCGTTCGGGCACACAATCTGGTCCGGCGACCCTGCATGGAATCCCGAAGCCGACCTCAACCGGGACGGGCGCGTCAACGTAGAGGACTTAGCCATCGCCGGGCGCAGCTATGGTTCAGATTCCACCCTCCACGAAGCACGCCGCCTCGCCAACAGCGAGCAGACGACCAGCCACCTTGACGCTTGCCTCGATGGGCACGATCAGCTGCACGTCATCTGGTCCGAAGCCGCTAACAACAGCGTTCATTACACGCGACTCGATCGCTACGGCAACACACTGATCGACGACGTGCAAGTCGATCGAACAGCGGAATCCACAATCGACCTGGTCGCCGTGGGCTGCGACGCCGACGGTAACGCGCACCTGCTCTGGGATTGCGTGGGCGGCATCTGCCAAGCGCGTTTTGACGCCTGGGGTTATCCGATTCTGCCCAAGACACGATTCGATGATCGCGCCAGCACCGGCACCGAGGGCAGCATCGATCTTGACTCGCAAGGACACGCCCACGCGCTCTACGAGATCGGCACCCCGGATCGCCTGATCTACGCGATGCTCACGGCTGGGGGCGAGAACCCCGTCTCCATTGAGGATCCCCTACTCGCCGGCATCCCGGTGACGACGTCCCGCTACCGCGAGATCGCCGTCGATGGACAGGACAATGTCCATCTGATTTGGTCCGAAGAAGAGGGAGAGGATCGACTCTACTATGCCCGGTTGGGTGCCGACGGCGCCGGCTCAATCCCAGCTATTACCGTCGGGTTGCTGCAATGGGATGGCACCGTGACGAGCGCCCATCGCCCGTCGCTTGCGCTCGATGCTCAGGGCCATGCCTTCGTGCTCTGGAATGGCGGTGTGCCGACGCAGCTCTATCTCGACAAAATCGGTACCGACGGCAGCGCAATGATGGAGGATGTCGTAATCTTCCCCGAGTGGAAGAGCGGCTATCAACAGGACGTCACGGTCGGCCCCGACAGCCGGCTGCACCTGGTAGCACCCACCACCTGGGGAAGATCAGGCCTGGGGCGCCACGCGGCTTACGGGACCTTTGACAACGACGGGCAACCTGCAGATCCCATGCGCTGGATGCTCTACGGGTGGCTGCCCCGCGAACCCCAGCTGCTTGTCGACTCACAGAACGACCTCCATCTGCTCTTCGCGCCCTATAATGTCTCCTCAAGTATCGACCTACCCTGTCCCGCGTCCGTGCTTTGCTACCAGTCCGCCGCCTTCGACCCGATCACCTACGATCGTGCCCGCCCCGACCTCGGCGTCGACGTCGCCCACTTGGACTGGACACCGGCCCTGGCTCGGTGGGGCGAACCTGTGACCGTCACCGTTACGGTCTTCAGCGCGGGCTGGGTCGACTCGCCCGCTACAGCCCTCCGGGTCGACCTCCTCGATGGCGCCGAACAGGCGCTTACCCCGCCCGTGCAGGCGCAGATTAGCATCCCGGCGCTCGCACCTCGCAGGACCCATGAGACCACCATCACTCTCGACCTGCCCACCTTCCCCCCGGCAGGCTATGAGACCCTGGCCTACGCCCGCCTCGCAGTGCACGTCGACCCGAACCAGGCTGTGGCGGAGACCACAGAGGCCAACAACCGGATCAGCGCTCCGCTGATGATCCAGCCCCTTCCGACCTATGCCGGTCTCTTCTTGATGGTCCAGGATCTGACCCCCACCTCGCGTGGCGGCGATGCGGTGCCCCTGAACACCGGTAGCGCGCACTTGGTGGGCCCGGAGCTGAACCGGGATCTCATACTCGACAGCTACGTCAGTGTTCTGGCTGACGTGCCCCTCGGCACGACCATGGTGACCTACACCGTCTCGTGGGAGGCAAGCGGCTACCGCACACCCGGAGCCGTGCAGATCGCGATCGGACGCAACCCACTGGATCCCTATGAGGTGGACTACAACCCAACGAATACGGCGATCCTGGAGACCGACACCTGGGGGGCAATCGAAGGCACTCTGACCGCTCAGAACACCGGTAGCGGTCTCGCCGGCGCGACGATACGAGTCCAAGGCCAGGGCGTCTCACTTCAAGTGACGAGCGATGCAGCGGGCAGCTTCTCAGCAACCACCACGCCGGCGCTGGGAAAGCTTCCGCCCGGCAGCTACAGGCTCCACGCCAGCGCCGCCGGCTATGCTCGCGTGGATGGCACCGCCGATGTCCCCGCCCTCGGCACCGTGATCTGGAACCGCACCATGGTCACCACCACCCACGCCTACGTACGCGGCAGCCTGATCAATCCCTACGGACGCCCGGTGTCCGACGCGGACCTCAACGCCTGCGGCATCACCGGAAGCAGCGCCTCTGATGGATCCTTCGACCTGGGTGCGGTCGACGCGACGTGCACCGTCCTCACGGTCGCCAAGCCGGGATCGTCATATACATCCATCAGCGAGCCGCTTGCGCTGACTGCAGGGCTCGAGACCTACTTGCCCGAGCTGGTGCTCCCCTTCGACCCGACGGTTGCCGAAGCCGTCATTCACGACGCCGGGGGACTGGCAAGTTGGTACCAGGATGAGAGCTCAGACAACCTGCTGCCCGACCCGCCGGATGACGCCACCTGGGTCGAGAAGAAGCTCTTTGGGGTCTTCAGCGACAGGTTCTGGCCCTCGTACCGCGTCCAGGTCTGGTGGGGTTGCTATGACTTCGCCATCGACGCCGCTACCCGAGGGCCGACCTCCGATCGGCGCCTGGCTGAGGTGCAGGTGCGGCTCACACCCAAGACCTTCGAGGCCCACCGCGTCTCCGGTAGCGGTACGATCAAGGTCTACGGACGCTCGATCAAGGTCAGCCCCGGCGTCTTTCAGGACTCCGGCGTCACCACAGCGCTCTACGTCATCGAGGCCCGGCTCGTCGACGGCGCGACCGGTCAGGTGATCAAGACCGTGCGCAACCCTATCGAGGGCGGTGGTGCGTGGTTGGCCCTGCAGGACGCCACCCGCACCTACAACTTCGGCGACGTCGAGGTGCCGAACTGGGATCGAGCCGAGGTCTGGGTCTATCTGAAGGTCGGCAAGAACGACGACGGCGCCTGGCGCAGTAGCCCCATCCTGCGCGGCTGGCACTTCGAGCAGCAGGTGCTGCGCTTCGATCTGAGCGAGGGCGAGGCTATGGGCGACTTCGTCATCGTCGACTTCCCGCTGCCATAAGCGACCACTCGATGGGTACAGATCAGAAGGAGACGCTGATGCGCACGATCAAGCGACCGGCCCTGTTCCTGCTCGTTGCTGCTGCCATCACGACGATCTGGATCGGCGCCCCGAGGCCCAACCGCGCAGGCGCCGCGACACCGATGATCGGCTGCCCCGGTGGAACGCTGACCGTGCGCACGGGACAGCGCTTCTATCACACCGTGGTGGTCAGCGACGTGGT
>CAZYYC010000156.1:4237-6952 GCA_964650935.1 uncultured Anaerolineales bacterium
CTATATCGACTCCGGCTATTGTCGCGTCATCATCCGGGATGACGCGCCGGTGCTAATCCAGCCGCCGATCGGCACTCACTCCGTCTACGTGCCGCTGGTCCTGCGCTAGTGGGCCGCGCGGCGTGCATCAGCGTGCCGCCAGCCACATCACCTGATAAGGCGAGAGGGTCAGCCGGATCATCTTGGAGTCTACTGCCCAGGTAGTGTCCGACAGCAGATCATAAGCAGCGATAACCTGCCCCTCGAATGCAGCACGCGCGGCCACCTCAAGCGTCACCGTCATGCCCGACACGTTGTGTAGGCAAAGGAGGGCTTCGTGGTCGTCGGGCGAGGTGCGGCGGAGCGCAAAGATCGCCGGATGTAGGTCAAGCACGACCTGAGCGCCATGCGGATGAAAAGCCTTATGCTGAGCGCGGATGTCGAGAAGTCGGCGGTAAGCGCGAAACACCCTCGCCCGCAGCGACTCGGGGTCAGCCAAGGCGGCTTCGAGCCTAGCTCTATCGAACTTCGCCCGGTTGATCGAGCGATAGCGTCCGGTACGCGCGACGCCATCGTGGTCACTTCGCGAGCCGAAGAGGCTGTGGACGTAGATCGCCGGTACCCCCTGCAGCGCCAACATGATCGCCTGCGAGGCGATGAAGCGCGCCACCTGCAGGTCCATCGGCTCATCGCCCTGTGGATCCGAAAGCGCATCGAAGTAGGAGATGTTCAGCTCATAGGCGCTCTCCGATCCGTCCGGATTGGCCTTCGTCGAGACGTAGCCCCCGTGGGCCCTGACCTGCGCCGCCATCGCTGCCACCTCCGCCGGGGGCAGAATCCCCTCCACGGGGCGGACGCCGATACCGTCGTGCGATGCCAGGAAGTTGTAGAAGGTCGCCTGCGCTGAGGGAGACGCCAGCTCCGCCGCCCAGTGCGTGAGGTAAGTGGCGTCGCCGCGCATGACAGCGTGGAAGACGAGCGGCGGCAGCGGAAACTGGTACACAAGCTGCGCCTCGTCGGTGCCGTCTCCGAAGTAGGAGATGTTCTCGGCGTGTGGGACGTTGGTCTCGGTGATCAACATCACCCGCGGGGCCACCGCATCGAGGACGGCACGGAAGAGTCTGACCACACGATGCGTCTCCTCCAGGTGGATACAGGTGGTGCCGATCGTCTTCCACAGATAGGCGATCGCATCCAGGCGGATGATCTCAGCGCCCTGCGCCACGTAAAAGAGCAGCACATCCAGCATGCGCAGGAGGACCCCCGGGTCGGCGAAGTTCAGATCAATCTGATCCTCACTGAAGGTGGCCCACACCAACTTCTCATCGCCCGAGGCGGTCGTGAACGCAGTGAGCAGCGGCAGCGCACGCGGGCGCGTGACCATCGACAGATCGGTCCCCGGCTCCACCACGATAAAGGCATCGGCAAAGTCGGGATCACCCGCTAAGAAGGCCTTGAACCAGTCGCTCTGCGCCGAGATGTGGTTCAGCACCAGATCGAACATCAGACGGAAGTCTTTTCCCAACAGCGCCACATCGTCCCACGATCCTAACTCGGGATCGACCTGGACGTAGTCGATGACAGAGAAGCCATCATCCGAGGAGTAAGGGCAGAACGGCAGGATATGGACGCCTGTGATGCTGCCTTTGACGGTCGCGACCAGCACCTCGGCGAGGTCCTGTAAAGGCGCCCGGCCCGGGGATCGGATCTGGTCTCCGTAGGTGATGAGGATCACATCGCGCTCAGTCAACCGCTCGCCATCGTCTACTGCCATCTGCGGATGCTGTTGGTGGAACGTCTGAAGCTTTTCGCGCAGGCACGCCCACACGACGGCGCCGTGCTCCGTCCCATAGAGGAAAGACAGGTGATCGATCATTCGAGACGTGATCTCCGGCGACAACCTCATCTATTCACCTCCTCAGGATGAACCCGGACATCAAGGCATCAAGGGCGTCAGATAGCTGCGCAGCGCGTCCATCGAGTAGTGACGTCGTGCCACAGCGAAGTTGTGGGCCAGCGCGTCCGCCCGCAGTTGTGGATCGGTCAGCAGGTCCAGTGCCCGGTCGGCGGCAGCCTCGATCGCCTCAGGCGCGACCTGTGCCAGGCCAAGATCATCGTAACCCGTCACCGTGTCGCCCAATGAGACGACCTCGAGCCCCTTATCCTTGATGTCGGCGCGATAGACGGGGTACTCAAAGAGCATCACCGGCACCTCGGCGCGCAACGCCTCCAGCAGTTGGTTGCCCCACCCCTCCCAGAGGCTCGGATAGGTCACAAAGTCGGCAAAGACGTAGGTGTCCCACAGCGAGTAGATCTTCTCTTCCCCGCGCGTCTGACGCCGGGCATCCACGATCTCCTCGATAAAGAGCGCGTCGATCCCCGCCCTCGCGATTTTCTCCTTAAGCTTGAGCGTGTAGCCCGTCTGATCGTCCTGCGTATAGCCCGCCAGTACCAGCACGATGCGGCTCTCCTCATCGAACGACCGCCCATCGTAGAGGCCCCGCTCCCGCAGCACCGCCCGCCGCGCGGGCGTGTCGAGGGCACGGGCGAAGTCCACCGCCAGTTCGATGCCCTTGCGCGCCACAATGCGCGTCGCCTGCAAGAGGAGGACGTCATTCGGCTTGAGGCCGATGCGGGCGCGGAAGTCACGGTTGTAGTCATCCTCAACCCACGCCGGGGCGTCGAAGTCGAAGATATTCGGCACCACCGTGGCCTCAAGGCCGAGCCGTTCGTGCA
>CAZYYC010000156.1:7052-9932 GCA_964650935.1 uncultured Anaerolineales bacterium
TCGAAGTCGAAGATATTCGGCACCACCGTGGCCTCAAGGCCGAGCCGTTCGTGCATCTCCTGCCGGCCCAGGCTGTTGATCACCACGTGGCGCGCCAGCGGGTCGTGGGGCGGCAGGTACTTCTGCGCCAGCTCCAGCGCCGTGCGATTCGGCAGCGCGACGCCGTCGACCCGCTCCCAGTAGAAGTCGTGGTTGTGCGCCAACGTCGGGAGGCGCAGGTCCCGCATCACCCGCGTCAAGGCCACCGCAACGGCAGGGTTCGCCGCTACCGACCAGATATTCTGCGGGATGAGGAAGTCGATACGCTTCTCCTCAACGAAGGCGCGTAACTTGGCCTCGATCTCATCCGCCAGCCTATAGAGCTCATCGCGATAGGTAACCTCATCGGCATAGTCCGTGCACGCGATGAAGGTGTTACGATACAGTCGCTCGGCTGCCGGCGTGTGGTGGTACATCTCCGGGATGCAGGTCCCCTCAACCGTGCCCAGATCTCCCGCGCATAGGTGCACGGTATGGCCCATCTCCTCCAACACGCGCTTCCATTTGTCGATCTCGAGCGAGACGCCACCGGTACCACCCACCTTAAAGTGAAACACCGCGATCTGCATCGTGGACCTCCTTCACGGTCAGGTTCGTTGGGGAACCAAGTCGTCCGGGTCACATTAGGATAGCCTCAACGACGCAGCCGTCAAACGCCGGACTCTTGCCAATTTCGCCCATATGAACCACAATGTAGGCCGTACATGATCAGTGAGATCGCGCGCCCAACCCGGCGTGCCTGCAGCACCACAACCCAGTCAAAGGAACACACTGCTATGGCTAACACCTCCGAACTCTTCCAACACCTCCCGACATCCAATCCCCAGAAAGCACACCTGCGTGTGAACGCCCAGGCGCGCGCTGCCCACCGGGTCAACCCGCGGCTCCTCGGCAAATTCTGCGAGCACCTCGGCGCCAACATCTACCACGGTATGAGCGCCCAGATCGCCTTCAACCCCACGCTCGCCAAGTGGCGCTTCAGCGCGGGGGACGACCACCCGGACGGCGGCGTGCGCGAGGAGAGCGACCGCGAGCGGATCGCCGCGCGCATCCGGGCGCACGCCGAGCGGCAGGGATGGCCCGATCCGGAACGGCTCGTCGAGGTCCTCTTCAGCGGCGGCGCCTACGGCTGGTTCGGCGTCGGCGGTGCGGGCGATGTCCTGCTGAGCCCCGACGTGGGGCCTCACGGGGGTCGCGCCTCAGACGGCGGTCGCGCCTCAGACGGCGGTCGCGCCCAGCGCGTGGAAGTCCTGCGCGCCTCGGAAGCCGAGCGGCACGGCATCGGGCAGTGGACCTATCTGCCGCTGCACCGCACGCGGACCTATGAGGTTCGCGTCGTGGCGCGATCCGTGACGCTCTGCACGGTACAGCTTCGCCTCGGGTCACTCGATCGGCCTGATCTGCAAGCTGCCGTGGAGATCGGGCTCGATGATGCCTGGCAGAGCCACACCGGCACCCTCGTCCTGCCCGAAGGGGCACCCGCCGACGGCCTCTACGAACTCTCGCTCACCTCGTCCGCGCCGTCCCACTTTGTGCTGGACCGGGTGCTGCTCACGCCCGATGACGCCGTCGACGGTGCCGACCCGGACGTCATCCGGATGCTGCGCGAAGCCCACCTGCCCCTGCTCCGCTGGCCCGGCGGCAATTTCGTCTCCGGCTATCACTGGCGCGACGGCGTCGGGCCGCTCGATGAACGCCCCACACTCCCCAACCCGGCATGGGAGGGCCTGGAGTTCAACCTCTTCGGCACCGATGAGTTCATCGCCTTCTGCCGGGCGGTGGGATGCGAGCCGATGATCTGCGTGAACGCCGGCAACGGCACGCCGGAGGAGGCCGCCGCCTGGGTCGAGTACTGCAACGGAGGCCCCGACACCGAGATGGGGAAGCTGCGCGCCGCCCACGGTCACCCGGAGCCCTACAACGTGCGCCTCTGGGAGATCGGGAACGAGATCTACGGGCACTGGCAGGTGGGGTGGACCACGCCCGACGGCAACGTCGACCGCTACCGCCGATTCCGTGAAGCCATTATGGCGGTCGACCCAACGGTACAGACCATCGGATGCGGCTACGGCAACGTACCCGACTCCGAGTGGAACCGGCGTCTCATAGAAGGGGCCGCCGAGACGCTCCAGACCATCACGGATCACATCCTCACCGGGGGCGGCGTCGACGCCCAGACCGACCCGATTGAGCTCGTGCACGCCTTCCTAGGCTATCCGATGGTTTTGGAGGAGCGCTACCGCGACCTCGAACAGCGCATGCGCGCCGCCGGCATTACGAGTCCCCACCTCGCCATCACCGAGCTGCAGCTCTTCGCCCACTTTTATGGCGCGTGGTCGCCCGACGACGCACTGACCCCAGCGAAGATGCCCCGCCCGGACACCATCACCGAGGCGCTCTACCTCACCGAGATCGTGAACAGCTGCGCCCGGTTAGGGGACTTCGTTTCCCTGCTCACGCACTCGGCCACGGTCAACCACGGCGGGGGGCTGCGCAAAGAGCGCGAGCGCGTCTACGCCAACCCCGTCCACCACGCCCACGCCCTCGGCCACGCACTGGCGGGTGGGACGCCCGTCGCCGTGCAGCTCGCCTGTGCCGGCTTCTCGACGCACCGAGACTTCGCGCACGTCCCGCCGATGGACAGCGTGCCCCTCATCGACACGCTGGCAGTCCTCTCCGAGACGGGTGACCTGCTCCTGAGCCTCGTCCACCGCGGCGCCGCTGGCGGCCCCATCGACCTAGAGATCGCCCTGGAGGGATACCGTGCCCAGCCTCAGGCGGAGGTCACCACGCTGGCGGGCGAGACCTGGTATGACAGAAACTCGCGCGAGGCACCAGAGC
>CAZYYC010000157.1:0-9929 GCA_964650935.1 uncultured Anaerolineales bacterium
AAGATAACCCAAATCAACAACGTCCACCCGCGGATCCTTGGCGTAGACTTCATGCGCTCCAACTCTCCTGGTGTAGGGAATCGAATCTTGCTCGGCCTTGGTGAAGCCGCCCGACCTTAGTCTGGCATGAACGTACCCGGTGAAGCTCTCCATCGCTGAGCGCCATTATACCCCAGCGACCTACCCCGACAACCGGCGGCGAACCTTGTGCCGGCGCTCGATTGTGGTAGAATGGCTACGTGGTGCGATGCTGGTCCCATCTCACTGCGCGCCCCTGTAGCTCAGTTGGATAGAGCACTGGCCTCCGAAGCCAGGAGCCCGCGTTCAAGTCGCGGCAGGGGTATTGAAGGCGCCCGGCGCGTGCGCCGGGCGCCTTTGCATATCCTGCCAATCAGCGTCCTCGCTCCGCCACTTAGCCCGAGACGATGTTGACCAACCGCCCCGGCACCACCACGACCCGCCGTACCGGCGCCCCGTCCAGCGCCCGGACCACGCCCGGCGCCGACAGCGCCGCCTCACGAACCGTATCGTCGGCGGCATCGGGGCTCACCTCGATGCGACCGCGTATCCGCCCATCCACCTGGACCGCCAGCTCGATCGTCTCCTCACGCGTCAGCTCGGATGACCCTACGGGCCAGGGCGCTCGGTGGATCGTTCCGGACTCAGCCCGCCTGCCCAATCGCTCCCATGCCGCTTCGGCGATATAGGGCGCGAAAGGTGCCAAGAGCCGCAACAGGACATCACGCGCGTGGCAGAAGGCCACCGTCGGTCCATGCGCCTGGACATAGGTCTCCAGCTCGCCGGTCAGCGTCATCATCGCGCTGATCGCCGTGTTGAAGTGCATCGTCTCCACCTGTTCGGTCACCATCTTGATGGCGCGGTGTGTCGTCCGCCTCAGCGCCACATCCGCCGCTGTGTCGCCCGGCACTGCCGTCCGACCTTCCGGCACGGCGCACAGGCGCCACACACGCTGCAGAAAGCGGCGCACGCCCTCGATATGCCGTGGGGTCACGCCGTCCTCCTCGACCTCCCAGACGGTATGGGCCTCGAACGGCCCCATGAAGAGCAGATGCAGGCGCGCCACGTCGGCGCCATAGCGCTCGATCACGCTCTCCGGCGTCACAACATTGCCCCTCGACTTGGACATCCGCTCGATCGCGCCCGTTTCCGTATCGCGTGCGTGCAGGACACCCTGGCTGCGCAGCTTGGGAAAGGGTTCCCGAAAGTCGATCAACCCCTCATCAGCCAGCGCCTTGGTCCAGAATCGCGAGTAGAGCAGATGGCTGACGGCGTGCTCCGCGCCGCCGATGTAGAGATCGACGGGCAGCCATCGCCTCACCTGCTCCGCCGCGAAAGGCGCGTTCCCATGGTGGGGATCGGCAAAGCGCAGTGCGTACCACGAAGAGCAGACGAAGCCCGTCATCGTATCCGTCTCGCGCTCGGCCTCGCCGCCGCATCTGGGACACGAGGTCGCGACAAACGCCGGCACGTTCGCCAAAGGCGAACGACCGTCATCCCGCGCACGGTAGTCGGCAACGGATGGCAGCATCACTGGGAGCTCCACCTCAGGCACCGGCACCTCTCCGCACGCCGGGCAGTGCACGATGGGAATCGGCGTGCCCCAGTAACGCTGGCGGGAGACCAACCAGTCGCGCAGGCGATAGTGCACCGCTCGACGACCCATGCCCTCAGCCTCCAACCACCCTGCGATGGCACCTTGAGCCGTCGCGGTGGCCATCCCGCTGAAGACAGCCGAGTCCACCAGGAAGCCCTCCTCGGTGAACGGCAGGCTGTCCGCCGAAGCGCCTGACGTCGGCGCGATGACGCTGCGAATGGGGAGTCTCTGTCTGCGGGCGAACGCCAGATCACGCGCGTCGTGGGCCGGCACACCCATCACAGCGCCGGTGCCGTAGTCCGCGAGCACGTAATCGGCGACGTAGACCGGCACCTTCGACCCATCAGGCAGCACGACGATGGCCCCGGTCGCCACGCCATCGGGCTCTCCGCTGCGTCGTTCCACATCGCTGCGTTGCGCGGCTCGTTCAATCGCGGCGTGCACCGCGGCGCGCCGGGCAGGTGTGCTCACCGCCAGAGCCAGGTCGTGCTCCGGCGCCAGCGCGACAAAGGTGACGCCGAAAAGGGTGTCGACCCGCGTCGTGAACACGCTCAGCCGCAAGTCTGCTTGGCCCACCAAGGGCAGCTCGATCTCCACCCCCTCGTGGCGCCCGATCCAGTGCCGTTGCATCGTCAGGATGTGGTCAGGCCAGTCGAGATGCTCCAGGGCAGCGTCCAGCTCATCGGCATAGGCGGTCACACGAATGTACCACTGCGCGCGTTTCCGCCGCACGACCGGTTGCCGGCACCGCCAGCACCTCCCCGACTCGATCTCCTCCGCCGCCAACACCGTCCGGCAGCTCTCACACCAGTTGACCGGCGCATCGGCGCGGTAGGCCAGGCCCCGACGATACAGCATCAGGAAGAAGGCCTGGTTCCAGCGATAGTAGCTCGGGTCCGATGAGTTGATCTCCCGGTCCCAGTCATAGGAGCAGCCCAGCAGATCCAGCTGTCGCTTGTAGTTTGCAGCATAGCGCGCCGTGCTCTCGGCGGGATGTACGCCGCGCTTCATGGCCTCGTTTTCCGCCGGAAGGCCAAAGGCATCCCAGCCCATTGGGTGCAACACCGCTTCTCCGCGCATCCGATGGTAGCGCGCGACCACGTCGGAGGGCACGTAATTGCGCCCATGTCCCACGCTCAGTCCCGCACCCGACGGATAGGGAAAGAAGTCCAGACAGTAGAACTTGCGCTGATCCGGCGCCGGCTCGATCGTGCGGTACGTGCCCTCCGCCGCCCAACGGCGCCGCCAGATCCGCTCGATCCTCCACGGATCATAGTCATGCATCTCTTGTAAGGTTGTCACCGCGCACCTCCTCGTCGCGATCTCTCTGCAGCAACATAGTAGGTTCTTCGGACTGCAGGTCACGCGAGGACGCCGGACGCCGGGAAACCCGGCATCCGGGGTGACACCTCCTCATCCATCTGTCCCTTCATCTCAGGCTCCCGTGGAACGGAAAAGGCGCCCCCACAAGGGAGGCGCCCGGACTCATCGTCAAAAAAGGGTATGTGCTCGATCAGCGCCTGCCCACGGGGCAATGGCTCCGTCCTGTAAGGAGGAGCGCATCATTGAGCCGCCCACGCCAACCGTCGCTCGACATCATCTCGACCTATCCCTTCCTGATGCCTCCATCATAGCACCGAACAAGGCCCAACGCAATAGCCCCCAGCCCGTGATTGCCTACCGGGCCCTCTTATGGGATAATCGCCCCATTCATCGTCAAGGAGGCTCAACCGATGACCCTAACCGCCGGAACCCCTGAATGGATCACCACCACGATCGAGGCCTTCTGCGCAGGCGAGGGCAACGATATGCAGGCAGCCCAGCCTGAACGCGCCTGGGGACAGCCTTGGGTCGGCTTCGCCGCCGGGGACGATCCCCTATGGGCCCAGTACAAGACCGTGGTCGGGCCCTTCCATTGGACGCCGTTGGAGGCGTGGCAACAGACCTATCCCGACGAGCCGGTGACGCCCGAGGAGCTCACCGTCATCTCCTGGATCCTTCCCCAGACCGAGGCGACCAAGCGAGACCAACGCGCTCAGAGCGTCTACCCCGCCGAGCGCTGGGCGCGGACCCGCGTCTATGGCGAGCAGTTCAATCACCAACTGCGTCGCGATGTCGCGGAGGCCTTGACGGCAGCCGGCTTTCCGGCCGTCGCTCCGATGGAGCTCTCAACGTGGCACACCGTGGACTCAGAGCAGTTCGTCTATGCCTCCACCTGGTCGGAGCGTCACGCCGCCTACGCCGCGGGCCTGGGCACCTTTGGCCTCTGCGATGGTCTGATCACACCTGTAGGCAAGGCTATGCGTGCCGGCTCCGCCGTCGTCAGGCTCGCCGTGTCCCCGACCCCGCGCCCCTACACCGACCATCGCGCTTACTGCCTCTTCTTCACCGACGGCACCTGCGGTGCGTGCATCGACCGCTGCCCGGTCGGCGCTATCTCCGCCTCGGGCCACGACAAGGTAAAATGCGCGGCCCACCTTGATCGCACCGCAGCCTATGTGAAGGCGAGCTATGGCTTCGAGGGCTACGGTTGCGGCCTCTGCCAGGTGGGCGTTCCGTGTGAGTCGCGTATCCCGCCTAGGGCGTAAACCGCTGCGTGATCGGCGGGCGCCAATCCTTGCCGAAAGCCCGCGTGGTGATGCGCACGCCCGGCGGCGCCTGACGGCGCTTGAACTCGGCCCGATCGACCATACGGATGACGCGCGTCACGACCGCCTCGGACACCTCTTGCTCCCTGACAATGTCCTCCGGGGCTTTGTCCTCCTCGATGTAGGCGCGTAGTATGGGGTCGAGGATCTCGTACTCCGGCAGGGAGTCGCTGTCTTTCTGATTGGGCCGTAGCTCTGCCGAGGGTGCTCGCGTCAGGATCCGCTCGGGGATCACCGGCGCCGGGCCCTGCGTGTTCCGCCACCGTGACAGGGCGTAGACGGTGTCCTTGAAGACATCCTTGATCACGGCGTACCCCCCCGCCATGTCACCGTAGAGGGTGGCATAGCCCACCGCCATCTCGCTCTTGTTGCCCGTCGTCAGCACGAGCCACCCGAACTTATTGGACAGCGCCATCCACAGATTGCCGCGGATGCGTGCCTGGATATTCTCCTCGGTCACATCCGAATCCGTGCCGGCGAAGGGCTCCGCTAGCGTCTCGAGATAGGCCTTGAAGACGCGTTCGATCGGGATGGTGATCGTCGCGATGCCCAACGCCTGCGCCAGCGTCAGCGCATCGTCGTTGCTCATATCCGCTGTGTAGCGAGACGGCAACAACAGGCCGGTGACGTTCTCGGGGCCCAGCGCGTCCGCAGCGATGCAGGCGACAAGGCTGGAATCCACACCACCCGACAGCCCCAACACCACCTTGCTGAAACCGTTCTTGCGCACGTAGTCACGGACCCCGAGCGTCAGCGCGCCATAGATCTCGGCTAGGTGTGCCAGCGGTTGCACCCTATGGGATGAAGGCCGGCTATCTCTACCTGCAACACGTGGCTCAACGGCAGGCAGGCTGACCGCCGGCATCACGTCAGGCGCGGCCTTCCGATAGCGCGGCTCGTGGAGGCGCCAGCGGAAGACAGCATCGGGATCGACGTCGGCGACGATGAAATCCTCTTCGAACTGCGCTCCGCGCGCCAGCACCGCGCCCCGCTCATCGACAATCACGCTGCGCCCGTCGAAGACGAGCTCATCCTGCCCCCCTACCAGATTGCAGAAAGCCACCACCGCGGCGTTATCCGCGGCCCGGGTTCTGAGCATCTGCTCGCGCGCGTCCCCCTTCCCGGCATGGTAGGGAGAGGCCGAGATGTTCACCAACACCCGCGCGCCGCCCTGGCGGGCCTGGATCTCCGGAGGGCCTGCCGGGTACCAGATATCCTCACAAATGCTCACGCCGAAGGTCACGTCACCGAGCCTGAGCACCCCCAGATCAGCGCCCGCCTGAAAATAGCGGTCCTCGTCGAAGACACCGTAGTTGGGTAGATAGTGCTTGTGGTAAGTGCTCGCCCACCGTCCGTCGTGCAGGATCGCCGCGGCGTTGAAGACGTCGTCGTCGACGTCCGCAAACCCCACAATCGCCGTGATCCCTTGCGTCGCCGTCGAGAGCGTACCGATAGCGTCGAGGTTGGCCTGTAGAAACGACGGCTTCAGCAGCAGGTCTTCGGGCGGGTAGCCGGTGACCGCCATCTCGGGGAAGAGCACCAGGTCGGCGCCTATCTCTCGAGCGCGGCGGATGCCGGCGTCGATCTTGCGGGTATTGCCTTCGATGTCTCCAACAACAACGTTGATCTGCGCCATCGCGATACGGACTCGGCCCATGGTTCCTCCCGGGAGTTCACGATCTCAAAGCCGGTACCAGTATACCCGCTTTGGTCATGCCCGCATCCATCGCTGACACAGTTCAGCCGGCTTCCTCCAGTTGGCGCGTCAGCTTCCGCGGGGGCACAACTCCATAGTTGATGCGCACCACGTCTCCCATCCCGTCGATGATCAGGCTTGTCGGCAGCGTCAGCACACCATAGGCAGCGGCGCGTTCGGGTTCGGCATCCACATCCACGGTCTCGATCCTCTGTCGAGTCGTCTCGTCAAGCTGCTCCCATAGCCGCGACTGCGTGGCACACGAGACACACTGGTCACTGCGGAAGTAGAGCACACGCACGCCCTCACCCTCTCCCCCCTCAGATGCCACCGCAGCGCCCACCGACCATGGGCCATCCTGCGCAGCGGCAACCGTCGCCCTGCGGCGCTGTGCCCAGGCGACCACCCAAGCCACCACGCCTGAAACCACGAGCAGGCCCACGGCGATCAGAAGTCGCTCCCGCATAGCCTACTTCTCCATCGCCTGACGCGAAAAACCGGGCACGCCCAGCCGGCTCATCTGATAGTAGACAAAGCACCCCAGGCAGAATCCGACAAAGAGGTTGAGCGCCGCCAGCAGGATGTGCAGCCACACCAACCCCCAACCCACGATCGCCTGTCCGACCAGCAACATGAGCGTAGCCGTCAATGCCAGACCGCCGCCTACACCCTGGGCAAAACGATGGGGCTCCGGGTAGTCCGGCACCACATTGGGCTTCGCCAGCCCCAGAGGACGCAGCACGCGCACGTAGAGCTGTCGCCATAGCGACAGCGCCGGACTCAGAAGCCCTATCAGGTTGATCGCCGCGACGGCCGCCACCGGCCCCCAATGATCGACAACGAACCCCATCACCAACAACACAATCGTCCCTACCTGGCCCACCTTGATGACTGTATGATCTACCGACGGCAGGTCAAATGTCTCCTCCATCGTATGCCTCCTCTGCGATGACGTCCCCTTTGTGTATTCACTATTTAGAATACCACAATAGCCACAAATGACCAGCCGTTGACAATAGAACTTTTGTCCTATATAATAGAAGTGGGATCCGGTGACGGAGCGTTGATCGAGGCTGCTATAGACTTTGACGCAGTTCACCAACCGTGCTATACTCGTCGCATCGACCTGCAGGCACCCTGATCTGGGCCAGCGCCACCACTCTGGGCGGGGCGCCCTAGCAGCGAGCGCACTCTCTCCTGAACGCGCGTTCGCTGCGCGGCGTTCGTTGATCGCTTCAATGCCCCTCCCGCATCGACCTGCGTCGTTGCGATTTCCCAGTGTGTGGCATGCGCGGTCCCCTGCAGCGCTCTACTGGTGTTGGTTCGGATGGATAAGCGAGGAATGAATGGTGAAGAGACAAGCCGTCTATGACGCGGCATCCATACAAGTGCTGGACTACCCCGAGAACATCCAGCGGCGTCCGGGCATGTATGTGGGAGGCAAGGGCGAGTCCGCCCTGCATCATCTGGCCATCGAGGTCATCGACAACTCGGTCGATGAGGCCTTGGCCGGCGCCTGTACGCTGATCGATGTGGCTATCAAGAAGGATGGCAGCATTGCCATCATCGACGACGGTCGCGGCTTTCCGGTGGGCATCCACCCGGAAAAGGCCAAGTCCGCGCTGGAGATTGCCTTTACCGAACTGCACTCCGGTGGCAAGTTCGAGGAAGGTTCCTACTCAACCTCCGGCGGCCTGCACGGTGTGGGCATCAAGGCGACCAATGCGCTCGCCAAGTGGCTTGAGGTCGAGGTGCGGCGCGACGGCGTGATCTACCACCAGCGCCACGAACGCGGCCTGCCCGTCAGCCCCGTACAGATCCTCGACCCTCACACGCGTGAGGTCCTCGGCGAGGTCGGATCGCGCCGTGAGAAAACCCTGGTCCGCCAGCACGCAGACCGCAAGATCGGTACCGGTAGCACGGTCACCTTCGTCCCCAACCCGGAGTTCCTCGATGTCGTGGAGTTCGACTTCAGCACATTGGCGCGCCGCCTGCAGACCGTCGCGTTCCTTGTGCCGGGGCTCAAGGTCCACATTGTCGACGAGCGCGAGGCGGACAAGGAACGCAGCTACGAATACAAGGGAGGCATCGCCGAGTACGTCGCCTATCTCAACCGCGACCGGCACACCATCCACGACCCGATCACCATAACCGGGCAGACCGACGACGATACCCGCGTTGAGATTGTCCTGCAGTACCAGGACCAGGATGACGAGGAGATCATCTCCTTCGTCAACACCATCCCCACCCCCGACGGCGGGCGCCACGTCGCAGGGTTTCGCTCAGCGCTGACCAAGGCGGTCAACGTCTTCGCCGCCGAGAAGAAGCTGCTCAAACCCGGCGATGAGATCACGGGACGCGATACCAGCGCCGGGATCACCGCCGTGATCAACGTCAGCATGCGCGATCCGCAGTTCACCAGCCAGACCAAGACCCAGCTGGGCAGTGACCAGATCCAGGGCCAGGTTCACTCCATCGCCTATGATGCCCTGCTCACCCAGTTCCGCAAGAGGATTCCCCTGGGCCGCGCCATCGTCTCCCGCTGCCTCGCCGCCTCCCGCGCGCGTCACGCTGCCGCTAAGGCCCGCGCTCTCGTCATGCGCCGTTCGGTGCTGGAGGTCGACGAGCTTCCCGGAAAACTCGCCGACGTCGCCAAGGGCAGCCCCACGATCCAGACCACGCTCTACATCGTTGAGGGTGACTCCGCCGGCGGATCCTGTAAGCAGGCGCGCAACCGCAACTATCACGCGATCCTACCCCTGCGCGGCAAGATCCTCAACACCGAGCGCGCCCGGCTGACCAAAGCCCTCGCCAACGCCGAGGTGAAATCCATCGTCGCTGCGGTGGGGGCCGGTATCGGTTCCGACTTCGAAACGGAGAAGATGCGCTACGGTCGCGTGGCCGTCCTGGTCGACGCCGATGTCGACGGCGATCACATCAAGACCCTGCTCTACACGCTCTTCTGGCGCTTGATGCGCAAGATGGTCGAGGACGGACGCCTCTACGTGGCCCGCGCACCGCTCTACTTACTGAGAAACGGCAAAGAGAGTATCTACGCATACACCGAGGCCGAGCGCGAGCGCCTGATGAAGAGATGGAAGAAGGACAAGGTGACCCTCCAGCGCTACAAGGGTCTGGGCGAGATGAACCCCAGCCAGCTCCGCGAGACCGTCTTCAGACCGGGTGACCCCGACCCGTGGTTCAATGAGCACCTGGTCCGCGTCACCGTCAACGATGTCCACGCCGCCAACACGGCCGTCTCCTTGTGGATGGGTGGTAGCCCATCGCAGCGTCGCGAGCGGCTGATGACGCATTGGGATGGCACGGTCGTCGCCGACGACAACGGTCACGACTAGAAAGGCCGAGGGAAGGAAACTCAGGATGGCAGACACAGCAACCAGCGTTCAAGAGACCTACACCGATACCATTGAGCTCTATCGGGATATGACGCAGGCCTACATCGGCTATGCGCGCGAGACGATCACTGATCGCGCGCTGCCGGATGTGCGCGACGGGCTCAAGCCCGTCCAACGCCGCATCCTCTACGCCATGCACGACCTAGGCCTCAGCCACAACAAGCCTCACAAGAAGTCGGCCCGCATCGTCGGTGAGGTCCTGGGCAAGTACCACCCGCATGGCGACAGCTCGGTCTATTTGGCGATGGTACGCCTGGCCCAGGACTTCGTCATGGAGGCCCCCCTCGTCGACGGTCAGGGCAACTTCGGCTCCATCGACGGCGACGCCCCTGCGGCGATGCGCTATACCGAGGCGCGGCTGACAGCATTGGCGGAGACGATGCTCCAGGATCTGCACATGGATACCGTCAGTTGGGCCGACAACTTCGACGGTAGCCTCCAAGAGCCCACGGTCCTGCCCTCGGTCCTGCCCAATCTCCTGGTCAACGGTGTGGACGGCATCGCGGTCGGGATGGCGACCAAGATCCCCCCACACAACCTCGGTGAGGTCTGCG
>CAZYYC010000158.1:0-5615 GCA_964650935.1 uncultured Anaerolineales bacterium
GTTCAGATCCAACGCCCGGGCATAGTCCGCCAGCGCTTCCGTGTGCCGGTCCAATCGCGCATAAGCCCGACCTCGGTGATGATAGGTGATCGCCCGCTGCGGATCCAAAGCAATCGCGCGATTGTAGTCCCGCAGCGCCTCAACATACTCACCCCGCGCGGCCTGAGCCAGGCCTCGGTTAAGGTATGCCGCGAGATGATCCGGCGCGTGACTCAGCGTCAGCGTATAGTCATCCACGGCGCGCTCATAGGACTGCAGTCGAAAGTAGGCATTGGCCCGATCATAGGCGATCATCACGGCGTCGGGATCGTGTTGCAATGCAGCATCATAGTCGGCGATGGCCTGATCAAATGCGCCCTTTCGGGCGTGAACCAGACCTCGTTGGCGGTAGGCCTCCGCCAATCGTCGGCGCTGCACGTCCTTGTCTTCCTGCACCCTTCTCAGGTCCAGCTCAATCGCTCGAGTGAAGTCTGCAGCCGCACTGTCCAGCGCACCAATGCCGGCATGCGCCAAACCGCGATTGTAGTAAGCGGCTATGTACTGCGGATTGAGGGTCAACGCCTGATCGTAAGCCTCGATCGCCGCATCATAGGCCCCCTCCACCATCCGCCCATTGGCATAGCCGCAGTGCTCGATCGCCGCCGCTTCAGCATCCGACACACCGTCGTCAGGCACATCGCCACCAGGCGCACCACCATCGGGCGTCACAGACTCAGATCCAACAGGTCGGGCATCCTGCTGCTGCGCAACATCCTCCGGCGGCAGCTCGCATGCAACAGCCCCATCGTCCTCCACTGTGTCCTCACCATCTCGTAGCACCGCATCCGCCCCGGCAGGCACCTCAGCGTCGGTGGATGAGCGTTCTTGCTCCTGTCGCGCCGAGTCATGGACCGGCTTCCCATCCATCGCCAACTCATCCTCCACCTCGACGGGGAGGGCCAGGCGTCCCGCAGCCAGCTGATTGATCCCGCGCAGCAGTTGGCGGATCTCGGCGGACAAGGCGACAGGTGGTCGTACAACATCCTGATGGACATCTGGTGCCCATGCCTCATCGGTTGCCTCTTGAGTCTCAGGTGTCAACAGCGTTTCGGAGAAAGTGTGGATCGCTTCCCAGTCCCGTGCCACGAACGCCTCCCAGAGATCCTTGATCCTAGGGGCCCAGGCTACCACCGCCTGCCTAGCGTCGGTTGTCCCGTGCCGGCGCGCCGAGATAACATCGGCTGCGTCTGACCAGGCCTTGGCAACCGCTCCTGCCCACGGGTAGAAACGGCGGATACTGCGGAGGAAACTCTCCATCGCAGCACTGAGCGCTTCAGGCACATCACCGATGATCAGCAGGTGATAGAGCGCCTCGACGTGGTCGCGGTGCCACTCGGCATCTAGATAGTCAGACTCGGCGCCGTGGAGCTCCGACCGCTGTCGGTAGTAAGCCCGGAGTGTCTGGTGAGCCGCCTCCCACGAAGCCGCATCGGCGTTCATAGCAGTCTTCTCAAGAGATGCGTGCACGGCGGGCAAGAAGCACCAACCGACCGCTGCGCGGGTCACCAACGGCGTGCGACTCAGCCAGGCCAACAGCCGTGCGGCTGCTTCCTGTCCCAGGAGCGCCGAGATCACGCCCTCATCGAGCCATCGCGCAACCGAACACTTGAGCACCGCCGTGCGCAGCACCGGCTCCAACGCAGCGACATAGGCCTCAAGCGGTGAGTCCGCCTCGACAACGCCATCCGACACGAGCGTCAGATGCAGCGGATTGCCCTCGGCCAATGCCAACTTCAGCTCAGCGACCTCCTCATCCAGAGAGTCATCCACATAAAGCAAGGTGCGTGCGTCACGGCGCGAGAGAGGACGAAGATCGGATATGGACGTGATCGGCGCAAGAGCATCCCACACGCCGGGTAGGGGGTCACGATCCGCTATCGCAAACCAGATGTTCGTGCTTAACTCGCCGCCGGAGAGGAGGTCAAACAACCAATCCTGGAAGCAGCATCGGCGATCCACCGTCCCTTCAATGGCACGTCTGCGTTCGCCGCCAAGCTGCTGCCAGTCATCGAAGCATAGTAGGATACGGCGGACCGTGGCCCAAGCATTCAAGTCCTTGACAAAGCGCTCCGTCAGCGCACCTACCGGATCACGCAGCAGAGAGGAACGACGCATCGGGAAGGTCTTGATCAGGTACTCGTCCCAGGCACGCACAGCCCAGGCATCCTCGTCGGTCACGCCTCCGAAGAGATCCCAGGTATGAGCCGGCGC
Organism: uncultured Anaerolineales bacterium; assembly: GCA_964650935.1. GTDB lineage: Bacteria > Chloroflexota > Anaerolineae > B4-G1 > SLSP01 > PWVB01. The sequence continues at coordinate 2,251 of CAZYYC010000158.1, forward strand.
GTCGGGGTCCTGCGCGATCTTCCGGAGCGCAGCCGTATACTCCCGATGGACCTCGCTGAAGGTCGTCAGCGGCACACCCGCGGCAGATAGTCGCCTGGCAACCGCCAATATCGCCTGCACGACGCCGAACTCCTGGGGCAGATGGATGTCGCCACGATCCACCGTAGCAGTGACAAAGCCGTGCTCCCCCGCGATCAAACGATACTGCGCCAGCAGAGCGCTCTTACCGATACCGGGCGGACCCTGCACCACGAAGACCAGTGTCGGCGGCACGGCATAGAGGAAGTTGAGTCGAAACGGCTCGATCTCGCGCCGGCGCCCAACGAAGCGTTGCCCACTCCGGCGCGCCAGAAGATCTCCCCACGTTGTGACCCGTTCATTCATCGCGGCCCACCAACTCCCCCGTTGATAGAAGGGAGAGGATCAGGAAGCCTCGAGCCCCCTGGTCCTCCTCCCTTCGCAGGTGTTAACCGATCTACGTGCCTTCCTGCCAGGACGCTAGATACGCCCGCTGCTCTTCGGTCAGCGTATCGATCTCGACACCCATCGCGGCGAGCTTCAGGCGAGCGATCGCCTGATCAATCGCCTCAGGCACCGCGTAGACGGTGTGCTCAAGTTCATCTGCGTGGGCGAGCATATACTCAGCGCTCAGCGCCTGGTTGGCGAAAGACATATCCATGACGGCGCTCGGATGCCCCTCGGCTGCACCGAGGTTGACCAGGCGCCCATCCGCCAACACATTGATCACGCGACCATCGGGCAGGCGGTATTGCTTCACAAACGGTCGGATCACCCGCGGTTCCTCGACCGCCATCTCTGCCAGGGCATCGAGGTTGAGCTCGACGTTGAAGTGCCCGGAATTGCAGACGATGGCCCCATCCTTCATCACCTCGAAGTGATGGCGATCGATGACGTTGATGTCGCCCGTCGACGTGACGAAGATATCGCCGATCGTCGCGGCCTCGACCATCGGCATCACGCGGAAGCCGTCCATCACCGCCTCAAGTGCCTTTAGCGGATCGATCTCGGTGACGATGACGTTGCCGCCCATCCCATTAGCCCGCATCGCGATGCCGCGGCTGCACCATCCATAGCCCCCGACCACCACCGTCTTGCCCGCGATCAGGACGTTCGTAGCGCGGATGATGCCATCCAGGGTGGACTGGCCCGTGCCGTAGCGATTGTCGAAGAGATGCTTGGTCATCGCGTCGTTCACGGCGATGATAGGATACTCCAACGCACCTTCATGCGCCATCGCTCGCAGGCGGATCACACCCGTGGTCGTCTCTTCGGTGCCCCCCACGATGTCTCCCAAAATCTCACGACGATGCCGGTGCATCGTGCTGACCAGATCAGCACCATCATCCATCGTCAGGTGCGGCTTGTGGTCGAGCGCTGCATAGATGTGCTCGTAGTAGGTGTCGTTATCCTCGCCCTTGATGGCGTAGACGGGAATCTCGTCATAAGAGACGAGAGCTGCGGCAACGTCATCCTGCGTGCTCAGGGGATTGCTGGCAACCAGAACAAGGTCAGCACCGCCGGCAGCCAACGTACGTGCCAGATTGCCGGTCTCCGTGGTCACATGCAGACAGGCGGACATACGCACGCCCTTGAACGGCTTCTCAACCGCGAGGCGCTCACGAATCTGCCGCAGGACGGGCATCTCGCGCTCAGCCCATTCCATACGCAATCGACCCGATGGGGCCAGATCAAGATCTTTGACGTGATGCTTCATGCGAACAACTCCTTATTATGTTAGTGAACCCACCTCGATAGTGGCCTTCCACAGTCACGAACAACCACCCCAAGGTGTGGAAAACGCTAGCTAGTGCAGCTGCAACGCCGCCGTCGTCTCACCCTCACCAAATGCGGCCTTATAACGCTCGACGAACGATCCCAAGGTGTAACTATGGGCCTGCGGACCCTTGGTCTCCAGCACGTAGGTCGCGGCAAGGCTGCCGATGCGCCCGCAAGCGGCCCATGGCAACCCCAGCGCCAGACCCTTGATGAGCCCAGAGCGGAAGGCATCTCCCACACCGGTAGGATCGAGGATCTCCCGCGGTGGCACCGCAGGGATGTGAAGGGGCGCGACCTCCGGCTTCCGAAGGGCCTCCTCGGCCCAGATAAGCGCGCCCTCGGCGCCTTGGGTGACGATCACCGCGCGCTCGACCGCGCCGCGAATCTCGACGTCATCCATCCCCGTGCGGTCTTTGAGGAGCTCATACTCGTAGTCGTTGACGATCAAGATATCGGCGCCCACAACGCCATTACGCAGCGACTCAGGGCTCGAGCGCACGACCTGCTGACTCGGGTCGTAGATGTACGGGATGCCCAACTCACGACACTCCCGGGGGTATTTGTCCATCGCCTCGGGATCGTTGGGCGAGATGATCGTCAGGTCGACCGGCGCGGTGAAATCGTGGAACGAGAGCGTTCGCGCATCCGCCATCGCCCCGGTGTAGAAGCTGGCGATCTGGTTGAGGTCCTCGTCGGTCGTCGCGAAGAACGACGCAGTGAAGAGCTCAGGCACGACCTTGATCGCCGAGGTGTCGACTCCCTGGGCTTCCAACCACTGCCGGTACTCCTCGAAATCCTGACCTGCCGTGCCCATCACAATGGGGTGCTCGCCCAGCAACGCGAGGCTGTAGGCGATATTAGGTGCACAGCCCCCGCGACGCTTGACCATCTCGTCAACCAGGAAGCTCAGGCTGAGCTTCTGAATGCGATCGGGTTTGACATGATCCAGGAAGTTGCCCGGAAACCGCATCAGGTAGTCAAAGGCGATCGAGCCGGTAACAACGATATTCACACTACCTCCTTACCCTGTCCATGCGAAATGACTTGATCCATCGACAGAAACCTGTCCCGAAGGATCACCCTGAGGGCCCAAATGCCATCCCACGGACGGATCTTCTTGCCCTCCTCGACGGTGCGCGGTGCATAGCTAATGGGGACCTCAACAATCTCGTAGCCGGCGCGCAGGAGCTTGTTCGGGAGCTCGAAGTCCAGATCAAAGCCCGATCCGGTCAGATGAAGTCGCTTGAGCACGTCGGACCGCACCATCTTTGAGGCGGTGGCGACATCGGTCAGGCGTGCACCGTAGAGCACGTTGGTCAGTCCCGTCAACACGCGAACGCCCCAGTAATTGGCCATGTACTTGTAGATCGCGCGTCCGCCGAGGGTGCGCGATCCGAAAATGGCAGCGGGACGATCCTGCTCGGCGCGCGCGAGAAAGAGCGGGTAGTCGCCGGGATCATACTCGAGGTCAGCATCTTGGATAAAGACGTAGTCACCCGTGCACACCGGAATCGCCGTGCGTATCGAGGTGCCCTTACCCATATTGCGGGGTTGATAGATAACGCGGA
>CAZYYC010000158.1:5715-9923 GCA_964650935.1 uncultured Anaerolineales bacterium
TTGCCGGCGAAGAGATAACGCGTCTCCACCTTGTGCTCCAACAGATAGCTGTTCAGGTCACGCCGCGTGAAAGGCGCGTCCTCCCGTACCGCGAGGGTGAAGGCAAACCACGCCGGGTCGGCCTGGGGGCTCCACAGCGGCAGCACCAGATAGTCCTGATAGCGGGTGAGTCCCTCATACAGGATCCGGAAATTGCGCTTGCGCGCCGCGACGAACGCATCCAACTTCGCCATCTGTGGAATGCCGATCGCCGCCTGGATATCGGTCATCTTGAGATTGTAACCGATCTCGGTGAAGTAATAGCGATGGTCGTAGGGCTCGTTCAAACCGGGTATCTCCCAGTCGAACCGGTGCCCACATTCACCGTCGCGTGCGCTCTTGTGATCGCACCAACAATCGCGCCCCCAATCCCGGATGGCATGGGCGATGTGATGCAGCTTCCCATCACGGGTGCCGACGGCCCCACCCTCGCCCGTCGTGATATGATGCGCCGGATAGAAGCTGAACGTTGCAAGATCGCCGAAAGCACCGCATGGCGTCCCATCAAAGGTGCTCCCCAGTGCATCACAGGTATCCTCGATCACGTAGAGTCGGTGAGCCTCTGCAAAGGCCATTACCTTATCCATCTCCACAGGATTACCGAGGATGTGGGGCACGAAGATCGCCCGGCTCCGCTCGGAGAGCGCTGCCTCCAGTAAATCGACGTCGATGTTATAGGTGCCGACCTTGCAGTCAACGAAGACCGGGATCAACTGGTTCTGCACAATCGGCGCGACGGTCGTCGGGAAGGTCGCAGCAGGTGTGATGACCTCGTCTCCCTGCACCAGAGGACCACGGTCCCCAGCGGCGCCGGTAAGCTGCTCAGAACGCAGCGTACTCATGGCCACCAAGTTCGCCGATGATCCCGAGTTGACGGTGAGGATATGCTTGACGCCGAGGTAGGCGCCCAAAGTCTCGGAGAAAGCCTCAACCCGTGGGCCGTCGGTAAGCCAGAAGTCGAGCACCGCATCGACGGCACTCTGCAACTCACGCGCATCGTAGACGCGCCCACCGTAGTTGACAAAGGACTCGCCGGGAACAAAGGGCTCCTGACGATGGGCGAGGTCGTAGTATTCGGCTACCTTCTCCATGATCTCGCGCCGCAGGCGCGTGGCGTCAGGCTGCTGACGCTCGTCAGGCTGCTGACGCTCGTCAGGCTGCTGGACCCCGTCAGTCCGCTGACGCATCTTGTTCCCTCACCCTCGGCGTCATCTCGATAGACTTCATGCCACCCTCGTCTGACTGATTGCCGCACGCCCACCGACCGGATGGGTCGGGGTCGCGGCTCATCTGATATGACCGGAGGGTCATCCTCAACCCTTCGTCCAAGGAGACGCGCGCCCGCCACCCTGTCAGATCATAGGTGCGTTCCACATCTGCAGGGATGGCGAAGACTTCGCCGGGGCGATAGGGTAAGGCACCGGCAACAATACGTCCGGCAGAGGCTGCCCGCCGAGTCGTCGGAGCAAGCTCCCAAATGCGTTCCACGACGTCGATGATCCGATGCAGCAGCCCCGACCCTAGATCCACCACACGCCCTTCCATATCCGGCGCCTGCACGGCAGCCAGCAGTCCGCGAACGACGTCATCAACATAGACGAAGTCCCGCTGCTGTTCGCCCTGAGTCATCTGGAAGTCCTGACCCTGCAGGGCCGCTGCAATCGCCGCGGGTACCAGTGCTGCGCGACGTTGACCCGGGCCGTAGACCTGAAAGGGCCGTACGGACACCACAGGCAACCCCCAGGCGTTATAGGCAGCACGCGCGAAGGCCCATGCCGCGACCTTGGAAGCGCTGTAGGGATTGAACGGGTCCAGCCCGTCGTCCGCGCGACGGGCACCATACTCATAGGAGGTGCCAATGACCACCACACGCTGCACCGTCTCGCTTCGGCGAATCCCCTCGAGCAGCGCAATCATGCCGCCGACATTGACGCGACACGCCTCGGCCATGGGCAACCCCGTGTCGGCAGTGCCGACCGCCGCCAGGTGAAAGACAACTCTCGGCTGCGCCGCCTCCAGCGCGCGCAAGATCCCCGAGTTCACTCTGGGCTCACCATCGGTCGACGGGCTGCCGTTCGTCACGTCGCCGACCACAGCGCGAACCCCTTGTGGCAAGCAGCGACAAACACCTCTCGCATCGACCTCGTCCGGCAGAACGAGTGCGACCACGTCGCACCCCATCTCCAGCAGAGCTTGCGTGAGCCGCCGCCCAATGAAGCCGGTGGCGCCGGTCAGCAGGACCCGGGTACCGTCCGTCAGTTCGTACGCACTCATAGGGTTCCGACCTGATCGGCGAGATAGCGCGTATACCAGTCCATCGTCTCCCTTAACCCGTCCTCCCGAGCATGGACCGGCGTCCAGCCGATCATCTCACGGATCTTGGCGCTGTCCAGATACTGATCCTTGATCTCGTGTTCCACTTCATCGAGGACCAGCGGTTCCAGATCAGAATGAGGGGAGATCGAGATGATCAGGCGCGTCATCTCCAACACACTCATCGGCTCATCGGTCCCGCAGTTGAAGGCCTCACCACGGATCTCAGGCTCATCGAGGGCCTCAGCCAGCATCATATAAGCCCGAACAGCGTCGCGCACGTAGAGATAGTCACGCATAAAGGTCCCGTCAGAGCGGATCAAGGGGGCCTGGTCCTGAAGCGCGCTGCGAATCGTCCCAGGAATCAAGCGGTTCCAGTTGAGATCCCCCCCACCATAGAGGTTGGCACAGCGCGTCACGGCGACCGGCAGATCATAGGTCGCCGCATAGGCCTGGGCCAGTAGGTCCGCAGCGCTCTTCGACACATCGTAAGGGTGCTGTCCCTGGAGCGGCATATCCTCGGTGTAGGGTAACACCGTCTGGGTGCCGTAGGCCTTATCACTCGAGGCGACCACAACACGCCGGACCGTGGAGCAATGACGGGCAGCCTCAAGTGCGACCCACGTGCCGCGGATGTTCGACTCAAAGGTAGAGAGGGGAGACCGGTTGGCGATGCCCACAATCGTCTGGGCTGCCAGATGGAAGAGGGTCTCGACCTCGTATTCGTTGAGCGCTCGCTCCACAGTGGCATAGTCGGTCACGTCACCGTGAACGATGCGGATCTTTCCCAGTGCACCCGATCTGGCGAGGTGCGACTGAGGCACCTCATCACGGATCAGACCTACCACCAGCGCACCGGCGGAGATCAAGGCCTCCACCAGCCACGATCCCAACAATCCTGTGCACCCGGTCACCAGCACAGGGCGCTCGTGCCAGAACGCACGCGCCATCACCAGATCCTCCAAGGTGCCTCCTGCTCCCACAGCGCGTTCAGCTCCTGCGCTTCCTTGAACGTGTCCATGGCCCGCCAAAATCCCCGGTGATGATAGACGCTGAGTTGCTCGGCGTGGGCCAACTCCCGGAGTGGCTCCTGCTCCAGCACGAGGTCATCGTCACCGGCGAGGTAGGGAAGGACGCCGCGTTCGAAGACCATGAAACCACCGTTGATCATCTCGTCGACGAGCGGCTTCTCCTGAAACCCGGTGACGCGGCCCCGATGATCGGTCTCCATCAACCCGTAGCGGGAAAAGGCCTTCACCCCGGTGACCGTGGCCAAGACACCCTGCCGGCGGTGATAAGCCATGAGGGCATGGACGTCGATGTCGGCAACACCATCGGCATAGGTGACGAAGAAGCGCTCTCCGGTCACATGCTCAGCCGCCTTGCGTACTCGAGCCCCCGTCATCGTCTCGAGGCCCGTCTCGACGAACGTCACGCGCCATCCCTCAATGTCATTGGGCATAAGAAACTTCATCCCCCCATTGCCCAACTCCAGCACGAAGTCACGACTTCGCCAGTCATACTCAAGGAAGTAACGCTTGATCGCGTCGCCCCCATAACCCAGCGCGAGGACGAAATCGCGGAACCCCTGAGCGGCATAGATCTTCATCACATGCCACAGCACGGGACGATCCCCGATCTCCACCAACGGCTTGGGCAGCGTCAACTCCCCCATCCGTGTCCCCTTACCACCACAGAGGATCACGACGGGGACACCGTCCTCAGCGTTGACTTGACGCCCCGTTAGGCCGGAAACGCTCACAATCACCACCCTCACGCAGAATGTCGGGTCGGTCACCTTACCCGATAAAGCCCACCGCTCTCTGCGGTGGGCGCAGCCCAATGGTAGCATGGCG
>CAZYYC010000159.1:0-9911 GCA_964650935.1 uncultured Anaerolineales bacterium
ATCCCTTTACTCTGAGATCAGCGAGACCGACCCGACGCCGGTGGTGATCTTGATCGTCAGCGTGAGCGGAGACTGACCATAGGCGTCGTTCACGTAGACATCGTCGGCCTGCTTGGAGAACCCGGTCACATCGACGTTGCCGAGCGAGACGCCCCCCAATGTGACGCGAACGCCGATCCCCGACGGCACGTGGACCGTCACGCGGCCCGCCCCGGCTTTGATATCCGCCATCGCCGAACGGTGAAACGCGCCGCTGAAGTCGAGATCCACAGCCCCGGCGCCGCCGAGCACCGCGAGCTGGTCGAAGTTGGCATGCCCCAATCCGGTCGCGGTGACCTTCCCCGCCCCGGCGGTCAGCTGCAACCGGCCCAGGGGTTCGGGGTTGGGCGCACCAAAGGCCAGCACGAGGTCCGTGCTGCCCGACGTGACCGACAGACCGCTGAGCCGGAGACCGGTGAGGTCCAGTGACGCTTCTCCCGCACCCATATCGATGCCCAGATCGAGCGGGATGCCGCGTCCCAGATCGATCTCCCAATCGTTCTGATAGGTATCCTGCCGGCCCAGCGGGATCTGAGACCCCAGGCCCTGGCCCACCGTGACCTGCGTCGTCTCAGCGCCGGTCTCCTGCTTGAGGTTGGGGGCCCACTCCTGAACATTGTAGCGGAAGCGCCCGCGGAGCAGGTCACCGCCGTCAATACCCCGTACCGAGAGGGTGCGCGACAGGAGCCTGAGCCGCACGGTGGCGCGTGAAGCCCCCTCCAGGCCGAGCGTCTGCACCTCCTCGACCGGATCGATGACCGTGAGCGGCTGGACGGTGGGGATCGGGACCATACAGCCGGTCAAGAGGAAGAGCAGGACCAGCAACCCGGCACCCACCCCTTGCCGTCGCCCCGTCCACCGGCGCCGTCGCACCCGTCGAGGCGTCATCCGTTAGGCTCCACAGGGAATGGGTCAACGCGGACCTCGCCGTTCTCACCCTCGCGCACCTGCTGGACGCGCAACTCGACTTTGTCCAGCAGCTGTTGGCAGTGCTGGGTCAGGGCCCGCCCGCGCTCATAGAGGGTGACCGTCTCATCCAGCGTCAGACCCTCACCCTCCAGTTTCGCCAGGATAGCTTCGAGTTCCGTCAGAGCCTCTTCATACGTCAGGTTATCGTCTTGATCCATCGCGCGCTCCATTCATCCAGGGAAACGTGCGGCGACAACGCCGCCCGACGCTCAGATTATAGTCGACTCCCTTGGCTTGTCGAAGCGTCGGACGCGGCATCACCTCCGATCCGCAGCAGGCCGCATACGACACCGCAGACGTAGGGCGCCACACAACCTGTGCTACAATCTACATGGTATTCTCACGATGAGACGAAAGGATCCCATGAGCCTATCTTCAGGTGCCCGCTGGTTGCTCGGAGCCCTCGGCCTTGTGGTGCTGGTCGGCACAGCGTTCCTGCTCCGTCAGGCCCTCAGCCGGACGCGAATGGCGGCTGAACGCGAGGCAGAAGCCGCGACGGGCTGGCAGACGCAGCTGTCCGGCTATGTCGATCTGCTGAACCAGAACGATGGCCGTATAGCCACCGTGGTCGCCACCGCACCCGCCGCCCACCCCGAGCGCTTCACCCCCGACATGAGCCGCTCCGTCTGGCGGATCGAAAACGAATCCGACCTCGTCGACATCGCCGGTGGGGCGCAGGCCCTGACCTTTCCGCCGTCCCAAATCCACTGCGCCCTGCTCGGCTACCGCGCCGCGACCGATCCCGCCCTCGAGGTGCCCGACGATCACGAGGTCGTGCTCCTGGCCTACCATCAAGGCACCGGCGAAACCGGTTGGGTGAGCCACCGCATCGCCGATCCCACCGACGGAGCCCAAACGCAGACCATCCTCGACCGGATCGCCTGCCCCCTCCAACCTCCCGCCCAAAGCCCCTGACCGGGATTTCACCCGCACCGGCGGCGCCACCTCGTAGCGCATGCCTCCGGCTTGCGCACCTAGTTGGACCGGCCCGCCCCGAGGAGGACGCCCCCATGGACTTTGCGCCTCCGTCCGCTATAATACCAAGCTGTGAGATATCATCGACGACGCGGCTCGGGGTTTGTGGCCCTGTTCCTCCTGACGGTCTTGGTTCTGGGCGGCGCCTGGCTCTACACCACGTGGCGCTCGGCGGAAGCCGTGCTTCCCCCTACCCTCTCCGTCAACGGAATGCCGATGGGCGGTATGACGCGCAATCAGGCGTTGGTCGCCGTGGAGCGCGCTTACACGCAGCCGATCACCGTGACCTATGCCGGCGAGGTGCTCCCGCCCCTACTCCCGGAGATCATCGAGCTGCGCGTCGATACGGCAGCAACCGCCGGCAACCTCGATGATGCGCTAGCCTCACAGGCCGACAGCCTTGCCTTCGCGCGCTACGTCCTCCGCACGCTGCAGGGACAGCCGCCCGAGGCCATCGAGGTGAGTGCCGTCGTCCTCTATTCCCGCGAGCGCGTCAACGCCTTCCTTGAACGCACAGCGCAGAAATACGACCGAGCGCCGATGGAGCCGGTCGCGCTGCCCGAGGCGGGCACCTTTCGCGCCTCCGCCGACGGCACGGTGCTGGACAAGGAGTCGTCGTTACCGCTGTTGATCGGTGCCATCCTCACCGCCGATCCGGCCCAACGCCAGGTGGATCTCGTCGTCGATGTGACGCCTGCGCCTGAGACCTCCATCGCGATGCTCGAACAGGCGTTGAGGAGTTCGATCCCCGCCGCGGGCAGCGTGTTCGCCAAGAGCCTGTCCACCGGGCAAGAGCTGTGCATCAACTGCAAGATGCGCTTCCCGGGGCTGAGCACCCTGAAGCTGGCGACCGTCCTTGAGCTCTACAAACTGCACGCGATCCCCCTTGACGCCGCCACCGCCGCGCGTGTGGACGCCTTGTTGACCGGCAGCAACGGGGACGCCACCATCGAACTGCTGACCGAGATCGGGTCAGGCAACCTCGTGCTCGGAGCACAGTCCGTTGTCGGCCTTCTGGAGGACCTCGGCGTGGACCCCACGGCCATCACTGAGGGCATCGGCGCCCTGTCAGCCGGCACCTCAGACGAGCCGGGCGCTTGGGCGACCCTGGAGACCACCGCTAACTCATCACCGATTGAGACCGGACTGCTGCTGGAGAGCATCTATCACTGCGCCGCGGGGGGAGGCTATCTGCGTGCCCGTTATCCGGACCGGATGACGGCGGCCAAATGCCTGGACCTGCTCGCCAGGATGGAGCACAACGGCAGCGGGTCGCTACTGGGCGGCGAGCTGCCCGTCACCGTGCGGATCGCCCACGCCCACAGCGGACACGGAGAGGCGCATACCGAGGTGGCCCTCGTCTACGGGCCGCGAACCGACTTCGTGCTGGTGGCCTTCATCCGGGAGCCGGGATGGGCGGGATGGGAGGAAAGCCTGCCCACCTTCGCCAACATCGGTCAGCTGGCCTACCGCTATTTCAACGGTGACAGCGCCGCCTGGGCCGGCACCCGCACCGAGTGAGGTGATCCCGGGCAGTCGCCCGCGCTCCGCCGACTCACTCCGGAATCGGCACAAATCCGTGTGCCTGCAGCACCTCCTGGCCCGGTGCAGCCAACAGCCACTGCGCAAACTCCCGCGCTGCCCCCTCAGGCTCCGTCATCATCACCACGAAGTGCGTCCGCGTCAGCGGATAGAGATTGTTGGCGATGGTCTCCGCCGTCGGGGGCACACCATTGATCACCACCGCCCGCACGCGCCCATCCGTTCGCGCCGAGGAGAGATAGCCCACCGATAGGGCATCGTCGACGACGAAGTCGAGCACCGCCTCAGACGTCGGCGCCATCAGCGCGTTCAGGGAGACCCGCGCGTCCCGCATCACCCACGCCTGGAAGAAGGCGCTGTCGCCCGACGCGGTCTCCCGTGCGATCAACTGGGGCGGGCCGGGTAGCCCTCCCCACGCTGCCCAGTCCTCGAGCCGACCGCGAAAGAGATCCTGCAGCTGGGTCATCGTCAGACCGGGAACGCCGTTCTGAGGGTTGACGACGATCGCCAGGCCATCGCGCACCACCGGTCTCGCCCACGCGTTCTCGGGTAGCTCCTCGGGGAGCCACGTCAAGACGGCGATCTCCGCATCGCCCTGACGCAGCGCCCGCATCGCCAGAGCGTCAGCCTGTGCCAGCACCGTGATCTCGAAGGCGGGACGCTCTCCACGAAAGGCTGATGCCGCGGCACGCACCGCCGGGGCCACGCTCTCGGGACAGACGACCGTCAGCGGGACGACCTCAACGTCGACCGGCGCCGGCGTGGGTGTGGGAATGCGCGACACCTGCGGCCCACAACCGGCGGACAGCGTCAGCATCGCCGCCATCCCCAGACCGGTGACCGCGCGAGCCACCGGGGTTCGCGACCTGCGGCGCATCCACAGTCTGCGCAGACCGGAGACCCTATTCATCACCACCTGACCACCCGGGAACGCGTCACCTGCCGCGCACCTAACCCAGGATGCCGGTCAGCACGAGCAGCCCGAAGATCGCACAATAGCCCGCGAAGACCAACAGATTGTGCCGCCGGACCAACGCCAACAGCCCAAAGATCGCCAGGTAGCCGGCAACGGCTGCTGCTGCCATGCCCAGCAGGACCGTGCCGATCGGCGCGCCGCCCCACCCATGCGAGAGGAGCTTGATGATCTCATAGGCTCCGGAGCCCAGGGTGATCGGCACAGCCAGCAGGAAGGAGAACCGTGCCGCATCCTCTCGGCGAAACCCCAGCAGCAGTCCGGCGGAGATGGTCGTTCCCGACCGGCTGAGCCCCGGCGCGATCGCCAGCGATTGCGCCAGACCGATCACCAGGGCATCGATCATCGAGAGGGACGTCATCGGGCGCTTACGTGATCCTACGTAGGCCGACAGCGTCAACAGAAAAGCCGTCACCAGCAGAAACGCCGCAGCAGCTTTGGGCATCCCGAACCACTGCTCGAACATCTCCTCGAAGAGCAGGCCGATCACCACACCCGGGATCGTGCCCACTACCAGGCCCCACGCGATGCGCGCGTCCGGATCGGCGAGAGAACGCCGCTGCAGGCTCTTGAGTCCGGCCTGAAAGAGGCGCCACAGATCGTTCCAGAAGTAGATGACAATCGCCAGAAGAGTACCCAGGTGCAAGAGGGCTCCCAGTGCCAGGCCCGGTTCAGGCCAGCCCAGCAGATGGGGCACGATCACGAGATGACCCGAGCTGCTGATCGGCAGGAACTCGGTGATGCCCTGCAAGATACCAAGTAGAATCGCTTGCCAACTAGTCATAGTCGCCTCCGTCCATCATCACTCATCATGCGCCTCCAACTCGTGTCCGTGGGCTTGAGCCGACAGCAAAACGCGGCGCCGTCCGTGCATCCTCGTCACACCCTGGGATGCGGCGCCCCGCGAGCCTCGCGCACGTCGCCATCCTACACCGATCCCCCCAACCGGCAAGCCGCCGCCAGCCATCAACAGCTCGCTCAGCAAGCCACCCCCGCCGGCCATCCCGCTCAGGGGCCTTCCGCGGGCCCTGAGCGGTAACCCGCCACGGTGAGCATCAACAGCCGACTCGACCCGGCGCCACCGCCAGGTGCCCCCGCCTCTTGACACCCGCCGCAAAACCGGGTACAATCCCCCCGACTGAGGACAGACACGCAATGCAATCGACACGTTTCGCCGCAGGGATGAAGAAGCCGGACCGCTAGGTCCGGACATTTTTGCTGCAAGCGACACCACCGGCCCTAGCTCTCAACCAGCTAGGGCCGGTTTTTTTGTTGCCGAGGGGGATCAATTAATGACAACAGACCGCGACCATCGGGCCACCAGCGCCGATCTGAAGTGCAAGCGCAGCCTGCCGGACCCTGGGTCTGGATAGCTGTGTTTTGAGCCGCAGATCGGCCACGACGAAGCTCCCAGCCCTAGGGCTGGGAGCTTCGTCGTTCATCGCAGAAGATAACCCAAGGAGGGGAGATGCCGCTGAATGAGTTTCATCTGATCGAATCAACGTTGCGCGAGGGCGAGCAGTTCGTAGGGGCCGACTTCACCACCGCCCAGAAGCTGGAGATCGCGCGCCTGCTCGACGCCTTCGGCGTGGAGTGTATCGAGCTGACGTCGCCGCTGGCCTCGCCGCAAAGCGACGCGGATGCCCGCGCCATCGCCGCGCTCGGCCTCAACGCCAAGGTGCTCACGCACACCCGTTGCCGCATCGAGGACGCCCGGCGCGCCATCGACACGGGCGTGGACGGCGTCGACGTCGTCATCGGCACCTCCTCTATGTTGCGGCGCTTCAGCCACGGTAAGGAGATCGCCGAGATCACCGAGATGGCCCTCGCCGTGGTCGAGTTCATCCGCAGCCAGGGCGTCGAGGTCCGCTTCAGCACCGAGGACTCCTTCCGCAGCGACCCAGAGGACATCTTCCGGGTCTACGAGGCGGTCGATGCCATCGGCGTGAACCGCGTGGGCATTGCCGATACGGTCGGCGTCGCCACGCCGCGCCAGGTCTACGAGCTGGTGCGTGAGCTGCGCGGGCGCGTCACCTGCGACATCGAGTTCCACGGTCACAACGACTCGGGCTGTGCCATCGCCAACGCCTACGAGGCGCTCGATGCCGGGGCGACCCACGTCGACACCTCGGTGCTGGGCATCGGCGAGCGCAACGGCATCACGCCGCTGGGCGGCCTAATCGCCCGCCTCTACGCCATCTCACCCTCGCTGGTCGCCAAGTACGATCTCCCCCTGCTGCGCAAGATCGACACCACCGTCGCGCAGATGGTCGGGGTCGACATCCCCTTCAACAACTACATCACCGGCATCACCGCCTTCACCCACAAGGCCGGGATCCACGCCAAGGCCATCCTCAACAACCCCGAGACCTACGAGATCCTCAACCCCCAGGCCTTCGGCCTCACCCGCTACGTCAGCATCGCCCACCGCCTCACGGGCTGGAACGCGATCAAGAACCGCGCCGAGCAGCTCGGGCTCGACCTCAGCGACGCCGCGCTCAAGGCCATCACCGGGCACATCAAAGCCCTCGCCGACGAGAAGCAGCTCGCGTTGAGTGACGTCGACAGCCTCCTCCGCCGTTGGGCGAATGGAGAGCAGCCGGTCAGCGCCGCTGATCCGGCCCAGCAGCATCACTTACAAGGAGATAGCGATGCCCCAGACACTGAGTGAACAGATCCTCTCCCACGCCGCCGGGCGTGAGGTACGTGCCGGCGAGCTCGCCGTCGTCGAGGTCGCCCGCGCCATGACGATCGATTCGATCGCCCCCGAGCTGATCGACGTGCTGACCGAGCAACTCTTGGTCGACCGGATCCCCTACCCCGAGCGCTGCGCGCTCTTCATCGACCACGTGGCGCCCGCCTCCAACCTCGCCACCGCCGAGGGCCAGGTGCGCGCCCGCCGCTTCATCCGCGAGCAGGGCATCGCGGCCTTCCACGACGCCGGGCGCGGCATCTGCCACCAACTGATGGTGGAGGAGCACCTCGTCGCGCCCGGCGACGTCGCCATCGGCTCCGACTCCCACAGCACCACCTATGGCGCGGTCGCCGCCTTCGGCACCGGCATGGGCACCACCGATGTCGCCCTCGCCTTCGCCACCGGGCGCACCTGGCTGCGCGTCCCGGAGACCGTGCGCGTCGACCTCGAGGGCGAGCTCGGCCCCCAGGTCGATGCCAAGGACCTGGTGCTCTCGCTGCTGCAGCGCATCCGCGCCGACGGCTTCACCTACCAGGCCGTCGAGTATCACGGCGCGCAGGCGCTCTCGCTCGCCTCCCGCATGACGCTCTGCAGCATGTCGACCGAGATGGGCGCCAAGGCCGGGCTCGTCCCGCCCGATGCCCTCACCCGCGCCCACGCCCCCGTGCCCGACTGGCTCGCCGTCCGGGAAGGGGCCGCCTACATCGACCGCTTCAGCGTCGATCTGGGCGCCATCGCGCCCCTGGTCGCCTGCCCGCCCAGCGTGGACAACGTGCGCCCAGCGCGCGAGCTCGGCGACGTCCGCGTCGACCAGGTCTTCCTGGGCACCTGCACCAACGGGCGCCTGCAGGACCTGCACGCCGCCGCCGACCTGATGCGCGGACGCCGCATCGCACCCGGCGTCCGCATGATCGTCATTCCCGCCTCGCACGCCGTCCTCCAGGCGGCGACCGAGGACGGCACGCTCGCCGCGCTGCTCGCCGCGGGCGCCACCATCGGGCCTCCCGGCTGCGGCGCCTGCATCGGGCGCCACCTCGGCGTGCTCGGATCGGGCGAGGTCTGCCTCTCCACCGGCAACCGCAACTTCTCGGGCCGCATGGGCGCGCCCGACGCCCGCATCTACCTCGGCTCCCCTCAGGTCGCCGCGGCGACCGCCCTGCGCGGCGTGATCACCGATCCGCGCGACCTCATCGGACAAGGAGACCCACGATGAACCGCATCTGGCGCTTTGGTGACGACATCGATACCGATCAGATCATCCCGGGACGCTACTCACCCTATATGACCTCGGAGGCCGACCTGGCGACCTACGCCTTCATCGAGCGGCGACCCGACTTCGCACCCAACGTCCGCCCCGGCGACATCCTCGTCGCCGGCAAGAACTTCGGCTGCGGCTCCTCCCGCGAGTATGCCCCGCGTGCCCTGGAGAGGTGCGGCATCGCCGCGATCATCGCCCCCAGCTTCGCCCGCATCTTCTTCCGCAACGCGATCAACCTGGGCATCCCGCTCTTCGAGGCCGACCTCACCGCCGTCCTGGAGGACGGGCAAGCCGCAAGCATCGACCTCGATCACGCCCGGCTCATCACTGAGGACGGCGTGATCCCCCTACCGCGTCCCCCCGCCTTCGTGACCGAGATCCGCGCGGCGGGCGGCATCGTCGCCTACGTCCAACAACACGGTCACTTCCCCGGAGAGCGCGATGCCTGATCCGCTCCGGCTCTGCGTCATCGAGGGCGACGGCATCGGGCGCGAGGTGATCCCCGCCGCCGTCGAGCTCCTCCAGGCCACCGGCCTCGACCTCGAGCTCCGCCACGCCGCGGCAGGCTGGGCCTGCTTCCGGGAGCAGGGCGCCGCCCTGCCCGAGGCCACGCTGGACCTCGCCCGGCGGTCCGACGCCATCCTCTTCGGCGCCGTCTCATCGCCCTCCCACCGGGTGCCCGGCTACCACAGCCCCATCGTCGCCCTGCGGCGCGAGCTCGACCTCTTCGCCAACCTGCGCCCCTCCCACGCCTGGCCCCTGTCCACGTCCCGTCAAAACGTCGACCTGCTCATCGTCCGCGAGAACAGCGAGGGGCTCTACGTGCGTCGTGAGCGCCGCGACGGCGACACCGCGGTCGCCGAACGCGTCATCACGCGCGGAGGCTCGGCGCGCATCGCGCGCGTCGCCTGCGAGTGGGCCATGCGCCGCCGCCGGCACCTCACGATCGTCCACAAGGCCAACGTCCTGCCCGAGACCTGCGGGCTCTTCCGCCGGACCGCGCTCGAAGTCGCCGCTGAGTTCCCCGAGCTCACCGTCGAGGAGCGGCTGGTCGACGCGATGGCGCTCCAACTCGTGACGCAACCCGAGCGCTTCGACGTCATCGTGACCACCAACCTCTTCGGCGACATCCTCTCGGACGAGGCCGCCGGCCTTGTCGGCGGGCTGGGCCTCGCCCCCTCCGCCAACCTGGGTGCGACGCGCTCACCGGCGCTCTTCGAGCCCGTGCACGGGTCGGCGCCCGACATCGCCGGACAGGGTATCGCCAACCCTATCGCCGCCTTCCTCGCCGTCGCCATGCTGCTGGAGCACATCGGCGAGCGGGCCGGAGCCGCCGGCGTGCGCGCCGCCGTGGCCCACGTCATCCGCCACGGGCCTCACACACCCGACCTCGGAGGCGCCGCCGGCACCTCTCAGGTCACAGCCATGGTAAAATCACAGTACCAGCCAACAACAAAGGA
>CAZYYC010000160.1:0-9884 GCA_964650935.1 uncultured Anaerolineales bacterium
ATACCCTTGCCGCTCCCATTGACCTGGGAGGTCTTTGGTGAGAAGAACGGGGCTCCTGACTATCCATCTTTCCGTGGCACCATCCTCCGGTACATGGATGCTCGCTAGCATCCGGACCCCGAGATCGGCTGCATCGTCGTCACGCAACCCGTCTTTCTGGACGAAGACGACTGGATCGATGTGCCGCCGGACTGGAGCCCGAATATCGTCTCCGGGAAGACCTACAGTGGGGAGACGGGCATCGGTGCAAGGCTCTGGGCCGAATTCCAGGAGGCGGCTCAGTACACACGACTCCGTCGTACACCAGAAGATGCTCTCAATGCCGTACTTGATGCGCCGCACTATGGTGAGACGTACTCGGCGCGTGTCAGATTGGGGCAGGGCGGCTTCCGTTCCTTGGTCACAGAGGTGTACCAGCGTCGTTGCGCGATGACCGGTGAACGCACACTCCCCGTCCTGCAGGCTTCCCACATCAAGCCCTACGCGCTGTCGGGTCCGCATCGGGTCGATAGCGGCTGGCTGCTGCGCGCCGATCTCCATATCCTCTTTGACCGCGGCTACGTGACCGTCACAAAGGACCACCGTGTTGAGGTGAGTCGGCGGATCAAGGAGGAGTTCGAGAACGGTCGCGACTACTATGCAATGCACGGGCAGAAGCTGCGCGTGTTGCCAGACCGTCAGGAAGATCAACCTGCCGAGGACTACGTAGCGTGGCACAATGACCACGTGTTCGCGGGGTAGGCTGGTGATTCGTAGCTGCGACCCTCTGCAAGCGAGCATCTCTGATACCAACGGAACTTGGGTGCGAGGCGCTTGACTACAGTCCCGTCGACGCCCGGCTCTACCTGATGTGCTGCTGTATGGTCGCGCGCCAGATCGGCGCGCGGGTGGAGGAGGAGGAGATGGCGTAGACGTGGGACGCACCTGCGTCGCCGTCAATCCATGGCGACGCAGATGCGCAGGGGGGACTACATCGCAGGCGGCGCTGCGCCGAGCGCGCTGAGGAAGCCGGTGAGCAGCAGTACCAGGACGCCGAGGCCCAGGTTGGTGAAGAGCAGCGCCAGGCTCCACTTCGCGCGCTCCGGGGCAGGGCGCTTGATCCGCGGCAGTACGAGGCTGCGCACCAGCGCGACGGCCACCATCGCCACCATCGCCAGGTGCTTCAGCGAGAGGACCGTCGCGTAGGGCGTGCCGAAGCCGAAGAGGCCCGCGAAGTTGGGCGAGCGGTTGCTGAGGAGCATCCCCGTGGCCGCGAGCCCGACCATACTGACGTAGACGACGATGCTCAGTCGATCCTGGATGGCGTCCATCAGGCGCTGCGTCTCCTGCTTCCCGAGCAGCTTGCGCGCGGCGGGTAGCACGCTCAGCACGAGCGTCAGCAAGCCCCCGATCCACGCGGCGGTGAAGAGGTCGTGCAGGAAGGTGACCAGGCCAAAGACGATCTGCTTCGTGGGCATGGTGTCCTCCTTACAGGATGCGCGTGCTCTGCGTGGGACGTGGCGTCTTGACCACCAGGCAGCGGAAGACGCTATCGCTCTCGTTGAGCACCCGGTGGGGGATGCGGATGGGGCTCTCCACGAGCATATCGCGGGTGATCGTCTCCCGTTCGTCGCCGATCTCGACCACGCCCTCGCCTTCCAGCGCGTAGATGAAGACGTCCACCGGGGTGATGTGCAGCTTCATCGCCTCGCCCGGCTGGAGGATGGCCATGGTCACCTGCGCGTGCTCGGTGCTGAGCAGCTCGCGGGCGATGATGCCGTGAGGGTTGGGGGAATCGGCTGCGGTCATTGCGTTAACGATATTCATGTGAGTCTCTCCTTGGGTTAAGTAACTGATGATGGATTCGTTTGGCAGGTGGTTCAGGCCGCTGTCAGCCTCTGCAGGCCAGATGATGACCATAAACCACCTGGCTGAACTCTAGCTCCGGGCGGCGCCCACGACCGCCACGAAGAAGAGGAAGTTGGATAACTGGCGCCCCAGGCCCGTGAGATAGGTCAGCGCAGCTGAGCGCAGGACGCGCTTGACCCCCTGCCGGTCCTCGGCGCTCGCCAATCCCGATGCCTCCAGCGATCTGACCGCCGTGCGGCTGGCGTGGAGTTCGACGGGTAGGGTGACCAGAGAGAAGAGGGCAAAGAGCGCCAGCAGGGCGCCTGCCAACAGCTGCAGGATCGGGATGCCGAAGAGCATGCCGCCCACGAAGGCCAGCGAGCTGACCTGGGCGCCGCGCTCGACCCAGTGTCCCAGGGCCGTGCGCAGGCGCGAGACGTGGTAGCCCTCCGCTTCCTGAACTGCGTGGGCGACCTCGTGCGCGGCGATGCCCATGGCGGTGATCGAGGTCGTGTTCGCCACACTGTCCGTCAGATGGATCGCATCGTTTCTCGGATCGTAGTGGTCGGTGAGGTGTCCCTCGGTCCGGTCGATGGTGATGCCGCTCAGGCCGTGATGCGCGAGGAGTCGCTGTGTGACCTCGAGCCCGCTCAGGCCTTGCGTGTTGGGCTGTCCGCCGTACTCCTCATAGATGTGACGCACCTTGGCCTGGGCCCACCAGGCCACAAGGCCGGGCAGAATCAGCAGCATATACACCCAGTTCACGGTTCTCTCCTCTCCGCTCGGGTCGGCTGATCCGGGGCCAGGATCACGTAGTAGAGCCGTACGGCACCTGCCGGGCAGATGCGCTCGCAGATACCGGTGTAGTCGCAGAGCTCCGGGTGCGCCACGACGGCTTTCCCCTCGGCCAAGCCGAGCGCGCGGCTCGGGCAAGCATGTACGCAGAGGCCGCACCCCGTGCAGAGCGCCCGATCGATGGCGGGCACGGGTAGATCGCGGGTCTCTGGCTGCTTTAGGCTCATAGCGCCGGCTCCTTACACGATGAACGCCCAGGTTTCTGCCTCTAGCATACTCCCTGGGCGCTGCCCCGTCTTCGACTTAGGTCGAATGCGATCGCCTATTCCGTGAGCATAGCCCGGTCTTTCAGCCCCGCCACGTCGAGGATGCGGATTTGGTGGCGCGCGACCTCGATCAGCCCCTCATCGGCAAGGCGATGTAGGGCACGATTGAGGACGTCGAGGACGGTTCCCAGCCGTGCGGCCATCTCGGATTGGGTGGCCCAGCGTTGGCGCTCGATCGTCGTGGCGTCCTCCGCTTGCTCCAGCAGGTAGCGCGCCAGCCGTGCCTCCACGGTGCGCAAAGAGAGGTCCTCGACCATCGACACGAGGTGCACCACGCGCCGGGCCAGGCTCTGCATGATCACCGTGGCCATCTGCGGGTACCGATCGATGAGGCTCAGCAGGGTCTCGCGCTCAAGCACCAAGACCTCCGAGGGCTCCAGCGCGATGACCGTGGCGGATGCGGGGATGTCGGCGAAGATGCCGATGGCGTTGAAGGCCTCGCCCGGGCCGAGAAAGCGCAGGATCTGCTCGCGCCCCTCCAGCGAGCTCTTGACGACCTTGAGCCAGCCGTTCTCCACGACATACATACCCGTGGTCGGTGTCCCCTCGAGCTGAACCACCTCGTCCCGCCCAAATCGGGCGCGGAAGGCGCTGCGGGCGATGGCCTCCTGCACGCCGGGCTCCAGCTCGGCAAAGTACGGGAGGGTCTCTAGGATCGTCTCTGTGGGTTCCATGGTCATCATCTACTGCCAGTATCGCCCGAGACGGCTGAAACGCAAGGTCACGTGCTTGCCGGCCTCATCGGTCCGCCCCGATGCCCCTGCCGGTGAGGCTCGTCCTTGACAGGTTTCGTACGAATCCATATAATGATTGCATCTTTGGCAGGACATTTGTCGGACGAGCTTACCTCTTGCAGGTTGATGCACCCGTAGAGAAAGGGAGAGTATGCGCTCCAACGTGAGTGAAACGAGAACTGTCGCGGCATCCCACACCCGGGTCGGCTCAGGCTCCCGCCTGAAGCGGATGCTGACCAAGGACAATCTTGAGCTAAGCCTGCTGGCGCTCCCCACCTTTATCTGGTATGTCCTCTTTGCCTATCTTCCCATGTTCGGCATTATCATCGCGTTCGTTCGCTACAAGCCTATCCGGGGCACCAATTTCGTGGTCAGCCTGCTCCGCAGCGAGTTCGTCGGCCTCTATAATTTCAGGTATCTCTTCACCACGCCGGACGCGACCATCGTCTTTCGCAACACGCTGCTGTACAACATCGTGTTCATTGTGCTGGGCGTCGTTGTCCCTCTCACCCTGGCCGTTATGATGTCTCAGCTGTACTCGAAGAAGCTGGCCAAGGTCTGCCAAACGGCCATCTTTCTGCCCTACTTCCTGTCCTGGGTGGTCGTCAGCTACTTCGGTATGGCGTTCATGAGCGTGAACAAGGGCCTGATCAACCAGACGCTCGCCCAACTGGGGTACGATCCGGTGCAGTGGTACATGTCGCCCCAGTATTGGCCCTACATCCTGGTGGGCGTCAACCTGTGGAAGAACGTGGGGTACGGCATGGTCCTCTACCTGGCCAGCATCACCGGCATTGACGCCACACTGTATGAGGCTGCCGTGGTGGATGGCGCCTCCAAGTGGCAGCAGGTGAAGCACATCACCCTGCCTATGCTCAAGCCGATGGTGATCATCCTCTTCATCCTCTCCCTGGGCGGCATCTTCCAGTCGGATTTCGGCCTGTTTTTCATTATGCCCAGAGATCAGGGCGCACTGGTCAACGTCACCCAGACCATCGATGTCTATGTTTACAAGGCCCTGATGCGGATGAACAACATCGGGTTTGCCTCCGCTGCAGGCTTCCTGCAGTCGGTGTTCGGGTTCATCACCATCTATGTCGCCAATACGATCGTTAAGAGGATGGATCCGGAAAGGGGATTGTTCTGATGACGGCACCCAGCAGCACATCCACTGCCCGACCCCGACATAAGTCGAGCCGTATGAGACGGCTCAACCGCGTCTCGCCCCCGGTCAATGCGCTGTTTTCGCTGATTTTCATCGTGCTGGCGCTTGCCGCGACGCTGCCGCTGGTCTTTGTCATCATCATCTCGCTGTCCTCCGACCAGTCTATCCAGATGCAGGGCTACCGCTTTGTGCCCCGGGAGTGGACCACCGATGCCTACACGTACCTGTGGATGTTGCAGGACTATGTGGGAAGGGCCTTTCTGGTCTCCGTCGGTATCACGGTAGTGGGGACCCTACTGGGGATCT
This sequence comes from uncultured Anaerolineales bacterium, assembly GCA_964650935.1. Classification (GTDB taxonomy): domain Bacteria; phylum Chloroflexota; class Anaerolineae; order B4-G1; family SLSP01; genus PWVB01. Next base: position 5,154 of record CAZYYC010000160.1, read on the forward strand.
TCCTGAATAGCACCCTGGGGTATGTGATCTCGCGCAGGAGCTACGCCTTCCGCAATTTCCTGACCATCGTGATCTTTATCCCTATGTTGTTCAGCGGAGGCCTGGTCGCCTCGTACATGGTCAACACTCAGTTGTTGAAGCTGGGCAATACCTACTGGGCGCTCATCCTTCCCCTTACGACGTCATCCTTTTTCATCGTGATATTGCGAACCTTTTTCCAGACCACCATCCCCGAGGAGATTATCGAATCCGCGCGGATTGACGGGGCCTCCCAGTTTCGCGTCTTCTTCTCCATTGTCTTGCCCCTATCCCTCCCGGCGATCGCCACCATCGGGTTGTTCCTCTCCTTTGCCTATTGGAACAGCTGGTTCCCTGCTCTGATGTACATCCAGTCCACCCATGCCCATATGTATCCGCTGCAGTACGTGCTCATGAATATCGAGCGGACCATTCAGGATCTGGTGCGCAACGCGCAGTTTATGCTGCCGACGGAGGCGTTCCGGGGGCTCCCCACGGAGGCGGTACGCATGGCCATCGTGGTGGTGGTCGTCTTGCCTATCGCCCTGTCTTACCCCTTCTTCCAGAAGTACTTTATCTCAGGCCTGACCATCGGCGCGATCAAGGGGTAACCTCCCCTGTGCGAGAGGCGATCGCATCTCTCGCGAAGCACGCGAACCCCGGCGAAAGGAGGTGCCTGTCCCGAACCATCTGTTCACATCGACTGAGGATTTCAGACCATTTCTGATTCAGAAGGAGATCGCACCGTGAAGAGATACCTGCTGTTGATGCTTGTTGTGCTGCTTATGGCCGCGCCGCTAGCCGGCTGTGGTCCCAGCGCCCCAGCTTCCGAGACCGGCACCGAATCGGGCCAGCCCGTTGTTAGCGAGGAACCGGTGGAGCTCATCTGGATTATGGGCAATCCCGGGCAAGTGCCGCCCGACCAGGCTATGGTCGAGGAGAAGCTCAACGAGATCTCGGTTGCTCAGTTGAACGTCAAGGTCACGACCCTGTATTACGACAACGAGCGGACCTTGCTGGCCCTATCGGCCGGCGACGAGTGGGACATGGTGTTTACCTGCGAGTGGTTCAACAACTTCCCGACCCAGGCCCGCGCCGGCTACTATGCTGATCTCACCGATCTGTTGCCCACCGTGGCCCCCCAGCTCTATGCGACCATGCCGGACATCGTCTGGGAGGGCGCCAAGGTGGACGGCGAGATCCTGGCCATCCCGGTGAAGAAGGATTACGCCGCCGAGCTGTTCTGGGTGATCGATAGGGAGTTGTACGAGGGCGTGCTGGGCATGTCGATCCCCGAGGAGATGAGCTTCTTCGACATCGAGGAGTATCTGGCCACGGCTAAGGAGGCCTGGGAAGAGGGCGTCCTCGGTGCGGAAGACGCCCAGTATCCGATGTATATCAGCCGTGGTGGTGTGGGCGGCCTGACGAGCGAGTTCGATATGATCCATCGCGGCGCTATGTTGGGCATCCCCTATTCCGCCGGCGCTGCGGAGGCCGATCGGATCGTGGTCGTCCTCGAGCATCCGGATCTGTACGATCGTCTCGCTGCGGTGCACGAATGGTACAAGGCCGGCTATATCAACCCCGATGCGGCCACCCTGGATACCGCGCCTTACTCACCTGTCTGGGCGGGTCAGGGCTTCTACGGAGCCGATGCCATCTGGACCCAGAGCACCGGTGTGGTGGTCAAGATCAGCAAGTTCAGTGGCCCCAACCTGTCCACAGCGTCGATCCGCGGGGCGATGAACGCCATCAACGCCGACTCGCCGCACGTGGAGCTGGCCTTGAAGTTCCAGGAATTGGTCAACACCAACCAGGAGTACCGCGACATCCTCCGCTACGGCATCGAGGGCGTCCACTTCAACTATCAGGAGGACGGCACCGTCATGCGCACCGACCAGGGCCGGGCTAACTATGTGCCCTGGCCCTTCTCCCAGGGATCGTACTCCCTGAGCTCTGTGGAGGCCGCGGAAGGTGTGGAGGTCGATCCTCAGATGTGGGACGTGATCTTTGACGGATACAAGGATCTGCAAGCCACTAACGCCATCGGATTCGCCTTCGACATCGCCCCGGTGGAAGGTGAGATTGCGGCTCTCCAGGTCATCGTGGACAAGTACTGGACCGGGCTGATCACCGGCATCTCAGATCCCGCCGTAGAAGTGCCCAATATGATCGCCGAGATGGAAGCGGCCGGCCTGCGCAACGTCCAGGACGAAGCTCAGCTGCAGTTTGACGCGTTCCTGGCGGGTAACTAGAGCGATCGAGGTCGCTCCGGCTATCTCTGACCGCGACTGACGGTTACCGCCGGCGACGTACGCGGGGCCATCGATCGCAAGAGAAGCCCTCCCTGGCTGTCTTCGGGGAGGGCTTCTGGTATGATAGGCTATGGCATAGGTGGGGTTGGGCGTGAGGAGGTGACGGGTATGCTCGCTTTTCATGGTGCTGTCGTGATGGTCGCCGGCGCTGCCGGGCATCTGGGTCAGGCGGTGGCGCGGGCCTTCGATGCGGCAGGCGCCCGTCTGGTGTTGCTCGATCGCGCGCCGGACCGTCTGGCGCGGGTCGTCCCCGACCTTGCCGGCTCGCCGCCGCACGTGCTGCTGGGCTCTGTGGACGCGACCGACGCCGCGTCGGTTGCACAGGCGGTTGAGGCCGCGATCGAGCGTATGGGGCACATCGATGCGCTGGCCAACACCGTCGGTGGCTATCGCGCCGGTTCGCCGGTGCACGAGACCCCGCCCGAGACGTGGGACTTCATGATGGGGCTCAACGCGCGCTCGGCTTTCATCCTGAGCCGCGCCGTCGTGCCCCGGATGCTGGAGCAGGGCTCGGGGAAGATCGTGCATGTGGCAGCGCGGCAGGCGCTGGCGGGGGGACGCAATGCTGCGGCGTACAGCGCCTCGAAGGCGGCGGTCGTGCGCTTGGTGGAGAGTATGGCGGCTGAGCTGCGCCACCAGGGCCTCAACATCAACTGCGTGTTACCCGGCACCATCGACACGCCCGACAACCGCAAAGCGATGCCGGAGGCCGATTTCGATCGCTGGGTGGCGCCGGAGGCCATCGCCGATGTCATCCTCTTCCTCGCATCCGACGGGGCGCGCGCGGTGAACGGGGCCGCCGTGCCGGTCTACGGTCGCAGCTAGCATCGAGCCGTGCAGAGACACCTGATCATCGTCGCCAAGCGACCGCTCGCGGGATATGCCAAGACACGCCTCGGCGCCGGTATCGGTTCCGAGCAGGCTGCCGGCGTCTATGCCCGGCTGCTCTATCAGCTCCTGGGCGAGATCGCGGGTGGCGATCTGCCCGGCATTGCCGCGGAACTGGCTGTGGCGGCACCGGCCGACGTCCCCTTCTTCGAGGGCGCCTTTCCCGAGTTCCTCGTGCGCGCGCAAGCCGATGGGGATATGGGCGATCGCCTTACGGCCTCCTTTGGGCGGGCCTATGATGAGGGCGCGGATGCGGTGGTCCTGGTGGCCAGCGACGTTCCCGGCCTGACGGCACGGATCGTCCGGGAGGCGTTCGGCCTCCTCGACCGACGTTGCCGCCAAGGGCTGCTCGCCGGTGTGATCGGGCCGACGGCGGACGGCGGCTACTATCTGATCGGCATGCGGGCGCCAGGCGCGGCGCTCTTTGACGGGATCGCGTGGAGTACCTCCGGGGTCCTGGCACAGACCGCGGCCCTGGCTGCCGCGCGACACGTGGCGCTTGCGCGGCTCCCGGAGTTGGTGGATGTTGATGTCCGGGCAGACTATGAGCTGTGGCGCAGGAGGCTGCGGAAGATCGGCCAATGGCCGTCCACAGATGATCCTGGCGGAGGTGTCACCTGATGGTCGCGCGTGGTAGGGAGCCCGGCCCGCTGGTCTCTGTCGTCATCCCCGCGCTGAATGAGGCCGAGAACATCGTGGCGTGCATCGAGGCGGCCCGGAGCGACTACCGTCAGCATGAGGTGGAGGTCGTCGTGGCCGATGGCGGCAGCAGCGACGGGACACAGGCGCTGATCCCGCCCGGGGTGACGCTTGTTCGGGCGCCACGGGGACGCGGGGTGCAGATGAACCGCGGCGCCGCGCGCACCCGGGGCGAGATCCTGCTCTTCTGTCACGCAGATACGCGGCTGCCGCGGGGCTGGCGCGAGGCCGTCATCGAGGTGCTCGGTGAGCCGGGCGTCAGCGGTGGAGGCTTTCAGAGGATCTTCGAGCCCGCTCGTGGCTTCGTGCGGGTGATCAACCGCATCAAGATCGGCGATAACTGGCGCTTGCTCCATGGCGACCGGGCGCAGTTCATGTCGCGAGTGACCTTTGAGGCGATCGGGGGCTTCCCTGAAGTCCCTCTGATGGAGGATGTTGAGATGGGGCGGCTGCTTTCCCGGCAAGGCAGAATCCGTATGGTGCCGTTGCCGCTTCAGGTTGTCTCCTCCAGCCGGCGACTGCTGGAGCGGGGACCATTCCGCCAGTACTGCTTGACGGGATGGTACCGCTTCCTGTATTTCCATCTCGGTGCTACGCCTGAGGACATCGCCCGCGCCTATCGGTCGAGTCGCGAAGAGCGGGCCGAGAGGGACGATGCGGGCACGTCATAGGAGCAACACAAAAGCCCGGCGCAAAGCCGGGCTCTTCGTCATCTATGCCCCCAACGGGATTTGAACCCGTGTACCAGGCGTGAAAGGCCGGGGTCCTCGACCCGACTAGACGAGGGGGGCGCCCACAGCTCAAAGCGGAG
>CAZYYC010000161.1:0-9778 GCA_964650935.1 uncultured Anaerolineales bacterium
AAAGTGCCCTCGCAGCTGACACGTCGGGGATTCCCAACCCCAGTGCCAGTCGTCCCCCGAGCCGTGGTCCCCGTGGCTCGTGGCGCGAAAGACACCACGCAGCATGCCGGCCTCGAAATAGAAGTTCTGCAGCAGGTTCCGACTGCTCAGGCTCATCACATAGGCACGGTTGAGATCGTACCTGCGCTTCAGCTCGCCGTCGAGAAGCCGCACCTGGTTCAGGGGCAACGAGTTCATGGATCAGTCCTCCTTGATGACCAACACCTCGTGGGCCTGGAAGTAGTGACGCGCCGTGCCCGTCTCCTTCCCGGTGATCAGATCGATACCCGCCGGCAGCGTCGCGACGTTCGCCATCGTGTCACTCGTGTTGATGAAGAACCAAAGGCGTTTCTCCCCGTTCTCACGCACCACGACCTGGACGGCGGGCGGCACCGCGGGCCACTGCGGCTCGAAGTCCTCGTGGACGCTCTTGATGTGCGGGATCAACGCGTCGACGATCTCCTCATTGAGGTAGGTCCCGACGTAGATCACCACCCCCTCCCCGACCTTCTTCAGGGTGACGGCGGCCTTCATGCGCAGGTGGCGCTCCAGCCAGCGGGCGATGATCGTCGTGCCGGGCTGCGCCTCCACCCGCTCATACCAGTGCCGCACCGGCACACGCGCCTCGCCCGGGTAGAACCGCGCTGTCAGCTCGCGCTGCTCCGGCGCATTCACCCGGCAGACGTCGCCCACGCGCACGCCGGCAAGGCCCTGGAAGCCTCCCAGCACGCCGGGGGGCGTGTCGGAGATGACGTTGTTGTTCAGATCCCGCGTCGCCGTCCGTGCGCCCAGCACCAGGACCCCGCCGCTTTCGACGAAGGCCCTTAGGTTGAGCTCCCACGCCGGATCAAAGAGCGTCCAGTGCGGGATCACAAGTACTTTCAGCCCGGTGAGATCGTCTGAGGGATGCACACAGCCCACGGCATAGCCCTTCTGCAGGAAGGCAGCGTGGATCGTCTCGGCAACCTGCTTGGGCGATGGGAGGCCGAAGGACATCGTCTCGTGCGCGTCGTAGACATCCACATCCGCGGCCGCGACGCCCACATCCACCCGCACGTGCGTGCCGAGCAGCTCGGGCCCCACCGCCTTGAGCTCCTCACCCAGCTGCTTGACCTCGTCGTAGCGTCCGCGCGGGACGTTGTCGTGATCGAGGATGCCGCACCAGTAGGCCTCAGCGCCGAAACGGCAGGTGCGCCAGCGGAAGAAGAGCAGGCTATCCGCCCCCCGCGCGATCGACAGGTAGGCCATGCGGCGCACCTCCCCCGGCTCGGGGGTATCGTGCATGTAGTGCCCCTGTGCGCCCGGCCCTGACTGCTGTTCCGGCACCATGAAGTTGCCGGTCCACGCCCGCGCCTGATCGAGGTTGAAAGCCTGGCTCACGGAACGGTGAGTGTGATCCGTGTCGAAGAAAGGATAGACGTCGTAACTGAGGAAGTCCAGGTCGCGCCCGAACTCGCCCCGGTAGTCGATGTGCGCGAAGGTGCCGTTGTGCGTCACGAACCAGTGAGACCCCCGGGTGCGCAGGATCTGGACCTGCTCGCGCTGGAAACGCGCCGTGTTCCACGAGATGAAGCGGTAGTAGTCGAGCTGATGCGCCGGGTTAGCATAGGCAGGCTTCCCGTTCTTCGGCGTCTCGATGTCGTCAAAGTCGCCATACGTTTGCGACCAGAATGCCGTGCCCCACGCGCTGTTCAGAGCACCGATGTCGCCGTGATAGCGATCCCGCAGGAAGTCGCGGAAGGCCACCTGACACGCCTCACAGTGGCACTCGCTGAAATGGCAGTTCAACTCGTTATCGGTTTGCCAACCGATGACGAAAGGATTGTCGGCGAAGTGGTCTGCCATAGCCCGCGTGATCTTGCGCGAGTAGGCGCGGAAGGTTTCACCGCTGGGGCAGACGTGTTGGCGCGATCCGTGCTGCATCCTCACGCCATCGGCGTTCACACGTAGCATCTCCGGATGCGCCCGCGTGAGCCGGCGCGGCGGTGTTGCCGTGGGCGTCCCCAGGATCGTGTGGATGCCCTGCGCGCCCAACTCGGCAATCGCCTCGTCGAAGAGCTCAAAATGGAACTCCCCTTCCTCGGGCTCCAGCAGGTCCCACGCAAACTCGGCCATGCGGACACAGTTGAACCCCGCCTCCGCCATCCGCTCGGCGTCGTGCTCGCGGTCCTCAGGCGACCAGTGCTCGGGGTAGTAGGTTGCACCATACCAGAAACGCTCCAGCTTGGTCGGACGCTTATGTGAATGCCTCGCCATCTCGTCGTCTCCACCCTTTCTCATCACCTTACCGAGGAAGAACGCCTGATCGTCCCGGCGCCGCCCGTCCTCGTCGATATACCACCAATCGTCCTCATAGGCGCGCCGCCCCTCACCGGTCGTGCCCGCGCGGTCGATCTGCCCCTTGCCCGTGACCGGCTCCTTCGTGCCGTCGAGCGCCGGGTCGACGTAGTGGGCATACCAGGACTCCAGCTGCCCCCTCATCGTTGCCACCACGTCCTGCAGATCGACGTCATCGACGAGGTTGCGTCGCTCGCCCGGGTCTTGGGTGAGGTGATAGAGCTCGTGCGGGCCGTAGGGGTAGCGATGAACATACTTCCACTCGCGCGTGCGGATCATCCGCACCGGGCCGTATTCGTCGAAGACCACGACGTGACCACGCTCATCCAGCGCTTCGCCCCGCAGCAGCGGTGCGAAGCTCCGACCGGGCAGTGCGTCGTCCGTCTCAGGGGCCTCGAGTCCCAGGAAGTCGAGCAGCGTCGGCATCAGGTCGTAGTGGCTCAGCAGGTGGTCATCCACCTGACCCTGCGGCACCTGCCCCGGCAGCGCCACGAGCATCGGGACCTTCACCGAAGTATCGTACATGTTCTGGGGGAAGGTGCCGTTGCCCTTGCCCCAGATGCCGTGATGGCCCATGTTCATGCCGTTGTCGCTGGTGAAGATCACGAGCGTGTTGTCGAGCTCGCCCATCGCCTCAAGCTTGGCCAGGATCTGGCCCACACCGCGATCCAGCCCCGTGATGGCAGCATAGTAGCCCGCCAGCAGCTCGCGGCGCCGTTCACCCTTGCCCCGCGGCGCGCTGTTGATCTGCCAGAGATGTCCGCCCGGCACCTCCGGACAGCTCTCAAAGGGGCAGTCGTCGTAGAGCGCCAACAGCTCCTCGGGATGCTCGTGGCGATCCCAGGGCGAGTGCGGCGCGGTGTAGTGAACGCTCAGGTAGAAGGGCCCCTCGGCCCCCGCCTGCTCGTCGAGGAACGTCAAGGCGCCTTCGGTGATCACATCCGTAAGATAGCGCTTGTCGCGCTCGATCCGGCCCTCTCGGACAAAGTAGCCGTTGAAGTAACTGCCGCCGCCGTAGGGGAAAATGTGCCAATAGGAGAAGCCCTTCTGCGGCTGCAGGCTGTCGCCGAGATGCCACTTGCCGCTGATCCCGCAGGTGTAGCCGTGGTCGGCCAACACCTCGGTCGTGGCCAACATCCCCTTCAGGTACTCGATCTCCCGGTCATCGCCCCAGCCCAGCCCGGGTGTCCGCTCGCTGAGGAAGTTCCCCTTCCGCAGCCAATCGTGAACGCCGTGCTGCGAGGGAATGCGCCCCGTGAGGATCGAGGCACGCGCGGGCGAGCAGACCGGGGAGGCGCAGAAGAAGTTGTCGAAGCGCATCCCCATCGCCGCGATGCGGTCCAGGTTCGGCGTCTGCACCTCGGCATTGCCCGCGCTGCCCAGCGCCCACGCGCCCTGATCATCCGCCAGGATGAAGACGACGTTCAGGCGCCGCTCGGATGCGCGTTCAGGTCGTGACGCATCATCTCGCTCTACCATAGCCTCCTCCAGTCTTACCCATCACATGTCTTCCACGAAAAGTGTGTTCGTCCACGCACGTCTGCCGCAACCATCCTCGATCTCCAGGTAGGCATAGGCCCAATCGTCGGGCACCTCAAAGCTGACCTGCTCGAAGAGCTCGCCGTCGAAGTTGCCCTGTCGCTGCCCCAGAAAGCCCGGCCCGACGAGGCGTGCGAACTGCACCGGTGACGTCTCGGCGATCACCGACGTCCCATCAAAGGTGATCGTGCGGAAGGCGGGTCCTGTGGTGCTGTAGAAGCGCCCACCGCGCAGCGCGGCGACGATCGCATCCGCCGTCAATTCAGGCGCCTGCACCATCACCCATCCTCCATTCCAGCCGGGGTGAGAGGCGCTCGTGTGGGCGTCGTCGCTGGCAATCGCCAGCGTGGCCGGCGCGTCGCGCAGCATCGCCTGCCAGTGGGCTCGCCCATCGCCCTTACCGTTCAACCAGCGACAGACGTGGTTGTAGATCTCGACGGCATCGAAGCCCCATCGCGTCGCCTCATCGCCCGTGTTGCCGGTCCACAGCGGATGGGCCAGAATCTGCAAGCCCCCCTGATCGCGCGTCGCCTGCAGGGCGGCGGGGAAGCCCATCTCACGGGCGATCCCCTCAAAGGTCCCCAGGCAGACCACGTGATAGTAGCTGCCCTGGTCGTCGAAGCCGTCCAGCTCCACGCCGTCAACCCAGAGCAGGCCATCGCCATTCTGCTCGGCCCGCGACGTCACCCAATGATCGGTGCGGCACAGGAAGTCATAGCCGGCGCCCCCATAGGCCTTCGCCAGTTCGGCAAAGGTCCAACCGCCGTCGGACATCGTGCTATGGATGTGCGTGTTGCCCTTGAACCGGAATTCGCTGTCGTCATATCGAAACCGCTGCATCAGGACCTCCTGTCCCCAAGTCCGGCCCAGACGGGCCACCGGCCCGTCTCTACGCCCACCTTCCACCGCCGTCGTCGTAGGCACGCCCCGGCGGGGCGTCTCCCGGCGAGGCGTCTCCCGGCGCGAGTCCACTACGCCGTCGCGTCGTGATAGGCGTCCAGCATCGCCATGAAGTTATCATAGCGTGTGCCGACCGCCACCGAATGTGTGGTGCCGAAGACGTAACCACCCCCGGGGGCCCCTACGCGCAGCGCCGTCGCCACGTCGCGTCGCACCTCCTCCGGCGTCCCCGAGACGAGCATCTCCACACGCGCCCCACCCCACAGGGCCAGCCGATCGCCGTAACGAGCCTTCACCTCGCCCAGGTCCATCCCCGCCGAGGCTTGGATCGACTGGTAAGCATCGTACCCCGCCTCGACGAACATATCAAGCAGCTTCCAGTTGTTGCCGCAGGCGTGCTTCAGCACCTCAAGGCCATGGGCCTTGGCCGATTGCACCCGCGCCTGGATCGAGGGGAGGCAGAACTCGCGGAACATCCGCGGCGAGATGAAAGGCCCCGTCGTCGCCGCGAAGTCCGTCCCCCAGAGCACCCCATCCGTGCCGGGCCGGATCATCCACGCGTCCGACAGGTTGCCCATGCGCGTGGCGTACGCGATCGCCCGCTTGACGACCTCCGGCTGGAGCGCGTACATCAGCAATCCGTGCTCCATCCCGCCCAGCATAATCATCCCGGCCTCGTCGCCGGTCGGACCGAGGATGTAGCGCTCGTCACCGAAAGCCTCGATCACCGCATCGACCACCTCGAAGACCGAGGGGTCCGGCGGCGCAGGCTCGGCATCCAGGGGAAAGTCCGCCAGGGTGTAATGGGGCTCAGGCTGCGCGACGATCGTCAGGTCCGCCGTGACGTCGGAGTACTTCCACACACGCCCATCGGCGGCTTCCCACGTCTGCGCGTCGACCCGGCGCACGCGCTCCGGCTCGTCGTCGTGCGGCGGCGCGACACCGCTCGCCATCGCGCCCACGTTGATGATGTCGATGAAGTCGAGCTTGCGGTAGAGCTCGATCATGTCCTCTCGCCAGCTCTGCACCACCTCGTCCCGTCGCCCCTCCCAGAAGGCGATCTGGGACTTGGCCTTGGCACGTAGATAGGTCTCGTGGCCCAGTACCCTTTCCACCGTGTCGAAGTCAATCGCGAAAAAGCCGATCGGCACCCGATCGACCGGTAGGTGGGCCAGCGCCCGCCGCACCCGTTCCTTGCTGTTCACGATGGATGTCCTTTCCCCTTGGGGCGCCCCACGGGGCGTCCCTAGATCAGGCGTCGCCGAAGCTCCCGCAAGTAGTCGGCCATCAGGGGCCAGAGCTTCCGATAGGCGCCGTATGCGTCCTCAACCTGCCGCTGCCGTGCCCGATCGGGCTCGAAGGTCCGCTCGAGCACCACCATCGTCTCGATCGCCTCGGCATAGGAAGCGAACTGCCCACTCCCCACGCCGGCGATGATCGCAGCCCCCAGCGCACCCGCTTCGGTGACGCGCGGGCGGGTGAGAGGGCGTCCCAGGATGTCCGCCGTCAGCTGTACCCAGGCGTCGGACTTACTGCCGCCGCCCACCGCGCGGAAGTCCTCGATCGCGATGCCCAACGCCGGCAGCCCCTCCATACAGGCCCGTAGGTAGAAGGTCGCCCCCTCGACGATGGCCTTGAGGATCGCACCGCGCGGCGTCTCCAACCGCAGTCCCACGATGACGCCTGCGGAATCGGCGATGAAGTCGGGCGGACCCGTTGTGGTGAAGTGCGGCAGCACGGTCAGGCCACTGGGACCCTCCGGCAGCTCCGCGAAGAGCGCGTCGTAGACGTCGCGGCCCGCCGCCCGCGCCTGCGCGTGCTCCGCCGCGGCAAAGGTGTCACGATACCACTTCACCAGTGACCCGCCCTGGTTGTAGATGAAACTCACGAGCGCCCCCGGCACCGCATGGTGCTCGGTGTTGAGGCCCTGAGCCCGCATCGGTGCCGGGTCGGGTCGTTCTCTGTAGACCGGGGTGATACAGATGAAGGTGCCCATCCCATAGACCGCGCGCCCAGGCTCGATCACGCCACAGCCCACCGCGTTGACGCACTGGTCATGCCCCCCGGCGACGATGGTAACGTCCTTGGGTAGACCCAGATCATCGGCAACGTGCGGAGAGACCGTGCCGATGACGGTGCCGGTCGGCACCACGTCAGGCAGCTTCTCGCGGTCGATGCCGGCCCACGCGAGCAACCTGTCGGACCAATCACCCGTCCCGAGGTCGAGGAGCAGCGTGCGATTGGCCAACGAGCGGTCGACGACCGGCGCCGCGCCCAGCATGTGCGCCACGAAGCTCGACCAGAGCAGGAACTTATTCGTCCGCTCACAGACCTCCGGCGCGTGGTCGCGCATCCAGAGCAGCTTGGTCAGCCCATAGTGATTGCCCAGCGTGTTGCCGTTGACGCGATAAAGCGTCTCCTCAGGCAAGCCACGAGCCAATCCATCGAGATAGGCCTCGCCCCGCACGTCGAAGTTGAGGATCGATGGAGCCAGGATCTCGCGGTCCTTCGAGACTGCCACAACCGCCTCGCCCAACGATCCCACCGACACAGCCCGGACAGGATCCGCCTCTGCCCCCGCCGCAGCCTCACGAACGACGCCCTTGATCTGCGCCCAGACGTAACCGGCATCCAGCTCCGCCCGACCCGGTGCCGGGTGAGCGATGTCATACTCGCGATAGGCTGTGCCCAGCACCTCGCCGCCGGTCGAAAAGCGAGAGACCTTGCAGCCCGTGGTGCCGACATCGATGCCCAGGAGGCTCATCGCTCACCCCAGGATCCGGCGTCGCAACCCGGTCAGACCATAGTAGTCGCGAATCAGCCAGGTTGCGCGCTCGTAGACCGCCGCCTTGCCGCCCTCGAGCCCGCCCTGCTGCTTGAGGCCTTCCTCGAAGGCCTGGCGCACCTCGGTGGCGATGTTGATCTTGGCGATCCCAACCTCGATTGCCGCCAGGACATCGTCGCGCTGCACGCCGGAGCCGCCGTGCAACACCAGGGGGAGGCCCGTCGCCTCGCGCAAGCGTGCCAGATGGTCGAGGTTCAGCCGCGCTTGCGTCTTCCGCTTGTCTCTGGCGGCCTGCGAGACGGCGCCATGCAGGTTACCCACCGCAACAGACAGCCAGTCGCACCCCGTCTCAGCGACAAAACGCTCGGCCTCGGCAACGTCGGTGAAGCCTTCGCCCGAAGCGAAGAGCTCCTCATAGGGAGGCAGCGGCCCCGCGCCCTCACGCAGGATCGCGCCGAGCTCCGCCTCACAGGGAATCCCCGCTGCATGCGCCAGCGCCACGGCCTCGCGCGTGGCGGCGATGTTCGCCCCCAGCTCCACGCGCGAGCCGTCGATCATCACCGAGCCATAGCCCAACGCAATGGCCTGCCGGAGGATCGGCAGGTAGTCGACCTCCAGATCATCCTCGTCCACCACCGGGACGTGGTCGAGATGCAGCCGCACGTGGTCGGGATCGCCGTAGCGCGCGAAAGCCTCCTGCACCGCAGCGGGGCCGTAGCACTCGAAGGTCCGCCATTCGATACGCGCCGTCTCGATGAGGGCCAGCGCGTCCTGATCCACCACCGCCTGAACGATCGGTTCCAGCATCGGCAGGTGGGGCACGTTGAACGCGGGGATCACCGTCCCCGCCTCCCACGCCGCCCGAGCGATGTCAGCCTCGACTAGTGTCATAACCTCTTCTCCCTTGATCTCGTGCATTCGTCCGCGTTCTCCCCTTCTTGTTCCCCCCGGCGGAGGGAGACGTCAGGCTACTTGCGCGGGGAGAGGGACTGCCCGCGGACCGAAAGAGCCGGCCTCTCTCGCCTGGGCTACCTCTCCTGCGGCGTCGCGACCTCGAAACCTAGATAGTGCTCGAGCGCCTCGCGCACCGGCGCGACCACGTGTCCGCGCGTCACGCTCACGTGGTGCCGGTGCCCCTGTCGGCCAACGTGGAGCAGCACATCCTGCAGCGCCGGAATCTCCGCCACCCCACCACAGCCGAAGAAGGCCTCCGGGATCGCGTCCTCGGTGAACGCCCCCTCGCCGAGGTAGAAGCGCAGTGTGCCCGCCTCGGTCATCATACTCGCAAAGGTGAAGTCGAACGGGGCGATGCGGCCCACGTGGCAGCCGAAGCCACACCCCTCGCCCACGGAGTTGGCGAGGATCGCGTGGTCGGCGATGTGACCCGGCCCCGCCATGAGCGCCTTGGGGACCGGACCACAGTGGAAGAGGATGCACTTGTCGTCCTCGTCCTCGAAGTTGTTGTTCCAGTCCAGGCATGTCGCCGGCTCGCCCGAGGCGTGCTGAAGCGCCGCCATCGTCACGGCGTTGCCCACATCGACCTCGCAGGCGGCGGGGATACCCCGCTCGTTGAGGTCGCCCAGGAGCACACAGGGGGAGATCCCCAGTTGCTGCTGCAGCTCGATCCAGCAGCGCACCGCCAGCGCGTCCATCTGGTACTCCTCGATCACATCGTCGAGCGCGACGCCGAGGCGCACGATCTTGCCGAAGGCGGCCTCGGGCACGCCCTGCCAGGAGGTATACCCGCGCAGACGTTCGGCTTTTGCCCGGTAAGCCGCACCATCCGGGGCGACAGCGTTCATCCGCGCGAAGACGTCTGAGAGATCGAGCGTCTCCATCGTGATGCCGGCCCGCTGCAGCGCCACCTCATCGATGCGCACCGTCTTGAAGGCGGTCGTCCGCGCCCCGATCGCGCCCACGACCATGCGACGCATCCGCGCCACGACGCGGCAGACGCGGTCGAAGTGGTCGACGTTGGCGCGGAAACGTTCGCTCGTGGGGCTGACCACGTGCGGCTTCAGCGCCGTGAACTTGAGTCCGTTCTGATGAAAGACGTCCATGATCGAGAGCTTGCCGCAGAAGGCATCCCGCCGCACCTCCGGCGCCATCTTGCCCATCTCATCAGGATAGCCCTGGATCAGGATCGGCACGCCCGCATCGCGGAGCGCCGCGACCGCG
>CAZYYC010000162.1:0-9737 GCA_964650935.1 uncultured Anaerolineales bacterium
AGCCATAGAGCAGGCTCAGGGTGTCGTTGATCTGAAGACGCAAGCTCACCACAAAAAGCGCGAGCAAGGCGAAAGTGGACGCCGAGATCGTGTTCCAAAGCTGCAGCAAGATGACGATCCATAGCAGCTGGGAGCGTTCGGCGCTGCCTCGCACCTTCACCCAGAGGGGCGCCCTACACGTTGGGCAGCGGCGATCCGCCGGGTCGGTGGAGCTTGCACAGACAGGGCAGAGCGTCGCGTCTTCGTACTTCGCCCACACGGCAAACGAGGCCGGCTCCGGCTCAGGTTCGGGCTCGGGGACGCTCGTCGTGTGTTTGGCTCGATAGGGCGCGCCCAAGATGTCGCCGGCAAGCGTAGCGGCAACCCCGCGGGCAGCGTCGTCCTCATCGTCGGATAGGTCACGGTCAGCCTGGGCCGTCGACTGCTCCAACAGGAGCAACTGCCGGCGCGCGTCCGCATCGTCGGGATCCAGCATCACGATGTTCTGAAAGCAAATCTCGCGGTCTTCCGCCGTCTCCACCACCCGACTGAGCCACTGCCACGCCTCGAGGCTCGTCTCGTCGCGCACCACAACGTCCGTGAACAGCTTTCGCGCCCGCACGATATCGCCGCCCCTCGCCGCACTAATCGCCTGCGGCAGGATGTGAGCAGCTGCCTCGCGCTGCGCGACCATCAAGCCGCGGCGTGCGGTCTCATGATAGGGATCCAGTTCGAGGGCTCTGCGCAAGCAACCCTCGCGCTTGAGCGGATCGGCGACCACACCGCTCATCCACAGCCAAGCGACGACGTTCTCGGGGTCCTGGGCCAACACGCGCTGTAGCATGGCCTGCGCCTGCCTCAGCCGACCCTCCTTGGCCGCGACGATGGCCTGCTGCAGCAGTATCTCCACAGCATCGCCGCTGCGGCGCACCGAGCTATCCCCCATACTCTCCAACCATCTGATCATCCGGCAAGATGGTATCAGGGCGGAGCGGTAGCACCACGTGGAAAGCGCTACCCGGACACGCCTCTTCATCGTAGCCGGGACTCTCCACCCAGATGATACCCCCGTGAGCCTCGACGATGCCCCGCGCGATTGCCAGTCCCAGGCCCGGCCCTCCCCCTTTGAACTTCTCGGCGCCCGATGAGTGCACCGATACCTGACCTGTCTGGTAGAACTTAGCGAAGATAAGATCCTGCACGACAGGATCAATACCGATGCCGGTGTCGCTCACGACAACTTCCACCGCTTCCCTATCCAGAGCCGTCTCATCGGCGCGCAGATGGCGCCCCCAGACACGGACGGAACCGCCATCAGGTGTGTACTTCACCGCGTTCACCATCAAATGGTGGAATACTTTGCGCGCACCGACCGTATCGGCCTCGACGTAGGGCAGTTTGGCCAAGCTTCTGTCGATCTTGAGCGTAATACGACGATCCCGCAGAATCTGTTTGAGTGTGGGATGGATGGCCTTGATCAGTACATCGATGAACAGCGGCTCGGGGCGGATATCCATGGCTTGGTTGTCGATGCGCGCCATATCGAGCATATCCTCGATGATCGTGTTCAGCCGCGTGGCCCCCGCCATCAGCCCCTCGATCACCGCAGCACGATAGTCATCACCGCTGATGGCAGGGTCCGTGGACAGCATCTGCCCATACCCGCTGATCACCGTCAACGGCGTCCGGAGCTCGTGGGAAGCAACCGCAATGAAGTCCGACTTCGCTTGGTCCAGTCGTTTGAGTTGCTGATAGGTGGTCTCGAGGTCACGCGTGCGCTGCTTCAACTCGCTCACCGTCCGCTCCAGCGTCACATTGACCTTGCTGAGGTCATCATAGAGCCGTGCATTATGAAGGGCAGCGGAGGCTTGCTGTGCGAAAGCGACCGAGAGCGCTACTTCTGCAGCCGTGTAGGTATTGGACCTCTCACGAACGAGCGAGAGCATGCCGATCACATCGCCCTCGATGATCAGGGGCACCCCCAGCCACGATTGAGCCGGGGGCAGATCGGCCACGAACTGCCAATCCGAGCGCTTCGACACGTCGGGGATCAGCAACGGGCGCCGCGAGCTGCGGATCGTACGGTAGACGTCATCCTCATGGATCGGCACCCGGATGCGCAGCGGATCAGCAGCCTCGGGAAACCCACGTGTCGCCCGCATGACCAACTCGCTATCCGCCTGGAGCATGATGGCGCCCCGATCGTGAGGGACGATGTCCGCAATCTGCAAGAGAATCGTATCGAAGACCTGTTCGGGATCCAGCGTCTGCGTCAGCGTGCGCCCGATGTCGTTGAGTCGTTCCAGAAGCTGACGCTGTTGATGTTCGTCCTCGCGGCGGCGGGTCTGGTCGACCGCCAGGGCGATGTGGGATGCCAGCTGATCCAGCGTGGAATCGTCGACGAGCCGGGGCCCGCCAAGATCGATCACGCCCACGAAACGCTCCTCAACCGTCAAGGGCATCACCAGCCGTCGCCCTTGCCCGGCCCTCTCGACCAACAGACGCTGCCGGTCACGCATCACCTGACCGATAAGCCCAACCCCCTCCACCGGAACGCGCGACGCGCTGAGATCAAGGTCCGGCGGCGCATCGCCCACAACTGCCCACGCGCTGAGCGACGCACCGACAGCATCAACGAGCAGAACCGCCACATAGTCACACGGGTAGCGCTCATAGAGAAGGTCACAGAGTTGCTTGAGGAGCGGGACCAGGGCAGGAGAGGGGATGAGAAGCCTGGCGATCTCAACGGATGTCTCAAGGGCCTGTCGGATGGCATCCGCCTTACCGTAACTCTCCTCAGCCAGGCGTGACGCATCGGCGTAGTCATCGATCATCGGATGATCCTGGCTATATGGCCTATCTCGCATCTCGTCCCTCCCGGCCGCTGAGTACGCGATCCGTCCTCTCGAACTATACCCTACATCCACTTGGTCCGCAGTCAATCCGGTGCTTCAGCGCGAGGCCAGAGCCCTCCGCATGCGCTCCAGACCCTCGAGCAACAGGGACCGAGGGCAGCCGAAGTTCAGCCGGATGAACCCCTCGCCTCCAGGCCCGAACGCGGCCCCATCGCTGAAGGCCACCTTCCCACGCTCCAGAAAGTAGGTGGTGGGCGACTGCGGCAGATTAGCCTCACGACAATCGATCCACGCCAGGTAAGTCCCCTCGAGGGGTGTCACCTTCAACTCCGGCATATGTGCTCTGACAAAGCTCGTGATGACGTCCCGATTCCCCTCCAGGTAGCGCAGCAGGGCATCAAGCCACGGCTGCCCCTCGGCGTACGCCGCCTCGGCAGCGACGTAGCCCATCAGGTTGGGGGATCCTACGAGGCCACCACGGCCCTCCTTGTACCGGCGGCGAAGTTCTGCATCGGGGATGACCGCGAAGCCGCAGTGCAGCCCCGCGATGTTAAACGTCTTGCTCGGTGCCATTAGAGTGACCGTCCGAGCCTCGACCTCGGGATTGAGACCCGCAATGGGTGTATGACGGCTGCCGCTGAAGACGAGGTCGCAGTGGATCTCGTCGGAGCAGATAAGCACGTCTCGCCGTAGACAGATCTCCGCCATCCGGTGCAACTCCTCTCGGGTAAAGACCCGCCCCACAGGATTATGCGGATTGCACAAGAGGAACATGCGCGTCCGGTCGGTGATCGTTGACTCAAACTGCTCAAAGTCGATCACGTACCGTCCATCCTCATCACGGGTCAACGCCATCCCCTGTCCCTGCACGCCGGCGTCGTGTGCGGCATGCAGGATGTGCATATAGACGGGCGTCTGAATCATCACCGCCTCATCGGCGGCGACGAAGGCGCGAGTAGCCACGTTAAAGCCGTTTACAATCCCCGGCAGGAAGACAATCGCCTCGGGGCTGACGTGCCAGTCATAGAGTGTCGCAAGGCGCTCGACGATCAGCTCCGGCAAACGCGACGCGTGCCGGCTATAGCCGAAGACCCCATGGTTCACACGCTCACGCAGCGCACAGATGACGGCATCGGGCGACACAAAATCCATATCGGCGACCCACATAGGAAGGACGTCATCGGCATAGACATCCCACTTCAAGCTGTCGGTGTTCCGCCGCTCGATCACGGCATCAAAGTCAACACCCGTCACGTTTTCCGGGTCGGTTCCTCGAACGGTATCCACTCGCTCCTCCTCACCATGATGAATCAGGGCAAGAGTATACCACCAGCACGTCTACCTTGCGAAAAGCGCGCACCAAAGATAGAGGTTGACGCATCCCTTGCCCGGTCTATACTCACGCCATCGACACCATCTGATAACTCACCGAGGAGATACTTCATGACGAAGGAACAAGAGGCCCAGACAGAGGACACGGGCAAGGCCAAGCACGAGTCCCTCGAGGACAAGGTATCCGAGACCCAGCACACCGTTACCATCGACGGGAAGGAGATCGCCTATACCGCCAAGGCGGGTACGCTCGTTCTGCGGGACGACGCAGGCGACCCCAAAGCCACTATCTTCTACGTGGCCTATACCAAGAACGGCGTGGAGGACCCCAGCCGGCGCCCTATGACCTACTCCTTCAACGGAGGGCCCGGATCATCCTCCGTATGGCTCCATCTCGGCGTTCTCGGCCCGCGTCGCGTGCTGATGGAGGACGAGGGTACGCCTCTCCCACCACCGTTCAAGCTGGTCGACAACGAATTCTCGCTGCTCGACGTCACCGACCTGGTCTTCATCGACCCCGTAAGCACCGGCTACAGCCGCCCAGCCCCCGGTGAGGAGGCCAAGCAGTTCCACGGCGTCGAGCAGGACATCGAGTCGGTAGGCGAGTTCATCCGCCTCTTCACCACGCGCGCCCAGCGGTGGGATTCGCCGAAGTTCCTCATCGGGGAGAGCTATGGCACGACCCGCGCTGCCGGGCTCTCATCTCACCTCCAGGAAAATCTCGGGATGTACGTCAACGGCATTATGCTGATCTCGTCCATCCTCAACTTCCAAAGCGCCCGCTTCGTGCCGGGCAACGACCTCCCCTACATCCTCTTCCTGCCCACCTACACCGCGACCGCCTGGTACCACCACAAGCTGCCCCAGGACCTGCAGAAGCTGAGCCTCAAAGATGTCTTGGCGCAGGCCGAGGCCTTCGCGATAGGCCCCTACAACATCGCGCTGATGAAGGGCGCCACCCTTCCGTCAGAGGAGCACACGGAGATCGTCTCACAGCTCGCCCGATTCACCGGACTCAGCGAGGCCTATATTGAGCAGACCAACCTGCGCATCAACATCCATCGCTTCGTCAAGGAGCTGCTGCGCGAGGAGCGGCGCACCGTCGGACGCTTCGACTCACGCATCAAGGGCATCGATCGTGACGCAGCCGGCGAGGTCCACGACTATGACCCAAGCTATGCGATCGTTCAGGGCGCCTACAGCGCTGCACTGAACTACTACGTACGCTCGATCCTTGACGTCAAGATCGACAAGTCGTACGAGATCCTAACGGGCAACGTACAGCCCTGGGATTACGGAAAACACCAGAATCGCTATCTCAACGTCGCCGAGAGCCTCCGGCAGGCGCTGACCTACAATCCCTATCTCAAAGTCTTCGTCGGCAATGGCTATTACGACCTCGCCACGCCCTACCTCGCGACGGAGTACACCTTCAACCATCTCGAGCTCGACCCGACGCTACAGGACCACATCTCGATGGGCTACTACGAGGCGGGCCATATGATGTACCTCCACCTGCCCTCACTCGCCAAGCTGAAAACGGATCTGACGACCTTCGTGAGGGACACGCTGCAAGCCACGAACCTGCCGGTTGACTGACAACGGAGCAGACACTGTGCAGGCCCTCGCTGTTGACCGCGAGGGCCTGCGCGACTCATTCAGTTACTCTCCCTGGTCGAACCCATCCATCGCCCTGCAGCATAGATCAAAGCGCGAGGAACAAGTCCCGAGATGCCGGCAAGCACCCTGTACCACCACCCCGGAACCGAGATGACCTGATCACGGGCCAGGTCACGAACGGAGCCTTCGACCACCGCCTCCGGTGACATCCAGACGAAATCGGGCAGCGGGAGCTTCTGGATCTCTGCGACGTCCTGCAGCTCGGTCCGCACAAAGCCCGGACAGAGTGACTGAGCACGAACCCCGGTTCCCATGAGCTCCTGATGCAGAGCCTCCGTGAAGGCCCGCAGATAACACTTGCTGCCGGCATAGGTGGATCCACCATAGATCGGATAGAAGGACATCAGCGACGACACATTCACGATCGCGCCGCGGCCCTGAGCCAACAGACCCGGTAGCGCCGCCCGCGTCAGTCGGATGACCGCCTCCACGTGGACCCGAACCATCGCCAGATGCCGCTCGAGATCACCTCGCGCGAACGTACCTGCCGCACCGAACCCGGCGTTGTTGACCAACACAGCCAGGTCGTCGGTCGCCGCGATCACCCGCTCGACGGTCGCCACGCCTGCATCCGTCGCCAGATCCGCCGGGAGCACCCTAGCCCCGACACCATCAGCTGTCCGCAACTCTGCCGCGAGCGCCTCCAGCCGCTCTCGGCGGCGGGCCACCAGGATCAGGTCGTAACCCATTGAGGCCAGCTTCCTGGCATAGGCCTGCCCGATCCCGCTCGACGCACCGGTCACCAAGGCCGACGCCCGTCGGCCCGATCGGGTCTCCGCCGCACGTAGCCAGGGCGAGCCTCGTCGCGCCGTCTCGCGCCGCCACCGCGTCCATCCGACCAGCGCACCGGTCACAAGTCCAGCGCCCAATCCCAGCCATGCCCCTCGTTCACAGCGATGTTCACGCCTCAAGATCACACCTCCTCGGACCGCTCCGGGTTCATTATAGCATACCCGCAATGCCCGAGAGCACGTCCGATTCCGGGCTAGTGCCGCCTACAGAACGTTGCCACGGCTTCCAGCGAGGGCCTTGCCGCGGCTGACGCCCCGAGACGGGGCGGCAAGCTTGCTCATGAAGGCATCCCGCACGCCTTCCATTTGACCTGGCGCATCACTTGGCTATGCTTGTATCCATCGATACCCACCACAGTTCAGATCATAGGAGATCACCCATGGCAGATATGCCGCGACCTGAATATCCGCGCCCACAGCTCGTGCGCGCTAGCTGGATCAACCTCAATGGCCCGTGGAACTATGCCTTTGACTTCGGTCAGTCAGGGCGGGAGCGCGGCTTCCAGTCCCGCACCGACTTCTCTGACCTGCCCAACAGCGGAACGATCATCGTGCCTTTCTGTCCCGAGTCGCAGCTCTCCGGTGTAGAACACACTGACTTCATCGAGATGATGTGGTATCACCGTCAGGTGTCCGTGCCCACGTCCTGGACCGGACAGCGCATCGTGCTCCACTTCAGCGGCGTCGACTACGAATGCGAGATCTTCATCGACGGCGTCGCCGTCGGTCGCCACTGGGGCGGCACGGTCGCCTTCAGCTTTGACGTCACCGACCACGTCAAGCCCGGCGAGATGCACGATTTGGTCGTCTTCGTGCGCGACGAGGTACGCTCGGGCGTACAGCCCGGCGGCAAGCAGTGCCACGCCTACCGCTCCTTCGGCTGCCTCTACACCCGCACCACCGGCATCTGGCAGACCGTCTGGATGGAGGCTGTGCCCCAGTTCGGCCTCAAGGACATCCAGATCATCCCCGACCTGGACAACGCCAGCTTCGTCGTGATACCCGCCTTCTACGCCGAGAGACAGGGACTCAGGTTCCGCGCTACGGTACGCGCCGACGGCAAGATCGTCGACCGGCGCACGCTGGTCGCTAGCAGCGGTCTTCCCTACGTTCTCCCCCTCGCGAATCCTAGAACCTGGTCGCCTGACGATCCCTTCCTCTATGACCTCACCTTTGAGGTCTTGGATGGCACCACCGTCGTCGACACGGTCCAGAGCTATGCAGGCCTGCGCAAAGTCCACGTCGAGGGCAACCACCTCTTTCTCAATAACCAGCCCTTCTACCTGCGCCTGGTGCTCGACCAGGGTTTCTACCCCGATGGCCTCTGGACCGCCCCGAGCGATGAGGCCCTCAAGCGCGATATTGAACTCTCAATGGCGGCAGGCTTCAACGGCGCACGACTCCATCAGAAGGTCTTCGAGCCGCGCTTCCACTATTGGGCCGACCGGCTGGGCTACGTCACCTGGGGCGAGTCCTCGAGTTGGGGTATCGACGTCACCGACCCGATCAGCGCCCGCAACTTCCTGTCCGAGTGGCGTGAGATCGTGTGCCGCGACCGCAACCACCCATCAATCATAGCCTGGACACCCTTCAACGAGACCCGCGGGGGTGCGGGTCACCCCCAGCATGCGCGCCTGCACGTCGACGCCTACGAGCTCTGCCACGCCCTGGACCCCACTCGACCCGTCAACGACGCCAGCGGTTATGCCCATGTCCGGACCGACCTCTGGACGGTCCACAATTACACGCAGGACCCCGACGCCCTGCAGGCCCTGCTCACACCCGATCCGAAGAGCGGCGTGTGGCGCAACGTCCCCGAGCACGAGATCTCCTACACCGGGCAACCCTATATCATCGATGAGTTCGGCGGAATCAAGTGGATCCCCTCTGAAGAGCTGGTCTTTGCCGAGGACTCCTGGGGCTATGGTGACGACCCGCAGACTCTGGAGGCCTTCTATGCACGCCTGGAGGGGCTGGTCGATGCGGTGCTGAGCCACGACCACATCTGCGGCTACTGCTACACTCAGCTGACCGACATCGAGCAGGAACAGAACGGCGTCTACAACTACGACCGCTCCCCCAAGTTTGACATGGTGCGCGTCTCGGACATCTTCAGGAAGGAGCCACGGTGAAATTCGCCCCGCTCAATATGGCGCCCGAGGAGATCATCGACTACACCTGCGAGTGGACGGGCCTGCGCTTTCCCGACGGTCGCCCGTGGGTGCCTGACGATCTCTTGGAACGCGTCGCCCACGTGACCCTCACCCAGGCGTGGGGCGTGCTGCGCAATGAGGGCTACCATTGGCAATATGAGGACGGCTTCGTCTGTACCCATCCCGGTGGTACGCTGGTCGGGCGCGCGCTCACGGCGATGTACATGCCCCGCCGTCCGGGTATGCGCGCGCTGATGGAGCGGAAAGGTGCAGAGGCCGGCTGCATCGGTGACCAGATCTCCTGGCCGATCGATATGTTGGTGCCGGGCGACGTCTACGTTGCCGACGTCTTTGGCAAGCACGAGCAGGGCCCTATCATGGGTGACAACCTCTCCACCGCGATCTTCGCAAAGTCGGGCCGGGGTGTCGTTCACGACGCCTCGGTCCGCGACATCGAGGGGATCCGCGACATCGAGGGCTTCGCCAGCTTCGTCCGCGGCTTCCACCCCACCTACGCCTCGCCCACGATTATGCTCGTCGGCGTCAACTGCCCGATCCGCATCGGCCACGTGACGGTCATGCCCGGCGACGTCGTCCTGGGCAAGCACGAGGGCGTGATCTTCATCCCACCCCATCTCGTCGAGAAGGTCGTCAAGACCTCCGAACTCGTCCACCTACGTGACGTCTTCGGCAAGCAGCGGCTGCGCGAGGGCCGCTATACCCCGGGGCAGATCGATACCCGCTGGACGGACGAGATTGAAGCCGACTTCTCCAGTTGGCTTGAGGATCATATCGATCAGCTCCCGGTGTCCAGAGAGGCCATCCGGGAACTCCTCAGAGAGCGGACCTGGTAGTTTGACACCTATGCGTTAGCGAGTTACAATCAGTTACGTAATTCAATTACGCAGAGGTGAGGAGCGATGAGTGACCAGACTACGACAACCGAC
>CAZYYC010000163.1:0-8527 GCA_964650935.1 uncultured Anaerolineales bacterium
GCCATCGCGTTGGGGCATCTGCTCCTACACGATCGCGGCGGTGTGCTCTAGCCTTTGATTGGGACATAGAAAGACGAGGAGACATGGAACTCATTGACAGGTATTTCGACACGCTTAAGGCGAAGATCGACGAAATCGCTGCCGACCGGGAGGCGATTGAACGTGCTGCTGCGCTGTGTGTGGCGTCGCTGACGAATGGCGGTGCGATTCACATCTTCGACAGCGGGCACCTGGTGTCGCACGAGTTGATCCGGCGCGCCGGCGGGTTAGTGGCGCTGAACCGACTGTCGTTCGGTCTGACGGTCGACAACGTGGTTCGGTCACGGGCCGATGAACCGCAGGATAACGGCGAGTTGAGCTACGGTTACATCCAGTACATTTTCCAGAGCGCCCAATTGCGGCCCGGTGACGTCCTCTTTGTCGGCAGTGTGTCGGGCAAGTCCGCGAATGTCGTCGAGCTGGCCCTGCAGGCGCACTACCACGGACTCACGGTGATTGCCATCACGTCGATGGCCTACAGCCCGCAGCTCAAGTCGGGTCATCCCTCGGGTAAGCGTCTCTATGAGGTGGCCGATCTGGTGCTCGATAACCACACGCCCTATGGCGACGCTATGCTCGAGGTCGAGGGGCTCGACTACGACGCGATCCCCTTCTCCGGGATCGGCGCGGCGACAGCACTATGGGCGGTGGTGGCGGGGATCATCGAGATGATGCTGGCGAAGGGCCTCACGCCGACCATCTATCCGAGCGTCAACCGGCCCAACGGTCCCGAGCTGGTGGATCACGCGGACGCGGAGGCACGGGAGAAGGGATACTGACATGGGCTACTTCGAGGAGATCATCGCCCTGTTGCAGGAGATTCAGGAGAGCCAGCACGAGGCGATGGAGCGCGCAGCACAGGTCATCGCCGACGCCATTGAGGCCGACCACCTGGTCTATGTCTTCGGGGCGACGCACGCCGGCATCCTGGCGCAGGAGCTCTTCTACCGGGCCGGGGGCCTGGTGCCGGTGAACCCGGTGCTGCCGCCGGGGCTGGTCACCGACGTGCGGCCCGTGACCCTGACGTCGCGGCTGGAGCGGATGCCGGGGCTGGGCAGCGAGATCGTCGCCGAGTCGCCGATCGAGGCGGGGGACGTGCTCATCGTGCACTCCGTCTCGGGGCGCAACGCCGCCGTGGTTGAGTTCGCGCTGGGGGCGCAGGAGCTGGGGGCCTTCGTGATCGCGCTGACCTCGGTAGGGTACTCGAGTTCGGTGACGCCGCGCGGGCCCGGGCTGCCGCGCCTCTTCGAGATGGCGGATCTGGTGCTCGACAACCGCGCCCCGGTCGGTGACGCGCTCATCGCGTTGCCGGGGCTGGCGCAGCGGGTGGGGCCCTCATCCACAATCACGGGGGCGGCGATCCTCAACGCGATCGTCGTGCGTGTGGCGGACCTGCTGATGGCGCGTACCGGCGACCCACCGATCTTCATGAGCGCCAATCTGGACGGGGGAGATGCCTTCAATGAGCGGTGGTTGACGCACTACAAGGGGAGGCTGACCTACCTCTAGCCGTTGATCCACGCCCTGATGAAGGGGATCCACGGTACAGATACCATGATCTTCAGGTCATCGGCCCACGAGGTCTCCTCGTCGAGGAAGCGGAAGATGCGTTGGATGGGATGCCCGCGGAAGAGCGCGGTGAAGGTGCGCACGCCCAGGTCGCCCGGCTGGGTGAGCACGTCCAGAAGCATCGCGTCGAAGGTACGGAAGCGCTTCGGGGTCTGAGGCTGATCGAAGGGGTGCCCATGCGCCACCCATGACCTGACGATGGCGGCGCTTTGTTGTTGGATGGCGTGGAAGGCGAACCCTGACGAGGCCTTAACCCGTCCGCCGCGCGTGCCGATGTTCATCACGCGCCGACCTGCTCGCGCTGGGAAGGGGCGGTCGGTCATGGGGATCAGGTCCTGCTCCTCACTGAGGATGCGGTAGATGCCGACCTTGAGGATGTCGCGGAGATAGGTGGTGAGCGCGTCCTCATAGGCTGCGCGTGGCAGTAGGTGCTCGGAGAAGAGCGTGTACTCGACCAGCCCGTGGTGTGCGTCGTAGGGCAGGATGTAGAAGAAGCGCGTCGCGCCTGCCTGCGGGGTCCGGAAATCGAAGAACACGGGCACCTGCGGGTCGAAGACCGGCGCGGCGGTCTCGATCTCCCAGCCCGCGAAGTGCTGCAGCACGTGGTGGCGGCGACGGTCAACGGGCTGAACGTCCGAGGCACGATAGCGGCTGTCGAACACCCAGTCGGCGGTGAACGTTAGTGCGTTGACGTGTACCTCTGCCTGTGCGTCACCGTCGATCACGCGTTCGACGCGGCCCAGCATGAAGTCGACATTGGGCCGCGGCGCCAGCTGCCGCCGAACGTGGCGGTAGAGGTCGCCGGCGCGCAGCATACGGTAACGGTAGGGCGCCAGGTCGAAGGTCCTCGCGAAGTCCGGCGCGATGAAGGCCAGTCGGTCCCACACGCGGTAGGCAAGCTCGTCAAAGGGCTCAGGCTCCTGCAGCCACGAGCACCACGTATGATCGTTGAGCTCTTTGACCTGTTCGTCGATGATGAGCACCCGTGCCTGAGCCAGCCGCGGATGCCGGCTCAGGTGATAGGCCAAGCTCAACCCTGCCGCGCCGCCCCCTGCCAGGATCGCGTCATAGTGGTGCATGCTGGAGTAAGCTAGCTCGCGGTAAGCGGAGCACGGTGCTACGCGGCGAGGACGACCACATCCCAGTTTGCCGCATCAGGCCTCTCCGATCGGTGCAGCCCGGACGCATGTACCGCCGTGGTGCGGCTAACGTGTCACGGCAACAGCGCGGGCCGGAGCGGGATGCTCCTTCTGAATCCGCGCCTCGACGAGAGCGGCTGAGATCAGAACGATGGGCACGCCGGTGCCGGGATGGGTGCTGGAGCCGACGAAGTAGAGGTTGCCGTAGTGGCGATGCCGATTCTGCGGGCGCAGGTAGCCCACCTGGAGCACATTGTGGCTCAACCCAAACGCCGTCCCGCGCGCCAGATTCCAGACGTCCCGGTAGTCCGTCGGCATCAGCACCTCCTCAAAGCGAATGCGCTCGCGCAGGTTCTGCACCCCGATCTTCTCGAGGCTGTCGATCACCCAGCTGCGGGCCCGGTCGCGCATGGCGTCCCAGTTCTGCGGTGTCTGCTCGTCGAGACATCCGACAGGGACCAGGACCATGACGGCATCGCCGTCCTGCGGCGCCATCGAGGGGTCGGTGCGGGTGACCGCGTTGACGTAGAACGACGGCTCCTCGGGCATACTGTACTCATTGAAGATCTGTTCGAAAGAACGCTTGTACTTGTGATCGGCCAGGAAGGCATTGTGGTGCAGGAGCGCATCGGAGCGATCGCCCTGAACCGCCCAATAGAACATAATCGCCGACGAGGTGTACTTCTTGTGATGCAGCCGCCGGGCCGTGGGGCTTTGCGGCAGCAAGTCGGCGTAGACATAGGGCACGTCGGCGTTGGCGATGACGATATCGGCGCGCAGCGTCTCGCCGTTCTCCAGCGTGACGCCGTTGGCCCGGTCGCCGTTGACGTCGATCTGCTTGACGGCGGCATTGTAATGAAACTCGGCGCCGAAGCCTTCGGCGATCGCCACCAGGCTCTCGACGATGCGGTAAAGCCCGCCCATCGGGTACCAGACCCCCTCAGCCAGCTCTGTGAACTGCAGCAACGTGTAGGTCGCCGGCGCGTCATAGGGGCTGAGGCCCAGATACATGTTCTGGAAGGAGAAGGCGGCGCGGAGGCGCGGATCCTTGAAATGCCGGCTGACGACGTTGATGTGCTTGCCCAGCGGCTTGAGCTTCCAGAGCAGCGGCAGGTGGCTCGGCGCGAAGAAGTCGAAAACGTTGTAGAAATTGCGGCCGACGAACTTCTCCAGTGAGAGATAATAGTGGCGGTAGCCCTCCTCCATGAAGTCGAGGAGCGACTGGAAAGACCCCGGCTCCATGGCTTCCATCTGCTCGCGCATCTCCACCATGTTGGGCGTGATGTCGAGGTAGGTGTCGTCGTGGAAGTGGACGCGATAGTTGGGCTCGACGCGGCGCAGATCCAGATGGTCCTCCATGCGCTCCCCCAGGTCGGCATAGGTCTGTGTATAGGTCTGCGGCATGAGGAAGAGCGTCGCGCCCATGTCGAAGGTGTAGCCGTCGCGTTTCAGCAAAGCGACCCGTCCGCCCGGCGTGCCGGTCTTCTCCAGCACCCGCACCCGGTATCCCAGCTTGGCAAGCCGTGCGGCGGCGGCGATGCCACCGATCCCGGCACCGATGATGAGCACATCATGCATGATCTTCTCCTCTAGAGACAGGATGAGGAAACACGTCGCTTCAATTGTAGCAGTCTGTATACTTATTGTCAATATTAGAAGCAGGTATGTACATATTTTCTATGCATCGGCGCACTTTCACTGGGCACGGGGCCTGCTATACTTCCTTCACGATCTCTATCCACAGGAAGGACCTCAGACCCATGGCTAGACCTAGGCTGATCCTTGTCGAGGGCATCCCCGGTTCCGGGAAGACGAGCACCGCGTGCTACGTCCGCGACCGGCTTGAGCGCCACGGGGCGCCTGCGCGGCTGTTCCTCGAAGGGGACTGGGATCACCCGGCGGATTTTGAGTCCGTGGCCTGTCTGACCGAGGCTGACCTTGCGGATCTTCGGGCGCGCTTCCCCGACCACGAGGGCTTCCTCGCGCAGCACGGGCGGCAGGACAACGGGATGTGGTTCTTCAGCTACCGGCGGCTGCATGCCGAGCACGAGGGCGCGCCTGATGCGCTCTTGGACGCGCTCGCGCAGTTCGACGTCTACAACCTGCCTGCCGAACGTTTCCAGGCGTTGCTGTCGGCCAAGTGGCGCAGGTTCGTCGCGGACGCGATCGGAGGAGACGCTGTGTACGTCTTTGAGTGTTGTTTCCTCCAGAATCCGATCACGACGCTGTTGGCCTACCACAACCTACCCGCCGATAGCGTCCGCCGATACATCGGGACACTCGCCGAGATCGTCCGACCTCTGGCGCCGCATCTGATCTATCTCGCCCGACGTGATGTCGCTGAGACGCTTGAGGCGGTGCGCCGTGAGCGACCGCCGGCGTGGGCGGATCACGTCATCCGATATCTGACAGGACAGGCCTACGGTGAGGCGCACGACCTGCGCGGCTTCGACGGCGTGATCGAGTTCTACGCCAGGCGTCAGGCTTTGGAACTGGAGCTACTGCCCTCCTTGCCCTTCTCGGCGACTGCCATCGCCGACGTCGGCGACTGGGCAGTGCGCTACCAGGCTGTGGCGGCGTGCCTGGGCGATAGCCGGGTCTAGAGTGAGCGGCGGAGGCATCACGGTAGCGGAACTCCCCGAGATCCGTGTTGGGTGTACTCGGCAAAAGCTTCGAACACCGCGATGACGTTGTCGAGCGGAGTCTCCGGCATGATCGAGTGGCTCGTGCCACCGATGTAGCCGCCGCCGAAGGCGCCGAACAGCGCCACCAATTCGTGTATCTCGCGCTTCACGTCCTCCGGGGTACCGTGGACCAGGGTACCCTGGACATCGACCCCACCGTTGAAGCACACCTTGCCGCCGAACTCGCGTGAGAGCCACTTCACGTCCATAGCCTGTGGCTGTACAGGGTTGAGTACGTTCAGGCCAAGCTCCACCAGGTCGGGCAGGATGGCGCTGACGTCGCCGCAGAGATGCATCCATACGTGGGCCCCGCCCGATCGGACCCGCTCAAACATCCGCTCATAGGCGGGCTTGTAGAAGCGACGCCAGTCATCGGGTCGGATAAGCAGGCCACGCTGCCAGCCCCAGTCGTCCGAGAAGTAGACGGCATCGACGTCGCGGCGAATCCACTCGTCGATGATGGCGAGGTTGTAGTCGACGATGCGGTCGCGCAGGCTGCAGAAATCGCGCTCGTGCAGGTAGGGGTCCATGAGCATGTTCTCAAATCCCCGCAGCATCCACAGGCGCTCAAAGAGCGTGAACCAGACGAGCGATCGGACGTAGCGATCGCCACGTTGGCTCAACCGCTGATCGGCTGCAGCGAACCGCCCGGGCAGGTGGGGATCCGGAAAAGCATACTCCGCCGGCGCCTCATAGCCGTCGATGAGCGGATAGGACGCCGTCTTCGCCCCATTACCGTCGTCGGCCCATCCGGTCTGCCATTCGTCCCACCATCGCGTGACGCCGTCATCGTCGATGAGCTTTGTCTCACGGGCCGCCGCCGTGACGCCGCCCAGGAGGTCGTCGGGGAATGCGGCGGCAAGCTCACGCACGCGTTCACGCTTCGCCTCGTCCTTGTCCCGCAACCAGTCCAGATCCACATCGACCGTAGAGGGCAAATACGCCGGATTCGAAAACTCGATGGTACGCCTGTAGACGTCTTTCCCGGTCATGGTTCCTCCTCAACCTTCCGTTCGCCCGCTCGGGGCACCGCTTCGTAGATGCTAGGCTCCCTGAGGCCTATTGTACTTGCAGTGCCGGGTGCCCGCTAAGGCTATCGCATCTCGCCTACAGAGCGTCGCGACGACCTCCAGCGAGGGCCTTGCCACGTCTGACGCCCCGAGACGGGGCTACAAGCTTGCTGATCGGGCGGTCAGGCCCAGCGGTGAAGGTCAAGACCGCAGATGTGAACGTTGCCGCGTCCGACGCCCCGAGACGGGGCTACAAGCTTGCTGATCAGGGCTTCTCATCCCTCGTCCCGATTACTGCTTGACCAAACGCATCTTCATCCAGTAGACGTTGTAGGGTCCCCAGCGAGAGAGGGTGAAATAGACCGTTTCGCCACCGTTCTCCACGTATCGCGGGTTCATGAAGGGGCCGTAGAGGCCCGGATCGCTCTGCTGGGTCAGGACGGTGATGGGATCTCCCCAGGGTCCCCAGGGCGCGAGACCCTCCCTCAGGATGAGGTCGCCGGGGCCACCCAAATAGGTCATGATCCAGCGCTCGAGATACCTGCTCCAGATCACGGAGAGCTCGCCCACCCGATCGTCGACGATGGTGACGGCCTCGCCGGGGTCCTCACGCCACACCGGGGAACCGTCGGTTTCTGTGCCGGCGAAGTAACGGTAGCTGCTCATCTGCTCGATCTCGGTCTCAGGCACTTTCATCAACTGCACGCCGCCGAATCTCCCCGCGGGGATGCTCCAGAGGTAGATGTCGATGGCCCCGTCGGCGTTCCTCACCTTGGCAGGACTGACCTGGATGAAGTTGCCGGCCCCGTCCCAGCGTGGCTCCTCCAGAACCTCCCAGCTTTGACCCCCATCGACGGACTTCGCCATACCGCTGTAGTTGGCCTCCCACACACCGGGGGGGCCCCAGTGGTTAACCGACATAAAGTAGAGGTACATTGTTGAGCCCACGGCGATGCCGTGGGTGGGGATGCGCGTGATCTCGACCCTGTCCTGTTTGCGAGCAGGGATCAGTTCGATCGCGCGACCTGACGCATCGGAGATGAAGCGATCGAAGGTGATGCCGTCGCTCGGTTCGTCATCCGTCGTCACCGCCATCACGTTGGAGCGCCAATCCTGCCCCCCTCCGCCCGACATCCCGGGAGTCCGGTATCCGAACGTGTCACCGAAGACAAAGTAGGTTCTGTCATCCATATTGAACATCGAGCCGAGGTCGGTCCCGGCGACACCGTAGGTCTCCGTCCGGTTGATGGAGCCGGGGCCCGTGAGCAGGGCCACCTGCTCAACCTCCGCCACGCCCGCAAGCACCCAGGACGCATCCGGATCGATGTGGAGGCGAGGCGGCTGCGACGCGGTGCGTGCGCACGCGGTCAGGAGGAGGAGGGTGACGACGGCGAATCCTACGGTTGCTTTCAGCATCGTGTGGCTCCTAGAGGTAGCGCGCTTATGTCCGCCGTTGTCACACACGCGCACCGGCGCCATGTTGATGCGATCTGCTGCCTACGCATGGTTCTGACCTCATCTTCCTCGGCGACCTCCATCCTCTCTCTGGAGTTTACCTGTGGCGCCCGCGATTGTCCAATACCTCGGGAACCTTGCTGACTGGCAGAGAGAACGATCATCATGTATAAGTAGTGGGGCTGATTCACCATGCCGCTAACGGTGCTGTCCACGTAGGTGTCCAGGAGGAAACGAGGATATGAAGAGCTACCGCAAAGAGTTGTGGTTTCATGTTCCCACGCGCAGGGCGTTCGTCAACATCACGCCGGATGTGGAGGCGTGCGTTCGCGAGAGCGGGGTGCAGGAAGGACTAGTTCTATGCAATGCGATGCACATAACGGCGAGCGTGTTCATCAACGACGACGAGTCCGGGTTGCACGCCGACTACGAGGACTGGCTCGAGACGCTGGCGCCCCACGAGCCGATCAGCCGCTACCGGCACAACCGCACCGGCGAGGACAACGGCGACGCGCATCTGAAGCGTCAGGTGATGGGCCGCGAGGTGGTGGTGGCGATCACTAACGGGCGATTGGACTTCGGCCCGTGGGAGCAGATCTTCTACGGGGAGTTCGACGGCGGACGCCGCAAG
>CAZYYC010000163.1:8627-9734 GCA_964650935.1 uncultured Anaerolineales bacterium
CGCGACACGCGGCGCTCTCCCGACTGCCAGTCCAGCGTCAGCCATTCCTCTGCGCGCCGAACCTCCACCCTCTCGGCGGGATAGGGCGCCTGCGCCGTGACGTTGTCGTAGCGTGGAAAGTCGCGCAACGAGACCCCACGCCCGTTCTGCCGGAACGGGCCTCGCCAACCAAACTGCAGGCGGCCCTGTGACGGAGACGCGTAGTCCACGCGCAGGCCCCGGAACCTGAGGGGCGCCTCGCGGATCGCCTCAACGAAGTCGCTGAAGCCGCCGCTTTCCTCGCGCGACCCCAGTTCGCAGATCCACACGTTCGTCCTGCCCGGGGCGAGGATCTCGCGGTCCTGATCCGGACCCACTTCGGTCTGCCAATGATAGGGGTTGCGCGAGCGCAGCGCCAGGTAGCCCTCTCCCTTTCGGGCGAAGAGCCAACCATCGCGCTCGATGACCTCGTCGAACTTGTCTTTCGGCAGCCAGGCGTGGGTGAAGAGGAGGCGGTGGGTGATGTAGGGGCCCGGTCGCGTGTTGATCTTGTAGACGGCGATCAGCACGTTCTTGACCTGCGCGACCCGCGGCAGGGTCCCTTCGCCGGTCCAGTAGTCAGGCGTCGGTCCCTCGCGCTTGGCGGGGTGCGCGGTGAAGCAGACGGCGTCGGGTCCCAGTGTTGCCTGCCAGATGTGGTGCTGGTCGCCGCCGAAGCCGGCGCGATGGTCCACCGCCGAGCTCAGCATGTAGGCAGGGGTGCGGTAGGTGATGATGTTCGGCGCGCCCCGCATATTGCGGGACACGTCCTTCTCCACGAGCCGCATCCCGGCGCGCAGCAGGCCCAGACGGCGCAGCGTCAGGAGGAGGCGCCGGTTCTCGCCGAAATCCTTCAGGAAGTTGTTCTGCCACCAGTTGAAGGCGTCCATCATCCGCAGCGTCAGTGCCGCAGTGCGTGGATGAAGGTAGGCCTCCATGCTCAGGAAGACCATCCCGTCCTCGAAGCTCTCGAAACCCAGATCGAACCGTTCGGCTTCCGCGATCTCGATGCCCATGCGCTGGCGGTTGAGCATAGGCGACGGATCACGTGCCACCTCCTGAAGCACGCGGGGCAGCCTGTAGCGCGTC
>CAZYYC010000164.1:0-7133 GCA_964650935.1 uncultured Anaerolineales bacterium
AGTCTCCCCCGAACCCCCGTTGCCGCAACTCCACCACTATCATATACAAGGTCTCCCCCGCAGCCACGCTCACCCAGAGACAAAACTGCCTGCGGGATGGCCATCCCGCAGGCAGCTCGACGATCGGTCCCGCCGGAACGCGCCTAGCGCGTTCCGAGCACGTTATGCAGCGCGTCACACGCCGGGCAGCCGCCGCCCGGACGGATGATCGCAAACCCGTCCTGAGGGTCATACCCATAGCGCACAAAATCGATATTCCAGACGATGATGAGCCGCACCATCCCTGTGTTGATGCTCAGCTGCACCGCCTCAGCAAGCCACGCTGCCTGCTGCGCGTTGTTGGTCCCGCGCGCCCACGCGAACTGATCGGAGAAGCCCGGCACACCCTCCTGCGAGGCGTAGCCCATCTCGGTGTAGACGATCTTGCGCGTGCCGCGGAAGATGTTGTAGTAGAGCTCCGTCTGCGGCAGGAAGAACCACGAATGGTGCGTATCACCCGGATTGGCCGGATGGCCGATGCGCGCAGACGGCGAGGTCGCCCCGGCGTTGTGGTGCGCGCCGATGTAGTCCATACAGTTGGCCGCGCCCGCCGCATAGAGCCCCTCCATCCACGGCTTGTCATCACAGCCGTTGGGCCCACAGCCGCCAAACCATCCCGTCGGCGCCGGTGCCGCGCTGATGACATCGGTGCCGCCATTGGCCGCCTTGATGGCATTGTACGACTTACAGAGCAGGTTCGTATAGGCCTGCGGGCTGATCTGACCGATCTGCCACTCCCGATCGATGTTGGGCTCGTTCCACACCTCGATCGCATCGGCGCCGGCGGCAGCCAGTCCCGCCACCCAGGCTGCGTACTCATCCGCGAACCCGGGCTGCGCGGTCATCGCCGCACCGCCGATAGCGCTCAGCTGGATCTTGAAGCCGTTGGCGTGCGCCGCATTGATCGCACCCGACGCGCCCTGCCCGAAGTGCACCTGGATCTTAACCCAGTTCATCCCGGCGTAATGCATCTTGTCCTTATAAGGAATCCCGTAGTCGCGGATATGGCCACCCAACTCGAAGGCGCCGCTCGCGACCGGCCTCGGCGCCACCACCGGCGTCTCGGCCTGCGGGGGCGGCGTCTCCTCCTCGGCGGGCTCGCCCACCTGGATCTGCGTATAGACACCACCGCCCTGCACGGACCGACCACCCGCCCGCAGCTCCCATGTGCTGCGGAAGGTGCCGTCCTCCTCGGGCGCGACCATGTCGACGCTCAGGTCGACGTTCTCACCAACCTCGACCACGCCGACCTCGATCTCCTTGTCGGCGCTCAGCTCCGCACCGCCGGTGAAGACGAAGACCGTGTCCTCGGGCCAGTCGGCGTTCCCGGCATTGCGGAGCCGCCAGGTCTTGACAAACGCCTCACCCTGCTCAAAGCGCGTATTGTCGGGGACCGTCACATCCGCCACGAAGCCCGCGCGGAGTGTGGGATCGGTCTCCACCTCCTCCGGCTCCTCAGTCTCGGCCTCGACATCGTCTCCCTCAGCCACCGTCTCGGTGATCACGGGCGTCGGCGCAGCCACGAGGATCTCGAGGGCCCCCTTGTCCAACGTGCCCACCATCGCGGCGATCTGATAGGTGCCCGTCACCTCAGGCGCGGTCCACGCGAACTCGGGCCGGCTGATCTGGGACGTCGCCTGCGTCGTCTGACCGGTCGGTCCCGTGACCTCCCAGGTCACATCGGGGAGGCTAAACGAACCGCCCGAGGCGCCGCTCTGGTAGGCAGTCAGCGCCGGCGTCAGGTCGCCGACCTGACCCTCATCATAGAGATTCCGCAGCACCACGCCACCGAGCTGGTGGCGCGCAGCGAGATCCGTGCGCGTCTGAAGCCACTGGGGCGTGCCCAGCCAGACGGCCCGCCCACCCGACATGACCTGCGTCGCCTGCGTCTCGGGGTCGGTCTCCACCGAGACACCCGACCCCAACGAGAAGTTCAACAGCGTTCCGGGCTCCACACTCTCGGTCAGGGTCTGCCGGACCGCAATCTGATCCAGCGATCCCAGAACCTCATCGAGCGTCATCAGCGATTCGCCGTCGGTGCTCAACGTCGAGTAGACCGGCAGCAGCTTATGGCGATCCACCTGCGTGACCGCCCAGGCCACCAGCTGCTCCGCATCGCCGCCGGGCGCGTAGGCCGCGGGCGCCAACGGCATCACGACGCGCAGCTGGTCGGCAGCAGCCCCCACGGCGGCCCAATCATAGCCCGCCGTATCCCACGTCCCACCCTCGGAACGTTGGGGCGTGTCGACGACCACGGCAAGGCCCAGCCCCGCCGCATCGAACGCGCTGCCCAGCGCCCCGATAAAGGTAGAGAACGCCGCACGATCCCCTGCCTGCACGTTGCGGTAGTCAACCACGAGTCCGGGGTACCCGCCGTCCTGCACCAACGCGACGAGATTCGCCACGTGGGCCGAGCGATCGGCCTCCTGTTGCACCATATCGCTGACCAAGGCCCAGTTGGCCTCGCGTCCGGGTAGCCAGTTGCGCACCGTGGGGATCACCAGGGCGTGCCCGCCGGCGGACGCCGCCGGCAGATCATCGATGTAGCCCGTGGTCCCGCCCATCGTGCCGATGAGGATACCCGGCACGTCGACTTCCGTCACAGCGGGGTCGATGGCCCCCGAGGGCCACGTCTCAGCCACCGTCGCGATCCGCCGTGCACTCGTCGTGCTCTGCATCACCACGACCGAAGCCGGCAGCGCCTCGACGGTCGAGACGAGCATCTCGCCCTCGCGATCGAGCGCCGTCGGCAGCCACTGCCACCCCGTGCCGTCCCAGGCGTACAGATCCAGCGTCTCCCAGGGCTCGGCTTCGTTCGGGATCAAGACCGCCATCTCACCGGCGACCGCGTCGTTGGTCCGGAGGTCGATGGTGTAGTAGGGGCTCTTGGGATCCAGATAGGCGGGGATGCTCTGCACGGCGCCGCTCAACTCATCGGGCACCGTCCCCGCCACAAAGTCGGCGCGCGGGATCGATCCCAGCTTGACCCGCACCCGCCCCTCCGCATCAGACGCACGCGAGACCGTCAGGCCATCGGGGTGCGTCACGGAGGGATTCGAACCATCCAGCGTGAGATACCCGTTCCCGCTGCTCAACCGTTCGGCCAGCGAGATCGGGGGCAGGAACATCAGAACGATCAGGATCAGGACGACCACGACCGCTGCGATCCAACCGCGTTCCTTCAGAAAGGTACCCAGCGCGGGCATCTTCATCCCCGTCGTCTTGGGCTCGGACGCGCGCCGCGGTTGCTCGAGATCGGCGATACTCACGACCGTGGACGGCGATTCAGTCGCCTCCGACGTCTGCGTCGGCCCCGACGTCTCCGTCGGCTCCGCTGACACCTCAACCGGCACCGCGCCGGGGATCTCTGCGGATTCCACGGCAAATGCCACCTCCCGGGTCGGACGCTCCTCCACCGGCGGTGTTGAGACCTCCGCCGGCGGCGCCTCAGCCACCACCGGGAACGGCGGGGCCTCTTCCACGGGCGAGGCCTCCGACGATGTCACATCCATACGCGCCGTGGTCGGGCCGGCCTCGGGCCTGTCCACTCCCTCCGCATCAGGCGCGGCGGGTTCAGCGGGCATCACGTCGGGCTCCGGCTGCGATTCCACCACCTCGTTGGGTTGATATTCGTCGCTCATGCATACCTCCGATTGAGTTTCCCTGCTCGTGGTCCAAGACCTCACACAGCAGATTGGCCGCTAGACTTCTACGCACCCAGACAACACCGCGGTGATGATGACGGAGTTGGGCTAGGTTAACGTGGGAAATCCTATACGGCTACTGTCAAGCGCGAACGCCCAGCATTCTATCATAGGGCAGGGCTTTGACAAGGGGCGGGCACGCTGCCCCCGGGGCAATCGCTTCGGAACGGGGCGGGGCCCAGCGGACCGCCGCATCGTGGAGGTCCTACGAGACATCCCAAAGCTTGCCCGAGGCAAGCCGCATAAAGAGCACCGGGCTCGCTACGCCCGAGAGATCCGTGCTGAGCAACATGTCCCGCGATTGGTTGAGCGCGCGATCCACCATGCCGTGGCGGGCCAGCCCCTCGTAGAAGGCGCGGGCAATCCGCTGGGCCGAGCGGATCGGCACGCGGTCCCGCATCGCGACCACGGCGGGGACCCCCGCCTCCACCAGCTTGGCAGCCAGCCCCGTCAGCACCTGCCCATCGCCCCCCACCGCACTCTGGCAGGCCGAGAGGTAGACGAGCTGCGGCGGCACCTTCTGATGGGCCAGCATCCGGCACAGCAGATGCCCGGCGATCGCGCGGGTGCTGCCGGCGGCATCCTCGAGCAGCAGGTCCATCCGCTCCATCCGCGCATTGTAGCGTCCGTGCCCTACAAGGTGCAGCCAATGGTAACCCTCGCGCATCGCGCGACTCAGTCTTTCGAGCGTCACCGGCGGCGGGAGGAAATCCAGTCGGATCTGCTCGGGGTCGATGCCGGCAAAGGCGTTGGCCAGGAGAAAGCGCTCGAGCTTCACGTCCAACGGCGCCAGGTCGTAGCGCTCAGCCAGGTCCCGCGGGTTCGCAATCGCCCCCAGCACCCGGATCGGACGCTCCGTCACGGCGCCCCCCCACGGCTTGTCAACCGGCAGGTAGCGCGAAAAGGGCGTTGCCTCACACGCCGCGATCACAATCTCCTCATCGTGCAGCAGCTCCCACGGCAGGCGCTGCAGCTCCCCAGCCTCCTCATCGATCCGCAGACGCACGCGCCGCAGCGCGCCCGCCCGCTGCGCTCGATCCCGGGCAATGGTCCACGCCTTGCGGACCGCTCCGTCGTGAAAGAGGCTCTCAAACAGGTACCGTCCGTCGTCCGTCGGCTCGCCGCTGGGCACCCACGCCGCGATCCCCCGGGACAACCGCCCGCCCGGGAAATCCTGTCCGCCGTCCAGGGTCACCTCAACACGGTAGTCACGCGGGCCCTTGCCGATCCGAATCTCGACATCGATCGTGGGTGGCGCCGGCGGCATCCCGAAAGCACCCGTCGCTTCGCCGATCTCAGACAGGATGCGCAGCGCACCCGGGACGCGTTTCGCCGGCTCGCGCGCCACCGAGAGGTAGATCGTCTCCTCACGCCGGTGCGGCTCACCATTCTGATCGAGGTAGACAATCTGCATGCGCAGCGGCACGCTATCGCCGTGGGCCAGGGGCTTCACGTCCAGCTCGCGCACCTCGCTCTGGCCCGCCGGCAGCGCCGCCAACATCTGGGTCTCGGCGATCTGACCCTCAAAATGATCGCCCGCCGCACGGATCACCACGTTACGCGCGGTGCCGTAGCCGCCGTTGCGGAAGGTCAGCCTCAGCCGTGACCAGGCGTCGAGCACCAGACCCCGGTGCTGCACCTCAACCGCGACCAGCGGGAGCTCCAGCACCTGAGCATAGCGCCGGCGCGCCTCATCGGCCTTCTCGACCGCGGAGACGGCGGCGAAGAGGTGCGCCGCTGCCGTCCAGGCGCGCGCGCTCTCATCATGCACAGCCGCCTGATCGACCCCACCGGTCCTGGTCTCCAGCGACTCAGCCCGGCGCCACCACGCCTCCGCAGCACGACGCGGGTCGTTCCCCGCCTCCCACATCCGCGCCGCCTTGACCCAGCGACCCGCCCGCTCGTGAGCCTCGGCGGACACCGGGTAGGTCAGCCCCGTGACACTCCCGCTGCAGTCGACCACAATCGCGAAAGGCCCCTCATCCTCGCCCTCCGCTAGGGCGGGCGAGGTCTTCGTCTCCTGCGCCATCGCGTGCTGCCACAGACACCTGCCGTTGTGGAGATCGACACCGTAGAGATGTCGATCATTGCCGGCGACACAGAGCAGATCACCGGTCACAACGGGCGGGGCGGACACATAGGCGCCCGGACGGAAGACCCACTGCTGCTTCCCATCCTCGAGGCCCAGGGCATAGACGCCGTCACGCGCGCCCAGAAA
The DNA here is from genome assembly GCA_964650935.1 of uncultured Anaerolineales bacterium. Lineage (GTDB taxonomy): Bacteria > Chloroflexota > Anaerolineae > B4-G1 > SLSP01 > PWVB01. The sequence continues at coordinate 5,962 of CAZYYC010000164.1, forward strand.
GAGATGCCGTCCATCGGTCACCGGCACCGTCAGGGGCTTGCCCCGTGGCCCGACGTGAGCCTCCCAGACCTGACGCCCCGTCTTGCGGTCCAGGGCCACCACGACGCCGGACGTGAGGACCGCCACGACGTTGTCGCCCACGACGAGCGGGGTCTGGTTGATCTGCACGCCGGAGAGCATCCCCTCGACGTCATAGCGCCAGCGGAGCTCGCCATCCAACCCCAGCGCGATCAGCGACGCCGCACGACAGGGCACGTAGACCGTCGTATCATCACACGCCGGCGCAGCAAGGGCGACGTCAACGTCCAACGCCGCATCGGCGAGCAGCTCGCCGGTCCGAACGTCGACGACCTTCACACGTTGACCGTTAGCCGTCACCGCTGTCACACGGTCACACCGGGCAGGGGCCGAGATCTGATAGCCGTCGAAAGCAGTCCGCCACAGGATGCGGCCCGAGCCGTCGACCGCCATCAGCGCACTCTCGCCGGGCAGCCGCCCGAGCGTCGGCAAGCTGACCAACGCCACCCGCTCCGTGACGCGCGTCACACCGCCGACAACCGCGTTGGGGAAGCGCCGCTCCCAACGCAGCTCCCCTCGCGTGACGCCCACGGCCCGCAAGGCGGCGCCGGGGCGCTCTCCCCCCGACTCCTGAGAGGCCAGGAGACAGACCTCACCCAGCACCACGGGGGCCGCCATCGCCTGACCGGGCAGCGTGTAGGTCCAGGCCGGCTGCGGGTTGTGGAGCGACGGTTCAGCGGCACGCGGCGCCTGAGGCGCTGCCGTCCACCCCAGGGGCTCCTCCACCACCAGCGGTTCGGAGGGGTCCGGCAGAGGCTTCAGTTGCAGGTCATCACGGATCTGAGGGAGGTAGGCCACCAGCTCGGGAATGCGCCGGCGGCGCTCAAGATGATCGATCAGCGCCCGGACGAGGTCGAGCTTTGACCCACGACCGGGCAGCGTCTCGACATCCACACCGAGGTCGAAACACAACGTCTCCAGCTCCGATAGGGTGAACCTGCGCACCATCAGGCGCCGGAGGTACGTGAGGTAGCCCCGATCCGTGTGTGCCTCGACACTCGTCATCTAACTCATCCTATACATCATGGTAACTCATCACCAGTATACGTCCAACCGCGAATTGCGCAAATGATGATCGCGGAAATCGCCGCGCG
>CAZYYC010000164.1:7233-9729 GCA_964650935.1 uncultured Anaerolineales bacterium
CAGTATACGTCCAACCGCGAATTGCGCAAATGATGATCGCGGAAATCGCCGCGCGCTCACAACAAGCTCCGGGATCCCGGCGACACGCCCCCACTCAATCGAAGTCGGTGGGCCGCTCAGGATGGCGGTGATGGGCAAAGAGACGCGCGATCTCCTCGGGCGTGACCCGCGCCGCCGACAGCTCGGGGATGGCGTGCTCGGCAAAGAAGGCGGCGCCGCCGGTCTCGATGGATGACGCCGGCGCCCCCCCGAGCAACTCACAGGCGAAGAACAGCTTGTAGACGCCCCATGGGATCGGGGGCCTGGGTCCGTGCAACCGCCGGTCGTGGACCGCCAGCAGCTTCGTCGCGCGCACGCGGTAGCCCGATTCCTCATAGACTTCGCGCTCCACCGCCTCACTGGGGCGATCGTTCACATCGGCCCACCCCCCCGGCAGCGTCCACCGCCCCCCATCCGACAGCTCCCGGACCAGCAGGAGCTCGTCCCCCCGAAAGACCACGCCGCGCACATCGACTTTCGGCGTCTCATACCCCTCCGCGCCGGCGAACAACTCGCGCACCATGCCGATTTCGGCGCCGGAGAGGGCCGCAGCCATCTCCGCCGCTATCGACTGAATCTCCGCATAGCGCTCCAGGTCGAACGGTCCCTCCGCATAGGTCAGGCCCGCCTGCGCCAGACTGCGCAGCGCCATGACCCAATGCAACCAGGGGAGCTCCCCCTCCGGAGCATTGCACGGCTCCGGCCCGCCTGTCCTATGTGTTGTCGGCATGCATGCTCCTCACTCAGAGCTGTCGTCGTTGATCTTCCGGGAAGCTCGAAGAGCCTCGCTCATCACAGTGAAGCCGTCGGACGCCCTCATCCGCACAACACGACAGGCCGCCGAGCTTCCCGGAAGATGGCCAGGATGCAATTACCCTCTAGGCCAATCGATGACCTATGGTATACTGGTTGCACGGTCGGACAGCGGATCCGACGACGATGCAGCCGTTAACAGGGAACTGAGACAGAGATCGTGGGAGGAACCACCTCACTACCGGATTATGTACGTGCCAAAGCCTATGCGGTAACACGGCTTCAACACGAGCTGCCTCCCGCCCTCCTCTATCATACAGCGTGGCACACCTGTGACGAGGTCGCGCCACGAGCGGAGTGGCTGGCCCTGCACGAGGGACTCTCCCAGGAGGCCCAGATCCTCATCGGCACCGCCGCCTTCTACCACGACATCGGCTTCACCCAAGGGCTCAAGCAGCACGAAAAGGCGAGTGCCGCGATCGCGATGGAGATCCTCCCCCGCTTCAACTACACCCCGGCGCAAATCCGGCTCATCGTCGGCATGATCATGGCAACGCGCATCCCGCAATCGGCCCGCACCCTGCTCCAGCAGATCGTCGCCGATGCTGATTTGGACGTCCTCGGGCGCAGTGATTTCCTCGTGCGCAACGCCACACTTCGCGCAGAGAGGGCTGCTCTGGGCGATGACAAGCCGGACGAGCTGTGGTATCCCGATCAAGTCCGCTTCCTCAGACAACATCGCTATTTCACAGCGACAGCCCGCAGCCAGCGACAGCAGGGAAAGCAGGGGAACCTTCGCACCCTGCTGGAGATCATCGCCGAGTGCTGCCCGCAAGCCTTGGGATCGCCCCGGTCGGCACCCGCCCGAAGCTTCGCATCACCCTGATACGCTCCCAGCATTAGATGGGCGCTCGCCCAGCATTAAATGGGCGCTCGCCCAGCATTAAATGGGCGCCTCGCCCAGCGCTAGATGGGGGCCTCGTCCGCATCCTCAGGCGGCAACGGAAGCTGGATGAAGAACGTGCTCCCCTCGTTCAGGACGCTCTCAACCCACACCCGTCCTCCGTGCCGCTCGACGATCGACCGCACCAGCGCCAGGCCCAGGCCCGTCCCCTGAATGCTGCCCGTCTCGCGGCGCTTGATGCGATAGAACTTCTCGAACAACCGCACCTGGTCCGCCGGCGCGATGCCGATGCCGGTGTCCGAGACCCGAATCGTCGCCGTATCCTCGGTGATGTCCAGCCCGACCGACACCACACCGCCCGAGGGCGTGTACTTGACGGCGTTATCGACCAGGTTGCTGACCGACTGCCGCAGCAACGTGCGGTCGCCGATCACCGTGGGCGATCCCTCAGAGGGCTCGAGCCGCAATTCCACATCCTTGGCGTTGGCCCGTGCCCGAATCGCCTCCACCGCCTCGACCATCACCAGCCCCAGGCGACACGGTTCCTGACGGATCCCAACGTCCGACTCCACACGGCGCAGATCGAGCAGGTCACCGACCAGCCCGTTCATCTGCTCAATGCCCTCGAGGATCCGCTGCATATAATCGCGCTGGCGATCATTCAGCTCCCCGACCATAGAGAGCATCGTCGTATAGCCACGCATGAAGGTCAGCGGAGCCCGCAGGTCGTGCGAGACCGTGGCCACAAACTCCGACTTCATCTCGTTCAGTTCCTTGAAGTGCGTGACATCGCGCATCAC
>CAZYYC010000165.1:0-9611 GCA_964650935.1 uncultured Anaerolineales bacterium
GAGCTTGAGGAGGACGAGATGCAGAGGAAACTCACGATCACGATCGATGAGGAGGTCTACGAGGGCCTCTATCGCGTTGTGGGGGCCGGCAAGATCAGCAACTTCATTGAGGCTCTTGTGCGGCCTCATGTGGTCCTGCCGGACCTGGATAGCGGCTATGCGGCGATGGCAGAGGATGAGGCGCGGGAGGCTGAGGCGTTGGCGATGGTAGAGGCGACGATCGGGGATATCGATGCCGAAGCGTGGTGAGGTCTGGTGGGTGAATTTCGACGCCGCGGTCGGTGGTGAGATCCGCAAGCGGCGTCCGGCTGTGATTGTGAGCAATGACTCGGCTAACCGTCATCTCAACCGCGTGCAGGTTGTGCCGTTGAGCTCAGCGGTCGACCGGATCTATCCCAGTGAGGCCTGCGTGCAGTTTCAGGGTCGGGAGGCGAAAGCGATGGCGGATCAGCTGACGACGGTGAGCAAGCTTCGGCTGGTCGAGTGCGGCGGTCGTCTGACCGGTGAGGAGATGGCTGCTGTTGAACGGGTGATGCTGATCCAACTGGGGATGTTTGCGGGCTAGGCTTGCCGGCGAAGGTGTCGAAAGGCTGCGCGTGGCTGCGCGTCAGGTGACCGCGTTGCGAGCGCGCAAGCGAGCCGTGCGTCGGCGTTTCCCGATTCGCGAGATATCGTGCTATACTGGGCTCTATGATCAGCGTGGACTCAACGCTCAGTACGGGGCCGATTCCTCTGTCGCGGCAGAAGGCTATCCTCTTTCTCGTCCTCACCGCCGTCCTCTGGTCGACCAGTGGGCTGCTGATCAAGGTGTCCGACTGGCAACCTCTGTCAATCCTGGCAGGACGGAGCGCGCTGGCGGCGGGGCTCTTCTACGTCTACCTGCGTGGGCGTCGCTTCCGTATCACACCGCTGCACCTCGTCGGTGCTACGACCTTTCTCGCAACGCAGTATCTCTACATCACGTCGATCAAGATGACCACGGCGGCGAATGCCATCTTCCTGCAGTACACGGCGCCGATCTACGTGATGATCCTCGGTGCGTGGTGGTTGAAGGAACGTCCCACGCGTGCCGATGGGGTGTCGGTCATCGCCGTCATGGCCGGCATGGGCTTCTTCTTCGGCGATCAGCTCTCCTTCGGTCACAGCCTGACGAGCCCCACGATGGTCGGCAGTCTGCTCGCGCTGATCAGCGGCGTGACGATGGCGGTGATGACCGTGGCGCTGCGTGCCCAGAAGGACGGTGATCCCGCGGAGACGCTGCTGCTGAGTTATGTAGCGGGGGCGCTGCTCGGCGCGCCCGCGATGGTCCGTGAGGCGTGGACGCTGCCCAATATCGGCATCGTCATTTTCCTGGGCATCTTCCAGATCGGCCTCGCCTTTGTCCTCTACTCGATGGCGATCAGGGTCGTCCGGGCGCTGGAGACGACGCTCATCGTAACGCTGGAACCGATCCTCAATCCGCTCTGGGTCTTTCTGGTGATCGGTGAAGCCCCAGGTCCGATGGCCCTGCTCGGCGCGCTCCTGGTGGTGGGTGGGGTGACCTGGCGAGCGACGCATTGAGGTGCTGACCGCAGGCGGCTAAGCAGGCCCGTCCATAGTGGGTGCAGATACTACGATAAGGGAGGTCCTCCTGATGAAAGACAATCCGTTCCTCGCTCTTGAATCCCTTTATGAAGACCCAGAAACGCAGGCGATTCGCCTGCAGATGACGCGGTGGATGGAGAGCGCGCTGACGTGGGTGGATGACGCGTTGCACCGTCACCCGCCCGCTTGGCCCGAACCGGCGATCCGTATGAAGGCGCTCTTGATGCTCGATGAGCCCCTGCACATGCTGTCGGCCCCGCTGGAGCCCTGTCTGAACGACTTGCTCAACCGCAGGATTGCACGTGCGGTGGACGAGATCGAGGCCGAGGTGGTCACCAGCGGTATGACCCTCTGGAAGCTCTACAACCACAGCTTCATCGTCAAGACGCCGGAACTCACAGTGGGGTTCGACCTGCATCGCGGGCCCTTTGAGAGCTTCTCCGTCCGGCCCGAGCTCTTTGACCGGATCCTGGACGTGGCGCAGGCGCTGTTCATCAGCCACGAACACAGTGATCATGCCGATGCCGACGTCGTGGGCCGCATGCTGGCGCTGGGACGCCCGGTGATCGTGCCCCCAGCTCTATGGGAGGACGATGACGATGCCCCCCGCCTGATCCGGCCCATCCGTGACGGACAGACGGAGTATCGGTTGGCGTTGGACAATAGCTCCGTCACCTACCGGGTCTTCCCCGGGCACCAGGGGAGCGAGTTGCTCAACAATGTCTATCTGGTGAGCCTTCCCAACGACCTGCACGTGATGCACACCGGCGACCAATCCAACCGGGAGGACTTCGAAGCGTGGATCGATGGGATCCACGAGCAGGTCGACCTCGATGTCCTGCTCCCCAACTGCTGGTCGACCGACCTGCGGCGGCTGATTAAGGGGACATCGCCCCACCTGGTCATCACGGGTCACGAGAACGAGATGTCGCACCCGGTGGACCACCGCGAGGCCTTCTCGAAGACCTATGCGCACATCGTCGCGGAGCCGACGCCGGTCTTGGTGATGGCATGGGGTGAGCGCTACCATTATGAACAGGATGTGGTGCTCACGCCTGCTACCTCGCCTGACGAAGGGCGCGATCCAGCCTTGGAGGGGGTCAAGGGCTACCTGCGCCGGTTCGTGGCCTAGGTGGTGACGAGCATAGCGATAGGATCGGGGAGCTGCGATGGAGAGGAGGCTCAACACAAATAAGATGGGCACCGCTCACGTGAGCCTCTATGTCGCGCCGGCAGCGTGCGGCAAGACCGCGTACCTGATCGACCTGGCCCGCGAGCTGGCTCGTGATCCGGCTGCGGCTCCCCGCGTGATCGTCCCCACGCGGTTACAGGCCCGCGCTTGGCGCGAGCGGCTGGCCCAGGCGGGGGGCGCCCTGGGTGTGCGCATCGGGACCTTCGATGACGTCTACCGCGAGATCCTGCGCCAGGCGGGTATCGGCATCACGCGCCTCAGCGATCCGGTGCAGGTGCGTCTGCTGCGCACCGTCATCGATGACCTGCCCCTGATCCACTATGGCGCGATTCGCCGCATGCCGGGCTTCGTCCGGGCGGTGCGCGACCTGATCGGCGAGCTCAAGGCCGGCGGTGTCTTCCCGGAGGCCCTGCAGGCGGCCCTCGATTCGCTGGATGCGCCGCCGCGCCTCACCGAGTTGGCCGCGCTCTACGCTGCCTATCAGGGCCGACTGCAGGCCGCGGCGTGGGCCGATGATGCCGGGATCGGCTGGCTGGCGGCGGAGGCCCTCCGCGATAACGCTGCCGTCGCCGCCGGATGGACCTGCGTGATGGTGGACGGCTTCGATGACCTGACCTCGGTGCAGCGACAGGTATTGGTGCAGCTGGCGCCGCGCATCGGGCGAATGGTCATCACGCTCACGGGCTATCTTGACGGGCCGGAGCGGGCCCTGGTTCACCGGCGGTTCATCCGCACCCGCGCCCGACTCGAGGAGGATCTGGGCGTGACGGCTGAGCCGCTGCCGGTTCCGGGTGTCTGCGGTGACACGGTCGCGCCCCTGCGGCATCTCGAGCAGACGCTCTACACCGACGGCTTCGTACGCCTTTCCGCAGGCGCTGCCGTCACCATGGTGGCGGTGCCCGATCGTGAGGCTGAGGTGCGTGCGGCGCTGCGCTGGATCAAGACGGCCCTCGTGCGCCGGGAGATGCGTCCCGGCGAAACGGCGCTCCTGGCACGTGATCTGGCGCCCTATCGCGACTTCATCCTTCAGACGGCAGCGGAGTATGGGCTGCCGGTGCAGGTCGCCACGGGCTACGAGCTGCGCGGCAATCCGGCGGTGGCGACGCTCGTGGAGCTGTTGCATGTGGCTGAGCCGGGCGAGGGGTACCTGGCGTGGCGGTCCACAGTGGCGGTTTGGCGCTCGCCTTACTTCGACTGGCAGCTCGCCCGCGTCGGATCGTCGGAGGAACTGCCCATCGGCATGACGCCGGAGGATGCTGAGGCGCTCGGATGGGTCGCCCGTTGGGGCAGCGTCATCGGCGGTGCCGCGCAGTGGGAGGAGGCCTTCGGCGTGCTTCGCGAGTCCGCTGCGCTGCCCGATGCCCGTGACGAGGAGACCTCTGACGTGCCTCACGGCGTGCCCACCGGTGAGCGGGCTGAGGCCCTGTGGGGCACCTTTTCGCGCTTTTGTCGGCGCATCACGCCGCCCGGTTGCGGAGGGGGGACGATGGAGACCCTCCCGTACCGCGACCACGTTGCCTGGCTGGAGCAGCTGATCGGCGACGTCGACGACGAGGCTGATCCCTGGTTGAGCCTCGGTATCGCGCGTCGGGCAGCTCGCGGTCCTGCCGCCCTTGTCGAGCGCGACCTGGCGGCGCTCAACGCGCTGAAGGACGTACTGCGCGGCCTGGTCTGGGCAGAGGAGGCGGTCGGATCTGCTCCGGTGACCTTCGCCGACTTCCTGGAGGAGCTGTTGGGGGCGATCGAGGCGGTGACCTATCACGTCCCGCTTCCCGCCGATGCCGACGTGGTACTCGCGGCGGAGGTGGCTCAGGCGCGCGGCCTCGCCTACCGCGCTGTCGCGGTGCTGGGTCTGGCGGAGGGCGAGTTCCCGGCGACATTGAGTGAGGACCCTTTCCTGCCTGACGCGGACCGCAGGCGCCTTCGCGAGGGGTTTGGGCTGCCTGTCGCCGACTCGCTGGACAGCTTCGAGGCGCAGGCCCTCTACGAGGCATTGACGCGCCCGCGAGAGGCGTTGCTGCTGACCCGGCCTCGCATCGCCGACAACGGCACAGCCTGGCAACCCTCGCCCTTCTGGGAGGAGGTCCGGCAGCGATTAGAGATCGAGCCGCAGACCACAACGAGCGCCGCTTCCCCTGTCCCGACTGAGGCAGCCTCATGGCCCGAGCTCGTGACCGCATTGTCGGTACGTTCGGACGATCGGAGGGCGTGGGCCTGGGTTCAGGCGCAGCGCCCTGCCCTGGTCGATGCCATCACCCGGGGGCAGAGCGTGCTGGCGCAGCGTCGCGGTCTGCGCCAGGGCGCCTTCGACGGCGAGCTTGCCGCGTGGGCGTCGACATTCGCCGCGCGTTTCGGCCCTTCACGGAGCTGGAGCGCGAGCCGGCTTGAGGGCTATCGCCGGTGTCCGTTTTCCTTTTTCGTCGGTCACCTCCTCGGCCTGGCGCCGCGCCAGCCGCCTACCGAGGGGTTGGATGGGCGCCAGCTCGGCAATATCTACCATCATATCCTCGAGGCCCTCTACCAACAGGTAGGCGAGGGAGCCGAAGAGGCGGCGTTGTTGGCGGCGTTGCCCGAGGTCGCGATGCCGATCCTCGACGCCGCGCCGCGCCGGGAGGGCTTCCGTGCGACGGCTTGGTGGGCCCAGACACGGCAGGCAATCCTGGAGAACCTGCGCCGGTCGGTGACGGCGATCGAGGCGCTGGGGGATGGCTTCACTTTCTTCGAGGCGGAGCATCGTTTCGGATTGGGCGAAGAGGGTGGGCCCTCGCTGGTGGTTCCGGACGGAGAAGGTGACAGTTTCCGCCTCCGGGGCTTGATCGATCGTGTGGACCGTGACGGCGCGGGCCGGGTGCGTATCGTGGACTACAAGACCGCCGGACCCACCGCCTACAGCAACGCGAGGGCCCACCGGGGTGAGATCCTGCAGCTGCCGCTCTATGCCCTTGCGGCGCGCGACGCCCTGAGGTTGGGGCATATTGCCGAGGGGTTCTACTGGCACGTGCAGCACGCGCAACCCAGTTCCCTGAGCCTCTCCGGCTTCCGCGGTGATAGGGGAAGGGGGCCACAGGCGGCGATCGAGACGGCGACCACCTATGCTTGGGAGGCGGTGCGGGGCGCGCGAGGTGGACATTTCGCCCCAACCCCGCCCAACGGGGGGTGTCCCGCCTACTGTCCGGCAGCGGGCTTCTGCTGGCACTACGAGGCGAGGAGATGGTAACCCTGCATCCGATCGTGGCGCAGATGACACCGAGCGACGAGCAGCGTCCTGCCGTTGTCGCGCGGGGACGCGATGTCGCGGTCACGGCAGGCGCCGGCGCGGGCAAGACGCGGACGCTCGTCGCGCGCTACCTCTCGCTTCTCGCCGAAGGACTGCCGCTGCGCGCGATCGTCGCGATTACCTTCACGCGGAAGGCTGCGCGGGAGATGCGCAACCGGGTGCGGAAGGAGATGGGGGACTATCTGGCTCGTGGCGACCTCACGGATGCGGAGCGAGCCCTCTGGCATGATCACTACCAGGCGCTCGACGGCGCGCGGATCGGGACGATCCACAGCCTCTGCGGCGAGATCCTGCGGCGCCATCCCGCCGCCCTGGGCATCGACCCCCGCTTCACACTCCTGGACGAGGGACAGATGGCCCTGTTGCAGGCACAAGCGGTTGAGGCTGCGCTCGCCTGGGCTGCCGATCAGGACGATCTGGTGCCGCTCTTCGGCCTCTTCGGTGAACAGAAGCTGACGGACCACGTCGTATCGTTGCTCCGGGCGCGGCTGGATGTTGAGGAGGGGCCGGCAGCTTCCTATGGCCTCGACGCGACGCAGGATCTATGGGCGCTGTGGGCACCTCACCTCGTGGGCTCCCTCCGCGCATTCCTGGACGATTCGGAGGTGCAGGCCGATGTCGCGGCGCTCCTGGCGCTGCGCGCGAACGGCACGCTGGCACGGGCTCAGGCAGCCGGCGACGCCTTGACACCGGATCTTGAGGTCGCCCTAGCCCACATCGACGCTATCGCTGCCGCCCGCGCAGTGGGCAACTGGATCGAGGTCTCGCGTCATTTGCAGCCGCTGCGTGCGCACCTGCTCTTGAAGGGACGCCAGGGCAACTGGGACCCTGCCCGGCCCAAGGATACCATCCGCAGCCTGCGCGAGCGGTACGAAGCCGACCTGCAGCCGCTCGTAGGCGATGGCATCGATCTGGAGCTCGACCGCCGTCTAGCCCAGGAGGTGGTGCCCGGGCTCATGCGCATCCACGGGCACGCCGTGTCGGCCTATGACCGGGCCAAGCGACGGCGTCAGGCGCTTGATTTCGATGACCTGGAGCACCTGGCCCTCGACCTTCTGCGGCACGACGCCGAGGCCCGCGCGATGTGGCAGGAGGAGGTCGCGGCGCTTCTCGTCGATGAGTTCCAGGACACCAACGGGCGTCAGCGCGACCTAATGCGCCTTTTGAACGGCGACCGCGGTCGGCTCTTCATTGTCGGGGACGGCAAGCAGTCGATCTACGCTTTCCGTGGGGCTGACGTCAGCGTCTTCCGCGATGAGCGTCGGGCCATCGAGGCGGCGGGAGAGAGGCACCGGCTCGCCACCTCCTATCGCGCCCATCGCGATCTCGTCCGGGCCCTCAATGCGCTTCTGCGACCCGTCCTGGGCGATGTCGATGATCCCGATCGCCCCTACGTCGAGCCCTTCGCCCCGCTGGCGCACGCCCGAGAGGCACCCGTCGAAGGGCTGGAACCGCCCCACGTGGAGCTGATCCTCGCCGTCGGCGACCGAGATCGCGCGGTACAACGCCTGTGCGAGCGTCTGGCGGAGCTCGTGGAGAGCCGATCGGTCCTCCTTGAGGCCGAGGACGAGGTGGGCGGCGGGTCGATGCGTCGGCCCCTGAACTACGGCGACATCGCCATCCTGTGTCGTGCTTCGACCTCGTTTCCTGCTTATGAGGCCGCGTTGGAGGCCGCCGGCATCCCCTACCTGACCATCGCCGGGCGCGGGTTCTACGACCGCCCTGAGGTGCGCGACCTGGTCAACGCCCTGACCGCGCTTGCCGATCCGAGCGATGACCTGGCGCTGGCGGGGCTGTTGCGGTCGCCCGCCGTGGGACTCTCGGATATGGCGCTCTACCGGCTCCGGGTCCTACAGCGGGACGCCGACCTCCCCTCATTGTGGCGGGCGCTGCGTGGCGCGGCGCCCGCCGACCTGGCGGACGAGATCGATGTCGCGCGTCAGGCGGTGACGGTGATCGACGAGCTGCACGACATGGTGGGGCGGACGCCCGTCGCCGATGTGCTCAAGGCCTTCCTCGATCGAACCGCCATCCGTGCCATCCTGCTGCACGCCGGGGAGAGCCGTGCCGCCGGCAACGTGAACAAGCTGCTCGCCGACGCCCACGCCGCCGCGATTGTCGGCGTGGACGCCTTCCTAGCCTACCTGGATCAACTGCGCGATGTGGCGCCGCGTGAGGGCGAGGCGCGGGTGCCGGTCGCCGGCGCGGTCCAGATTATGACGGTGCACCAGGCTAAGGGACTGGAGTTCCCGGTGGTGGTCCTGGGCGACGCGTCACGTCGCAGCCCCGGGAGCCGTGGCCTGCTGATCGATGCGGAGTTGGGCGTTGTTCCGCCGCTCTCCGGGGACCGGGAGATCGAGATGGAGGGCGGGTCGCGCGAGGTCGAGAAGAGCCAGTCGATGGCGTACAGGCTGGCAGCACAACGGCAGGGCGACCGCGAAGCTGCCGAAGCCGATCGGCTGCTCTACGTCGCGGCGACCCGTGCACGCGAGGTGCTGTGGGTCAACGGCACCGTCACGGCGCGGAAAGACGGTTCGCTAGGGCTTGCCGGTTGGCTCGAGCAGTTGGATCGCGCGTTGCACCTCTCGGAGGATGCTCCTCCGTGTGATAGCGCCGGTGATGTCCTCCACGAGTATCACCTGCAGGTGGAGGGCTGCGTTGTGCGCTGCACGATTTGTGAGCCGGCGGCGGCGCTGGGGGAGATTTCCGTGGCGCCTGAGGTGGCGCCGGAGCACGCGCTGCCCGCAGATCTCCGCCTGCTTTCGGGCGTCGAGCCGAGGCCGCTCCGGGTCGATGAGGCGGTGAGCGACGCCGAGCGTGATCCGCCTCCGCGCGTATGGCAAGTCGTGGCGGAGCGCCGCCGAGCGCGGGCACCTGCCTGGGTGGTAGGCGAGGTGGTGCATCAGGCGCTGGCGGCGTGGATCTTCCCCGAGCATGGCTACGACGACTTCGCCCGCCAGGCTGTTGCCGTCACGCAGCACGCGGGCCTGACCGACGAGGCGCGCGCCGCCGATGCCGTCCGCCGGGCTGCGCGGATGCTCGATCGTTTCTGCGCCACGGAGCTCTACACCCGGATGGGCACAGCCGAGCAACGCCTAGCAGAAGTGCCCTATAGCGTGGTTGATGGTGAGGGGCGACCCGACAGCGGCGTCATCGACGCACTCTGGAAGGCTGAGGGACGGTGGCACCTGGTTGAGTTCAAGACCGACCGCGTGCGTGACGAAGCTGAGCTCGATGCGCTGCTGCACGAGAGCGATTACGTCAACCAGGTCGCGCGCTACGTCGACGCCGCCGAGCGGCTGCTGGGCCAACGCCCCGAACCCGTGCTCTGTTTCCTCAATGTCGCCGGACGTGTGCGCCTCGTGGCGGATCGCTGGGCGAAGGTTGTCCGTTAGCCCGATCGCCCGCTCAGGTGTTGGGCAGAACACCTCGCAGGCCTCTCTCATAAGCACGATAGGTCGCTGCGTCAAAGCAGACGATGCGCACGGTCTCGATCTGTGGATGGCGCTCCAGCGCAGCGACGATCTCACGGAGCGCGATCGGGACGGCGCGCTCGAT
>CAZYYC010000166.1:0-3673 GCA_964650935.1 uncultured Anaerolineales bacterium
AGGATCTTACCGCGCAGCGGGAGGATCGCCTGGAACTGGCGATCGCGCCCCTGCTTGGCGGAGCCGCCGGCCGAGTCGCCCTCGACGATGAAGATCTCACTGCGGCCGGCGTCGCGGCTGGAGCAGTCGGCGAGCTTGCCGGGCAGCGTCATGCTCTCCAGCGCACTCTTACGGATCACGAGGTCACGGGCCTTGCGCGCCGCAGCGCGCGCCTTCAGCGCGGTGAGGCCCTTCTCGACGATACGACGGGCTGCCTTGGGATCGGTCTCGAAGAACTCGGAGACGGCATCGCTGGTGACGGTCTCAACCGCGAAGCGCACCTCCGGGTTCATCAGCTTGACTTTGGTCTGGCTCTCGAACTGCGGTTCGCCCACCTTGACGCTGATGACGGCGGTCAGCCCCTCACGCACATCGTCACCGCTGAGATTAGAGTCGCTATCGCGCAGGACGGAGAGCTTGCGCCCGGCGTCGTTGATGGCGCGGGTGATCGCGGAGCGAAAACCGGTCAGATGCGAGCCGCCGTCGATGGTGTTGATCGTGTTGGCAAAGCAGAGGACCGTCTCCGTGTAGCTATCGCTGTACTCAAAGGCCACCTCTACCACGACGCCGTCGACCTCTTTCTCGATGTAGAGCGGCTCGTGGAGCGGCTGGCGGTTGCGGTCGAGGTACTTCACAAAGGAGCGGATGCCGCCCTCAAAGTAGAAGGACATGCGTCGCGCGGGCTCCTCGCGCCGGTCGATCAGGTCGATGGTCACGGCGCGGGTGACGAAGGCCATCTCGCGGAAGCGCTGGGCGAGCGTCTCGAAGCTGTAGGTCACGTCCTCGTCCGTGAAGATCGTGGGGTCGAAACGGAAGCTCACGGTGGTGCCCGTGTCCCCGGGGTCGCAAGAGCCGATGGCCTCGACGCCGGTCACGGGGATACCGCGCTCGAAGCGCTGGCGGTAGACCTTACCGTCATCGGACTTGACCGTGGCCTCCATCCAGGACGAAAGGGCGTTGACAGCGGAGACACCGACACCGTGCAGTCCTCCGGAGACCTTGTAGCCGCCGCCGTCGAACTTTCCACCGGCGTGCAGCGTCGTCAGCACCAGGGTCAGCGCCGAGACACCCTTCTCAGGATGGATGCCCACAGGGATACCGCGCCCGTTGTCGATGACCGTGACGGTCAGGTCGGGCTCGATGATGACGCGAATATGATCACACGCCTCGGCGAGCGCCTCGTCGATCGAGTTATCGACGACCTCGTAGATCAGGTGGTGCAGGGCGCGGGTATCGGTGCCGCCGACATACATCCCCGGGCGCCGGCGCACGGCCTCCAGGCCCTCGAGAACCTGAATCGTCGAGGCGTCGTACTTTACGGTAGAGTTCGGTTTAGCCGGCATTCTATCTACTCACCCACCATCGGATGGACGTTGGCCTCTTCGGCAGCACGCCGGCGTTCGGCCTGCGCCGCAGCGTAGAGCTTCTGAAGCGTCCGCAGATATTGCAGCCGTTCCTGGTAGAAGACCAGGAGGGCCGCTGTCAGCGCAGTGCTGACAAAAGCGTGGCCCGCCAGCCCCACAAAGGTCGCCCACGACCCGGGGTCGGGCAGCGTCCACACGACGCTGAGACCCTGAGAGATCACAAAGATCAGAGCCAACAGCAAAAGGACGTTGAGGAAGTCTCCGCGCGTCAGGAGCAGGCTTTCCTGCATCGCTCGCAGCACGCCGCGGCGCAGCTGAACGATCCCGGGCACGGTAAAAAGCAGATGAAGCCCGATGAAGAGGACCACCGAGGACGCCAGCGTCATCGCCAGTCCGGCAAGGGTGACGCTGATCAGCCCCAACAAGCTCGCGAAAACGGAGAAGACCATCGCAAACGAGAAGAGGATGGCGAAAAGCAGTAACCCCAACTTCAGCAGCTGCCCCCAAAGCCCCAACACCGACGAGGGTCCGGGCAGTGCAGCCTCGGTCTCGGCAATCACTTCGCGAGCCACCACGGTCAGATAGATCGCCGCTAACCCCAGCCCGACGACCATCATCACCACGGCGATGGCCGGCAAGAGCAGGAACGACCGGACCTCAAGGGCGACCTGGTTACCCAACGGGCTTACGGCGGACATACGCACCGGCATCAACAGCGGCACACCCAACAGCGGCGCAGGCTGCAGCAAGGAGAAGAGGTTGAAGTTCTTACCGAGTTCCTCGAGGAGCCGACCCATCAACACGTAGGCGTCGGCCACCTCAGCCGTCATCAACTCCGCAACCATCCACGCGTTGAAAGCCCCCCGGAGCCGCTCGAGCACCGGAGCGATCGATAGGCGCGGGCCCAGCCACAGGAACAGGTCCAGCAGCAGGGGCAGGCCGATGAGCGCCGGATGTCGTGCCGCGACCTCGAATCCCGTGGTGACACAGGCAATCGTGCCCAACGGGCGGCGCGGTTCTTCCTGGGATTCGCTTGCGTGGTTCACCCCGTTATTTTACCACAAGGAGGGGAAAAGACGAGGGTTGTTACGTTATTGCGGCTGTCGCAGACGATCTTCCGGGAAGCTCGAAGGCACGTTGCATCGTGCGGGTGCAGGCGTCCGACGCGCTCTCTGTGGCGAGCGAGGTCCTTCGAGCTTCCCGGAAGATGGCTAGCATGCGCGGTCGAAGTGTGCTATGATAAGCATATTAGAATGATAATTATAGACTATTTAGGGGAGGAGCGCGATGACGACCTCGATTAGCAGAGCGATGGGATGGTTGGCAGTGGGACTGGCGTTGGTGCTGGGCGCGTGTGCGCCGGTGAGGGCGGAAGGCGTGACGGCGCTGCCGGACGACGGACCCTCACCCACCGTCTCAAGAGAGGCAGCGTTTCGGCTCATGCAGAAGACGGTGACGGCAGGACAAGCGGCGACGAGCGATCGGTCCTTCGCGCTGGTGCTCACGGATGCCGAGGTGACGTCGTTTCTCAATCTACGCGCCGAACTGATGCGCGAGTTCGAGGGGGTCGGCGTTGAGCAGCTGGGGCAGATCGAGGGGCTGCAGGAGCTGGTGCCGGGGCAGGTGGATCTCGAGGCCTGGCGGGCACTGCTGACGCGTGAGGGCAGCGAGAGCGGGCGGGGACTGCCGCGGCTGAGATTGGGCCTTCACGATGCCCAGGTCCATTTCAAGGGCGACGGGCAGATCATCGCGCGAGGCGACCTGGCTTTTCTGTGGTGGCGCCAACCCACACGCCTGGTCGTAGCCCCCTATGCCGGCTCAGGCGAGGTCAACTTTGAGTTCGTCGAGGGACAGGTCGGAGCGACCCGTGTGCCGCAGCTGCTCTTCAACCTCCTGGGCAAGGGGATCACGTCGGCCCTCGTTCTGGGACAGAGCTTCGGCTATGCCGAGATCACGCAGATCGAGGTGGCGGCGGGCACGCTCTCGCTCGGCGGTCGGCTCAACCGATAACGCAGTCGGATCCGGCGGAAGTTCGCGCTCAAGGCATCCTGGTGCTCAGTTAACCTGATGGGTGGGAGCTGTCATGCTTCGCCTGCGGCTCAGGATGGCAGACTTCAAACATCAGCTTAACTGAGCATTAGGGACCGACGCTCAGGGAGATGGCGGCGTGACCGGGCCAGGAGAGGAGCTGCGGCACGGGATCGTCGAACCAGATGCTGTAGAGCTCCTGATAGACGCCCTGGGACTCCAGCGCGATCAACGTCAGATTG
>CAZYYC010000166.1:3773-9596 GCA_964650935.1 uncultured Anaerolineales bacterium
GCTGTAGAGCTCCTGATAGACGCCCTGGGACTCCAGCGCGATCAACGTCAGATTGACGAGATCACGGAAATCCGAGTCCCCTTCAGGGAGCACAAAGGCCACGGGGCGATAAGTGAAGCGGCGATCCGAGAAAGCGTACCCCTCCTGCAGGAAGTGCACCTCCAGCGCGGGACGACGGGTGCTGAGCAGGGCGACCACCTCGCCCGCCTGCAGTCCTGCCAGGGCCGCCTGAAAATCCGGATAGCCCACGGCAGAGAGCCCGACGCCCTGTGACATCGCGGGCACGGCGGCTTGGGCGCTGCTGCCGCTGACCACACCGACCGCTTGGCCACTCAGCTGAGCCAGGTCATTGATGGGATTGCCGGCCAGCGACATGATGCCCACCCCGTCGTCGAGGATGGGGATCGAGAAGTCATAGCGCAGTTCCGCCTCACGCGTGTGCAGCCAATTGCCCACCAGCAAGTCCACCTCACCGCGCGACAGACGCGCGAGAGCATCGCCCTCATCGGTGACCGGAACGAAACTAACCGCCGTGGTGCTCCCAAGCCAGAGCTCAACCATCTGCTCGATCAGGCGGATTTCGAAGCCGGTGGGAATGCCATCGGCGCGGTCGGCGCTGTAGGGCCAGCGGTTGGGGTAGTAGCCGACGACCAGCGAACGGCGATCGCGCACCCGGCTGACCACATCAAGGGTGCTGACCTGCGGCGGCGAGGCATCGAGCGTCGGCGCGGGCGCACTACCCGGGATCTGAGCCAGAGTCGGGGGCGACGTGCCGGGCAACCAACGGTCGAAGAGTGCATCCCGCGTGCCATCGGCAGCCATATCGAGAAAGGTCAGCTGCACCAGATTGTAGAAGAAGGGATCATCCTGACGGAAGATCATCCCCACCGGTTCCTGGGTCCACTGTCCGACAATGGTTGCCCCGGGGAGGGAGCGACGAGCCCTCTCAAGGCGGTGGCGCTCGTCGGCATAGGCATCCACCTCGCGCATGCGCAGCGCCTCGACGACATCGTAGAAGTGGCCATAGCCGGTGTAGGTCGGGGTGACCGGGACCGAAGCCGCGAGCGCATCGCGGCTTCCGGTCCAGTCCAGGGTGCCCACGCGCCGGCCCTCAAGGTCGGCAAGGCCGCCGATGCCGGTGTCGGGGAAGGTCAGCAGCGCCATACCATTACTGAAATAGGGCGGGCTAAAGTCCACGCGCATCTCGGCATCTTGGGTGTGGGTCAGCCCTGCCAGCACAATGTCGACGGTCCCGTTGGCCACATACTGGTAAGCCGTGTCGGAGCGTACCTGCCGAAAGCGCACAGCCTCAGTGGAGCCGAGCCAGCGCCGGGCCAGCTCGCGGGCCAGGTCGATCTCCAAGCCGGCGAGCCGGTTGTCCGCAGCGACGTAGGAGAAGGGCTCCAGGTCGTAGCGCACGCCGACGACCAACGTTCCCCGGTCGGCGATGCGCGCTGCGGTGGCCATCGTGGGAGGGTAACCGGGCTCGGCCGTCTCCTCGATCAAGCCCAGGGGGGCCTCGACCTCCGTGTCCGAGACAAAGAGCTGCATCAGATCGGCGCAGCCGGTAAGGAGGATGAGGAGGAGGGAGAGGGCGAGAAGGTGGGAAAGCGAGAAGGTGCGAAAGCGGGCATGACGCGGTGAGCTGTCAGCGGCGAGCATCGAACGTCCGGAATCCAGCATTGAGATCAGCCTCCCTTGAGCCCGCGCAGGATGCGCTCGGCGTTGAACGGGAAGGCATTATACCAGACACCGGAAGCCCGGCGCAGAGCGTGATGAAGCGCGGAGGCCACGGCGATAAAGGGCATCTCGCCCATACCCCGGGCGCCCCAGGGGCCGTGAACCTCCGGGTTCTCGATCAAGATCGAGACGACCTCTCCGGGAATGTCGGCGATCGAGGGCATCAAATAGGTGCTGAACGAGGACGAAAGCGGCCTTCCCGCAGCCTCGATGAAGTGCTCGGTCGTCGCCCACCCCACGGCCTGCACCACCCCGCCCTCGATCTGGCCCTCGACCAGCGTGGGGTTGATGGCCTGGCCGACGTCATTGGCGCAGGCGATGCGGGGGAAGGTGGACTCACCCGTCTGCAGATCCACCGTCACCTCGGCCCCAATCGCGGCATAGCCATAGGAGAAGTTGGGGTGTCCGTAGCCGGTCTGGGGGTCGATCTGTGTGGTTCGCGGCGCGAGATAGGTGTGCTCAGCCCTGACGGGCCGCTCCTCGTCCGCCCATTTGCGCAGAGCGGTCTCCGCGGCCCCACGGATGGCGTTGCCGATCATGAAGGTCATTCGCGACGCAGAAGCGGAACCCGAACTGCCGGTC
The DNA here is from genome assembly GCA_964650935.1 of uncultured Anaerolineales bacterium. GTDB lineage: Bacteria > Chloroflexota > Anaerolineae > B4-G1 > SLSP01 > PWVB01. The sequence goes on from CAZYYC010000166.1 coordinate 6,096, forward strand.
TTGATCGTGTCGGCAGGCTGCAGCTCCACCAGGTCGAGCGGCACCTCGAGCGCCTCGGCCACCATCTGCCGGATGATGGTGCGGGTCCCCTGGCCCACCTCGGCACTGGCCGCGTAGGCCACGACGCGCTCAATCTCTGCCGCGCCGTGCAGCTCGATGCCTGCCCAGGCGTTGTCCTGATAGCCGAAAGAGAAACCGACGTTCTTCACCGCCAGCGCGATCCCGACACCCCGGCGCAGGTGGGGTGGATCCTCAGAACGCGCCGGGGCCTGAGGAGCGACCCAGCCTGCGGGCGCCTCACGGCGTTCCCATCCCATCGCCTCAGCTGCGGCGATCAGGCACTGGCGCAGGCCCTGTGCGTCATCGGAGAGCGGCTTACCCCACGGCATCGGCTCGCCCCCGTCGGCGAGGTTGCGGAGACGCAGCTCGACGGGGTCCATGTCCAGGGCTTCCGCCAACTTGTTCATCTGCGACTCGGCGACGAAGTTACCCTGAGGCGCACCAAAGCCGCGGAAGGCGCCGCCCGGGATGTTATTGGTGTAGGCTGCCAGCACCTCGGTCCTGACATTGGGGATGCGATAGGGTCCGTTGACCGTGAGCAGCGTGTTGCCCATCACCTTGTTCGTCGTATAGACATAGGCCCCGGCGTCGGCGACCACACGACTCTCAGCAGCCAGGAGGCGGCCCTCGCTGGTCGCGGCCCAACGGGCGTGGGCGAAGAGGCGATGGCGCTTGTGGTGACCGAGGATCGACTCCTCGCGCGTCCAGGTGATGGTGACGGGGCGGCGCAGCCGACGGACCGCCAGAGCGAGCACGATCTGGATCGAGATGTCCTCACGCCCACCAAAGGCTCCGCCGATCGCCGGAAAGATGACACGCACCTCGTCCTCGGGCAGATCGAGGGCGTGCGCGACCTGCGCACGCTCCTCATGGGCCCACTGACCCGCAACCAGCAGCGTGACCCGACCCTCATCATCGAGGTAGGCGAGGCCGGCCTCGGGCTGGAGGTAGGCGTGCTCCTGCCCGGGGACCTCATAGGTCGACTCGACGACCACATCGGCCTCCAGGAAAGCGGCGTCGACATCGCCCCGGTTGATCCTATGGCGCGAGACGAGATTGCCCTCGAAGACCAGCTCGGGGTGGATCTCGATGCCCGGATAGGCCGGATGCAGTAGGGGCGCGTCCGGCTTGAGCGCGTCGCGCGGATCGGTGACAATCGGCAGGTCCTCATACTCGACGTGGATCAGTCGCAGCGCCAGCGCCGCGACCTCCTCATTCTCGGCGACGACCGCCGCCACCTGATCGCCCACAAAGCGCACGACATCGGCACCGGGTTTCTCCACCTTGGTCCAGGGCCCTGGCGGGCCGCAGAGAACGGGCTGGTCAGGGTACTGCAGGCCGTACTCATTGATAGGGACGTCGCCGGAGGTGAACACAGCCACGACGCCGGGCAATGCTTCCGCCTCCGACGTGTCGACGCGCACCACGCGCGCGTGCGGGCGGCCCGCGAAGCGCAGCTTCATCGTCAGCATCCCCTCCATCGCAACATCGCCGGGATAGAGCGCCTCCCCCGTCACCTTCTCGCGAATCTCAAAGCGGGGCAGGGCCTTTCCGACCACCCTGTGCTGCGCCGTGGGACCGGTTCCGCCGGCTCTTTCCTCACTCATACTGCTCCTCTCCTGCACCCGACCCCACTCACGACTGCGTCTCCAGCATCATGATGCGGCGCAACACCGCCACGGTGGTCGCATAGGTCGGGTCCATACCGTAGTAGGACAAGTTGTGGGCCCCCAGGTTGCGCCCCTTGCTCATCGGGGTATCCGAGGCGTAGTGTAGGATCCCGATCTCAAAGGGGACCGGATAGAGGTTGACCACCTCGTCGTCAGGGTAACGCCTGGGGCGGATGAACTCGTAGAGCGCCGAAAGATAAGGCCCGGACTCCATCTCGACATCCGTATAGCCGAGCTCCAAGAAGGACTCCATATAGGCACGGTTCTGGAGAAAGGTGCCGTGAACGGCGATCGCGCGTTGATTGTCGAGCACGTCGCCGTAGACGAGGAAGGGAGCGACATGCCGCGCCGTGAAGACGTTGTTGAACAGGTAGGTATTGCTGGAATACACGTCGTAGACGACGTTGGGGATCAAAACGTCGCCGATGCGCCCGGTGAGCGTCGCCGCCTTGCCAAGGATATAGGCGCCGCGCAGCTCACCGACGTTGACGGCAATCCGAGAGAGCAGATGATAGGCGGCGAAGCCCAGCGGATAATCGATGTTGAGGATCAACGCATCGGCGTCACGCAGGCGCTTCAGAGGAAGATTGTCGACGATGCGCGCATCCAGATGCTTGGGATCGAGCCTAGCCAAATCAATGAGCTGCACCTCGAGGTCGAAGGTGTGCTGGCTGGGGATGCGCGTTACCCCGCGCTCGGCCTCATAAGCGGTTCTGGCGGCAAGTAGGTCGCACCCCTCCTCCGTCTGGAGGTACTTCTTGAGCACGTAGTAGAGGAAGTTGGCCCAGCTGCTGGGGACCTGGCGCAGTTGAATCCGCTCAGCCTCCTCGGAGAGCTCGGGGTCGGCGCGAGAGGCGAGGTAGTCCATCAGGCGCGCCTCGTGGTACTGGGCAAAGCAGGTGACCATGTTGACGAGGCTGTGCGTGTTGCTGGAGACAAAGTAGATAGGGCGCTGGGAGAGGTCGACGACCTCCTTCGCCCGGCGGGGAGAGGAGGATGCGGGCGAGTCCGCTCGCGCATGCGAGTCCGCTCGCGCATGCGAGTCCGCTCGCGCATGGTCCCGCACACGATCCCACCACTTCTGCGTCGCACGGAGGTACTCGACGTAGGAGCCGGCAAGCAGGGTGACCGACATACGTTTGCGGTGCTCGGCGATGTGGGCGAGCAGTTCGGGCAGATCATCCCCCCAAATCGTCTGCAAACGCTCCCAGTCATCATCCGAGAGGCGCAACACGCCGCGGATCTCATCACATATGTTGCCGTTCCAGGTGCCCGACGCAATGCACGAGGTGATGCGGTCGCCGAGTTCCGACTGCATCCCGATGAGCGTATGCATCTTGTTCCATTCGATCTGGAAAGCGGTCAACATCGGCACCATATCGTCAATGTCGGAGATACTGGCGATGTAGAGAGCCAGGGTCTCCTTGCCGTCGTAGAACATACGCCGCCGACGCGCCGGCGCACTGACAACGCGCCAGGACTCCACATCGGGATAACCACGGCGCCGGAAGACCTCCTCGCTCTGTCCGAGCACGACCTGGCGCACGTCGAAGATGCACTTCGGCAGGCGCAAGCTCGCGTAGACGAAGGCCGACATGTCGGGATCAAGGGCAGCGGCACCCGGGTGGAGCGAGGGCTGCATCGCAGTATGGGCCTCTTCCAGCGTGCGGATCTGCACGGCATCGGTCGTCCGCAGGAGGGAATAGTAGGTACGCATGTAGAGGGCGACTTCAGCGCCCTGTTGTTGTGGAACGGTGCGTCTCATCGTTGG
>CAZYYC010000167.1:0-1167 GCA_964650935.1 uncultured Anaerolineales bacterium
ACCGTAACTGGTTCCAGCACTTCACGCCCACCACCATCGTCGCCGAGCTCGAGGAGGCCGGCTTCAGCGTGGAGTACCTCGGCGGGAACCTGCGGGGCGATGTCTACACGCCGGACGCCGACTGGATCGGCATCATCGCCCAGAAGCCGCCCACCCTCGCGTAGCGCATCGCGCCATCGGCAACCACATCAGCCGACGACCATCTTTCAACATGCCGACGCGGTGTCGGCGAGCAGGGCTTCGACCTCCTTGCGATAGGGCATCGCGGGTGCGGTGCCGAGCCGGGTCACCTGTAGGGCCGCAGCAGCATTGGCAAAGGCGACCGCCTCGACCAGAGCCCGACCCTCAGCCAGTGCGACCGCCAGCGCGCCGTTGAAGGCATCGCCCGCCCCGGTCGTGTCGACCACGTCGACCACGCGCCCCGGCACGTGCGCCACCTGCTCACCCCGCACGATCAGCGCGCCCCGGGCGCCCAACGTCACCACGACACCGCCCACGCCCATTGCGAGCAGCTCGCGGGCCGCCGCCTCGGCCTCGTCAAGCGTGGTCACCCGCCGTCCCGAGATCAGCTCCGCCTCTGTCTCGTTAGGCGTGAGCAGATCCACCTTGCGCAGCAAGTCGGACCCCAGCTTGGCGCCCGGCGCCGGATTGAGGATGGTGAGCACTCCCGCCGCGCGGGCCAGCACCAGCGCGCGATCGACCGTGTCGAGCGGCGATTCGAGCTGCACGAGGAGGACCTCAGCGCCCACGATCGCCTCACGGGCCGCCTCGACGTCGTCGGGCGTCAGCGCGGCATTGGCGCCCGGCGCCACCACGATCATATTCTCACCCGCGTCGTCGAGCACGATGAAGGCGACGCCCGTATGGGTCTCCGTCGTGCGCAGAATGAAGTCCGGCGACACACCCTCGCGCCGCAGGTTCTCCTCGGCGCGGTCGCCCAGGTCATCGGCCCCCAGCTTGACGACCATCGTGACCTCGGCGCCCAGTCGCGCCGCCGCGACCGCCTGGTTAGCCCCTTTGCCCCCGGGACCGGTCCGGTAATCGCGCCCCAGGATCGTCTCACCCCCCACCGGGATGCGCGGCGTCCTCACCAGCAGGTCGGTATTGAAGCTGCCCACGACGGTGATCCTGCCCCGGTCTTTCATCGCTCCTCCTCGCCTATTCAGT
>CAZYYC010000167.1:1267-9565 GCA_964650935.1 uncultured Anaerolineales bacterium
AAGGTCAGATAGATCGCCCTGTTTCAGCTGAAGCGCGGCAGCAGATCGCGGTGGGCCTCGATCAGCCGATCGAGCACCGTCAACCCCGCCGCCTTATCGTCGACCGCCGGGTCGATCTCGATGGCCTGCCGCAGCGCCGCACGGTCGCCGGTGGCGGCGCCCTGCGCGACGAGTTCGTGCACGTCGGAGACCGCACGACAGATCGCGGCGGTGTCGCCGGGCAGCGCGCCTACCGTGACGCCGGTCAGCTCGCCTCCTGAAATCCGCGCGGGTACCTCGACGATCCGACCGTCCGGCAGGTCGGTCAGGTTGCCGCGGTTGGGAAGGTTGATGATCGGCACGTCGACAGCGTCGCCCCGCGCCAGCGCGACCGCCACCTCGACCGGGTGCTCCCAGCTGCCGTGGTCGAGCGCCTCCCGCCAGTCGAGCTCGCCGGCGCCCGCGGCCTGCAGCCGCGCCATCGCCCGACGCCGCTCGGCCTCATCGCCGTGAAAGGGTGGCGCGGCGCTGTAGGCGATGTCGGGCTCCGTCGGCAGGAACTCCGCCGTGTGCCCTACCCCGGTGACCGGCACGGCGCCGTAGCGGGCCAGCCAGCGCCGCAGGATCGCCATGTCGTGGCTCTCGCCGCTGTTGATGGCCTCCCTGACCAGCGGCATGAGCTCCTCGCCGCTCTCCTTGTCGTGAATACTGATGAGCCAGGCAAAGTGGTTCAGACCCGCTGTGACGACCTCGATCCGATCCATGGGACGTCCCACCAGGCCCGCCGGCCACGCATAGCCCTCGGCGGCCCCGAAGGCCATGTTGCAGAAGCCGTAGACGGGGACATCCGTGAAGCGGTGCACCGCCGTGACCACTCTGGGCATCGGGTTGGTCACATCGAGCAGCGTCGCACCGGGGCAGAGGCTCGCCATGTCCGCGGCGACATCCAGCGCCAGTGAGACCGTGCGCAGCGTGTAGCTCAGGCCGCCCAGACCCCCACACTCACGGGCCTGCTCGGGCATCCCGGCCTCGGCCAGAATCCTGTGGTCCATCCACCAACGGCGCGCGCCCTGTGGCGCGGCTGAGAGGATGACGAAGTCCGAGCCCGGCAGCGCCTCAAGGCGGTCAGAGGTGGCCCAGACGTCGCAGGGCGCGCCGAACTCCCGAGCCATCCGGCGCCCGACCCCGGACATCGCCTCAGCGGCCTCCCGGTTCAGGTCGACCAGGGCCAACTCGCCCTCCATGCGCAGCCGCGCCAGGGCATCGACCAACACCGTGCCGCCAAAGACAAAGCTCCCCGCGCCAATCAACGTGACTTTCATCGTCGCTCCCTCCTAGCCTGGTAACGCGTGCAACGGCCCGCCCGGCGCTGCGACGAGCCGGCGCATCTACGGTAGTGGGACAGGCCGCGCATCCTCCGTGCGGATCGACCAGTCCGCCAGCCGGCGCTGCATCTCCGCGATGACACCGGCACGGGCGGGGTCGCCGGCGACGTTGGTCAGCTCCCACGGGTCGTTGATCAGATCGTAGAGCTCGTCCAGGTCGCCCAGCGGGTCGTGCACATACTTCCATGCGCGGGTGCGGACCATCTTGCGCCGCCCCTCGGCCTCGCGCCGGCGCAGCGACGCTATCAGGGCCCGCCGCCCGTAGGGCCGGGGCAGGGCCTCCAAGTCCGCCATCGTGAAGGGTGGTCCACCCGCGCCGTACTCCGCGAAGACCTCGTCGCGTGGCGCCGTGTCCGTGATCCCGGGCAAGCCCTGACCGTGCATCGATCGCGGCACCGGCAGGCCCTGGAGGTGCAGCAGCGTCGGCACCAGGTCGATGAGGCTGACCATGCTGTCATCACGCAGCCCTGCAGCCATCTGCCCGGGCCACGACACGATCATCGGCACACGCGTCAGGCAATCGTAGAAGACGCCGCCCTTGCACGTCATCCGGTGCTCGCCCATGAAGTCACCGTGGTCGGCACAGAAGACCACGATGGTGTTCTCGCGCAGCCCCAGCCGCTCCAACGCATCCAGGATCTGTCCCACGCCGTCATCCACGAAGCGCACCATCCCGTAGGTGCAGGCCATGACGCCGTAGATGTCCTCGAGCGCGTCCTCCTCCATCCCCAGGATCTCGTAGAGCACGCGGTTGCGCTCAGGCACCTCCGGGCCGGCGAACTCGCCCTCTCGCCAGGGGGGCAGCTCGATGGCTTCGGGCGGGAACTGCGCGGCGTACGACGCCGGGGCAACCCAGGGCTCGTGCGGGTCGGGGAACGAGAGCCAGAGCGCGAAAGGCCGATCCCCGAACGCCTCCAGATACCGCACGGCCTGGCCTGCCAGCAGGCCCGAGAGCTGGTCCTCCAACGGTGCATCGGACACGGCATAGCTGAAGCGGGGGCTCTGCTGGGGCATCGTCCGCCGCTCCTCAAGAGCAGCACGGATGCCCTCGATTGGGCGCCACCAGGGCAGCCCCTTGGCCTCTGCGTTGCCCGGAAGGCCCCCGTGCCCCACCTCGCACCAGACGTCGAAGCCGTCCAAATCGGCGGGCGTCTCAAAGCAGTGGTTCTTGCCGATGAGACCGGTGTGATAGCCTGCCTCGCGCCACAGCCGAAAGGCGTGCACGGCCCCGTCGGGCATCAGCGTTTCGTTGCGGCGCGCGCCCGTGCTGTGGGGATACTGGGAGGTCCACAGCGCCACTCGGGCCGGCACACAGAGCGGATGCGGGGTGAAGGCATGCTCATAGAGCACCCCCTCTGCGGCCAAGCGCGCCAGCGAAGGCGTCTCGCAGAAGGGGTTGCCGTAGAGATGGCCCGCCGTCGCCTTCATCTGGTCGGACATGATAACGATGATGTTGGGATACGCAGGCACAGCTAACTCCTTTCCCGGGTGGCACGCTCGATCGGCGCCAGCCAGACCTCGTTCAGCAGGGCCGCCCCTACGCTGAAGACGGCAGCCAGCACAAGGGTAGCCGCGTAGCGATCCTCCGCGATAAGCAGCCCGGTCAGCGGCGCCACCACCGCACTGCCGATCCAGAAGGTGACGTTGAGCCAGGCTGAGAGCACGGGGCGCGTGTCGCGGGCAATCTCCATCGCGAAGGCGAAGGCGAGCGGCGCCGCCATAAAGACGAGCGTGTTCTGTCCCCAGAAGCCCACCGTGCCCACCCAAGGGTTCGACGTGACCGCCATCGCGATCAGGCAGAGCGGTACGGCAAGCCGAAGCCAGGTCACCTTCCGCACGATGCTACCGGCTCGGGTCGCCAGCGCCGGCACCGCCGCGGCGCCCACCACAGCAGGGATCAGCGCCAGCGCCGAGACGGCGCCGTAGAACTCGCGCGTCGCACCCAGGTGGTAGAGGAAGATCAGGTTCATGAAGGGCCCGATCGCGCCGATGCTCAGGCCTACGAAAAGCGTGATCGCCGCCTGGTAGATCACGAAACGGTCCACACGCCACAGATAGTCACGCAGGGCCAATGGCCTGAGCCCCGTCGGCGGCGTGGGGCGCAGCGCGAAGATAGGTACGACCGCCAGGAGCGTCAGTGCCGCCGCCCCAAGGAGCGTGGCACGATAGGCTCCCGCGAGGTCGCCCGTCACGCCCTCCAGTAGGTTGGGGATGTGGCTCGCCAGTAGTGAGCCCAGCGACATCGAGACGCTGAAGAGCATGCTGTTGATCGAGTAGACCTGGGTCTGCGCCTTCGGTTCGGTGTTCGCCGCCAGGAAGGGCAGCCGGACCACGAAGCCGCCGGCCATCGCCAACCCGTCGACAAACGAGGCTGCGGCGATCAGCGGCACCGAGGTCGTGACGAGCTGACCCACTTTGGCCAGTCCCGAGATGCCGAAGATGAGCACAAAGGCCGCCTTGAAGCCGAGCATCTCGGAGAGCAGGCTGATCGGGATCGAGGCCAGCGCCTGCGCAAAGGGCGCAGCGCTCAGGATGCCCCCCAGGGTGTCCGGCGTGATCCCCAGCTCGAGGATGTAGAGGTTGAAGTCCACGGCAAAGACGCCCTGGGCCAGCCCGGCAAGCGAGCCCGCCAGAAAGACGAGCCAGCAGTTGCGGCTGACGCCCCGCAGGCTCTGCCGATAGGCGCCCAGCCCACTGCCCAGGGCCGGCGGGCTCGCACTATGCACCGTCAAGGTAGCTCCTCACGATCCGCAGTATAGAGTTCGCGTGGCGGCTGTCAACGCCGGCGTTGACTTTCCGGACGGCGGCATTACCATCGCGCTGTACCACCACATTGACCAAGAAGAGGCCACTAGGTATGACCACACCCCATCTTCCGCAACGCCCCCTCGGACGCACCGGTGCGTCCGTCACCCCGATCGGACTCGGCGGCGCCTACCTCGGCGTCACACACCGCGACGGAGAGACCTCCGTCGACGAGGACCTCGGGATCACGACGGTGCTCCGCGCGCTCGAGCTCGGCATCAACCTGATCGACACCTCCGCCGGCTATATGGGCGACAGTCGCAGCGAGATCATCGTCGGCAAGGCGCTGCAGCAATGGCTGCACGACGGTGGACGCCGGGCGGACATCGTCCTCTCCACCAAGACCGGCACGCGCGACCGGCACAACCGCGGCCCCCACAACTACAGCGCCGCGGCGACCTGGCAGAGCATCGAGACCAGCCTTGAGCTACTGCAGACCGACTATCTCGACGTGGCCCTGGTCCACGATCCCGATGACCTCGCGCCGGTCTTGGCGCCCGGTGGCGCCTGGGAGGCCCTCAAGGCGATGCGCGCGCAGGGCCTCGTGCGAGCCATCGGGCTGGGCGTGCGAGATCACGCGTTCCACCGGCGCCTCATCGCCACCGGCGCGTGTGACGTCTGCCTGACCCACTGCGACTTCAACCTGGCCAACCGAACCGCCGAGGAGGGTGTCCTGGTGCCGGCTGCCGCGCGTGGCGTCGCCGTGCTCAACGCCACCAGCCTCCTCCACGGCCTGCTGCTGGGGAGGCGCAGCCCCACCGAGGTCGCGGCGGCATCGCCGGCGCTTAGCTCGCCCGCGAGACGGGCCGATGTGGCGCGGGCCGAGGCTGCGTGGCACATCGCACAGGGAGCCGGGGTGGATCTGCTGGCGCTCAACCTGCAGTTCATCGCGCGCGAGCGCCGCATCGCCGCCACCCTGATGGGTGCCGCGACGCCTGAGCAGATCGCAGCCGACGTGCAGGCGCTGCAAGCGCCGATCCCTGACGAGATCTGGGAGGAGCTGAGGATAACGAGTAACGAGTGACGAGTGACGAGTGACCCGGAGCCGAGCGGCCCGTCGGCTGCGCTTTCCGGATCACCCGTCACTCGTCACTCGTCATTGAGTCGTTACTCGTTACCACTGCGTGCACCCGACGGCATCGCCCCGCCGCAGGTCGGCGTGGCAGCCGTCGCAGCGGATGCAGCGCACGATCTCGTCGAAGCGACCTTCGGCGACCTTGAGGGGCCACCCGGGGTCCGCGATCATGCCGCGACCCACCGCCACCAGATCGGCACGTCCCTCGTTGAGCACCTCCAACGCCCGCTCGACCTCATCGAGCAGGTTCACGGCGATCACGGGCACACCAAGCGCTTTGAACGGCGCAGCCCGGTCACCAGGCGCCTCAATGCTCGAGGGCGAGAGGTCCAGCACGTCGACCCCGGCGGCGACCAGGGCTTCGGCCAACACGAGGCTCTCCTCGATGCCGTAGCCACGCCCGACCGGCGTGTGGCGGTAGAGGAGCAGCATCTCGTCACCGACCGTGCTCTTGATCGCGTCGACCACCTCGAGCGCCATCCGCATCCGCGCGGTCAGATCGCCCCCATAGGCGTCGGTGCGCGTGTTCTGCTCGGGCGAGAAGAACTGGTTGAGCACGTAGCCGTGGGCGCCATGGGGCTCGACGCCGTCGAAGCCGGCGCGCAGGCAGGTCTCGGCAGCCAACCGGTAGGTAGCAAGGATCGCCGCGATATCCTCCCCTGAGAGCTCTGCCGGGCTGGTCGGCACGACCCGCACCGTCGGGAACAGTTGGATGGCGATCAGGGCGCCTGTAGCGTGGACGGCGTCGACCAGGGGTCGCAGCGCCTCCACCGTCAGCTCGTCGCGAAAACGACCGATATCGGTCGACTCGACGATGACCAGGCCCACGCCCTGGGCGCGACGGGCATACCAGTCGATGCCTTCGGGACCCTTCAGGTCGCGCTGGGCCACCATCGGGGGCAGCACCACGCGGTTGCGCAGCAACCGACCACGGATCTCCAGGGGTTGAAACAAGGGTGTTGTATCAAGGGACATCTAGGTTCTCCTCACGTCTACGTTGACCAAGGCGACAAAGCCACTGGGGGCCGCCCCCTATCATAGCGAGGGACGCGCCGCAGGCAAGCGATGCCCAGCTCGGGTATTCCCTTCCGGGAAGCTCCGTGAGCCCCGTGCCGCGCAGCGAGCGCCTCGGCCCCCGACACGCCGAGCAGGGAACCTATCGCGCCCTGCTGACGTCCCTAGAGCAGGCTGACGACCCATAGATGACCAACAACGGAGGTGCTATGACACGCTCAACACGGATCGCAGTATCCTCATGTGTAGCCCTGGTCGTGATCTTGGCCGTGATCCGGCTCCAGGGGCGAGGCGGCGAGCCCAAGCCCCTAGCCTCGCTCTGCGACCTGGAGACCGCCTCCATCACGAGCCTGCTGGTGCGCGACGGCACCACAGGCGAGGCCCACACGAGTGCGGATCCGGGGACGATCGATGAGGTGATCGATCTGCTCGCGTCCGCGACCTTCACGCGGCGCTCAGATCAGGCACCGCGTGCCGGCTATCGGCGCTATGTTGACCTCTTCACGGAGGACGTGCGGGCCTGCAGGATCACGCTGGCAGGGAGCTCCGCCACCATCGACGGGACCCACTATGAGGCCGACCGCGACCTCAACGCCGAGCTCGCCCGGCTCCTGCATGCTCTCGAGCCCGGCGGCTAAGCCGCCAGCGCCGCCAACAGGGCCTTGATGTATCCCACGGAGTAGGCCAGCCCCAGGCTCACGTGGGCGTAATCGCCCTCCAGCGCGGGGATGTGGTCGGGGTTGACGCAGCCGTCGAAGCCGACCCGCTGCAACGCCCCCAGGATCGTGGCCATGTTCATGTCGCCGTCGTCGAGCAGCACCTCCTCAAAACCGCCCGCGGTCGCCAGGCTGCCCCGCACGTTGCGGAAGTGAGCGGTGAAGATACGCCCCTTGCGCCCGTAGTGGTTGATCTCATCGAGCACCAGCGACGATCCCCCGGCCTCGGCCCGCGTGCCGATGCAGTAGAGATAGCCCACGGCGCGGCTGGGGAAGGCGTCGATCACCCGGTGGAAGCCCAGACTGTCGAACGCCGTCCCGGCGTAAGGCGTGTCGGAGGGATGGACCGCCAGCTTCACACCCGCCTCCTCCGCCACAGGCACCAGCCGCTCGAACACCCGGCAGAAGCGCCCCCACCAGGCGTCCACCGTCGCCTGCGTGCGCAGCGTCGGTGATGCCCAGTGCGCCATCTCGCCCCGCGCACGATAGCCTCCCCGATGGACCGCAGGGTAGGTCCTCGTACGGTGGGGCATCGCGTCGCCGCCGAGGCGCTGGCGCGCGATCGGCACGCCGGCCTCCCCAAAGACCTGCAGTGCCCGGCAGGCGTGGTCGATCTCGGCCTCGTCGTCGCTCTGCCCGGTCATGAAGGCCTCGGAGATGTCGGGCAGGGTCACGCGGTTGATCTCCAACCCCCAGGCCCGCAGCGCGCGCTTCACCTTGAGCACGCCGTCGAGGTCCGGGTAGCCCTGCTCCCGGACGCCGGGGAAGGCCGCGCCGTCGCCGAAATCGAGCGCGTCGGCGCCCAACTGTGTGATCATGCGCAGGTAACTCTCGGAGAGGTCACGGTGCCAGACGGAGATACGGATCATGGGGCGGCCTCCTTGGGGATGAGGTGGGTTAACGGTTGTCAGTTATCAGTTGTCGGTTGGAACGTAAAGACGACTTTGTAGGCCCGCTTCGGCTCGGCGAGCAGGAGCGAGTAGGCGTCGGAAAAGGCGTCGAGCGGGAAGCGGTGCGTGATCATGCTCGCCATATCGACGGCGCCCGAGGCGATCAGCTCGTGAGCCGCGCGCTCATCGCAATAGCGCGCGTTGGACGACGTCGTCATCCGCCGCTCGGAGCCCAGATCCATCGCATTGAGCGTTATCGCCGTGTCGTGCACCGCCAGGTTGACGTAGGTGCCCGCCTCAGCGAGCAACGCGAGCCCCGTCGCGGTGGTCTCGGGCGTGCCCACGGTGTCGAAGACCGCGACACATGAGGCCCGCCCCCGCGCCGCCGGCAGGTCGATCTCGGCAGGATCGAGACAGGTGAGGCCCGCGTAGCG
>CAZYYC010000168.1:0-9490 GCA_964650935.1 uncultured Anaerolineales bacterium
CTACAGTCTACAGTCTGCAGTCTGCAGTCTGCAGTCTACAGTCTACAGTCTGCAGTCGGTCGTGCGAGTTTCCAGTTTCCAGTTACCGGTAGGGGATGGGGAGGATGGGGATGGGTGAGGCGATTGGCGGCGGGGGGCGGAAGGGGCGCGCGGCGTTGGCGCTTTTTGGGTTGGGGATGGTGGGGGTGTTGTCGTTGATCCCGACGATCCTGGGGCAGTTGGACACGCTGCCGGAGGCGTATGCGGAGGTGCCGGAGGCGCTGTTGGTGGTGAGTTCGCTGCTGAACCCGGCGATCCTGCTGGCGGTGGCGGTGACGGTGGGGACCTTTCTGGCGCACCGGGTGGGGCTGCGGTCGCTGGTGGCGGAGCGGGTGCGGGGCGGCGGGGCGATTTGGCCGCAGATGAAGCCGTATATGGTGACGGCGATCGTCGCGGGGCTCGTCTTCCTGGGGGTGACGGTGGGGCTGGATGCGGTGATGAACCCGTTTGCCGATGTGGAGGGGGAGATCACGGCGCCCACGGGGGAGAGCCCGGTCGTCGCGCTGGTGGTGGGGGTGCTCTATGGGGGCATCGTGGAGGAGCTGCTGCTGCGGTGGGGCTTTATGACGCTGTTGATGTGGGTCGGCTGGCGGGTGGCCCAGCGGGGGGAGGGTCGGCCCAGCCCGGCGCTGGCCTGGACGGCGATTGTGTTGGCGGCGCTGCTCTTCGGGCTGGGGCATCTGCCGGCGTTGGCGTCGATCGTGGAGCCGACGCCGCTGATGATCTTCAGGACGGTGCTGTTGAACGCGCTGGGGGGGCTGGTCTTCGGGTGGCTGTATTGGCGGCACAGTCTGGAGGTGGCGATGGTGTCGCACGCGGCGTTCCACGTGGGGCTGTTTGTGCTGCGGGTGGTAGGAGGATAGTTGTCGGTTGTCAGTTGTCAGTTGTCGGTTGTCGGTTGTTGCCCGAGCAGCCTCGGGGCGTTGTCGGTTGGGTAACTGGGAACGGATCGGGGCGATTTGCGTGTGGGTTGATTGGGTGATGGGAGGGGGGGATGCGGATTGTGGTTGACGCTTGGGGATCGGACAATTGTCCGGGGCCGGATGTCGAGGGGGCGGTGCTGGCGGCGCGGGCCTGGGGCGATGAGATCATCCTGGTGGGACCCGAGGAGGCGACGCAGGCCGAGCTGGCGAAGCACCAGACGGAGGGGCTGCATATCCGGGTGGTGCACGCGCCGGAGGTGCTGACGATGGCGGACCACTCGGAGGAGGTGCGCCGGAAGGAGGACTCGTCGATCCGCGTGGGCATGCGGATGGTGCGCGACGGGGAGGCGGATGCCTTTGTGTCGGCGGGCAACACGATCGCCTGTCTGGCGTCGGCGATCTTCGACCTGCGGCGCATCCGGGGGATCCGGCGCCCGGCGCTGTGCACGGTCTACCCGATCGCGTTCCAGCCGATGCTCTTCCTGGACATGGGGGCGAACGCGGACCCGACGCCGGAGATCCTGCTGCAGTCGGCGCGGATGGGGGCGATCTATGCCGAGCGGGTGCTGGGGATCGCGTCGCCGCGGGTGGGGTTGCTGGCGAACGGCGAGGAGGAGGAGAAGGGGACGCTGGTGCTGCGCGAGGCGTTCGGGCAGTTCAAGGCGAGCGAGCTCAACTTCGTGGGCAACGTCGAGCCCAAGGAGGCGGTGAAGGGCGCGGCGGATGTGGTGGTGACCGATGGGTTCACGGGGAACATCCACATCAAGACGGCGGAGGCGGTGGCGTCGTTCCTCAAGGCGATGATCAAGCGCGACGTGCTGGGTCCGGTGCGTTCGAAGGTGGGCCTGGCGTTGATGGTGCCGGGGCTGATCCTGGCGCTGCCGGGGCTGGCGCTGGTGGTTCCGGGGCTGAGGAAGGTGATGCGGCGGCTGGACTACGCCGAGGTGGGGGGCGGGCTGCTGTTGGGCGTGAACGGGGTGGTGATTGTGGGCCATGGCCGGTCGAACGCGAAGGCGGTGAAGCACGCGATCCTGCGGGCGCGCGAGGCGGTGGCGGGGGACGTGGTAGAGACGATTGCGGCGGGGATGTAGGCCGGTATCCTGTGGTGGGACGTGGGTCGAGGTGAGTGGAGGTCGGTATGCAGATCGTGGCGAATGAGAAGCACATCAGTCAGCGGAAGAAGATCGGCGAGCGGGCGCCGTTTGTGGGCCTGATCTTCCTGGCGGGGTCGACGGTGTTGATTTTCCTCAAGCCGGAGTGGATCTGGGGGACGATGGCGCTGGTCTGGGTGGGTTTCCTGATCTCGTTGATGGGGAGCTACCTGGGTGAGCGCTACGTGGGCCCGAATGCGCATCACAAGCGGGTGCCCGAGGCCCTCAAGGGGATGAGCAACGAGTACACGCTGCTGATGTACCGGCTGCGCGCGCCTTTTGTGCTGGTGGAGCCGGGCGGATTGACGGTGATCTCGGTGCGCTCGCAGAGCGGGTCGATCACCTATGAAGAGGGACGCTGGCGGCAGAAGCAGAAGATGGGCTTCCTGCGACGGTTTGCGGGCCAGGAGTCGCTGGGGCGTCCGGAGAAGTTGGCGCAGATCGAGCGGGAGGACGTCGAGAAGCACCTGGCGAAGGCGCTGCCGGCGGGGGTCGAGGTGCCGGTGCGGTCGGTGGTGCTCTTCACGGCGCCGGGGCTGGAGCTGCGGGTGGATGAGGAGACGGTGCCGGTGACGGCGCTGCGGGCTGCGGAGCTGAAGCGGTGGCTGCGACGGAATCCGCTCAAGCCGCAGCTGGTGGGCGAGGCGCAGGCGGCGCTGCAGGCGATGGTGGGCGACGACGCGTCGTAGCGCCGGCGGCTGATCCGACCGCCTCCGGATGACCTGGTCAAGTGGCCAGGTGGGGGGCTGTTCGGTAGGCTAGTTTGAGCTTTTCATGCCTTCCGTTGTGCCTTTTTGCGAAAGTGCGGTATACTAGACCCTAGCCAAGCGGGAAGGCCGCACGATGAATCAGCACCTCACCGCGCAACCTGACGTCCCATGGGTTGCGCGGTCTGCATGGGGCCTCCCGGTCAGCTAAGGAGGTGGTCTATCGAGGAGAGATGCACGAGAGCACGCGGGGCTACGGCCCCATCTGAGAACGATATCCGGCCAAAACAAGAAGGAGAATCACAATGTCCCGAAAACTAGTCTACAGTTTGTTGGCCTCGCTGGTGCTGGTGGCCCTGGTGTTGGGCGGCTGCGGTACGCCGACCCCCACCGTGGCCCCGACCGTCGAGGTGACGGAGGAGCCCGCGGCCCCGGTCGAGACCGAGGAGCCTGAGGAGCCCGAGGCGCCCGCGGAGACCGAGGAGCCCGAAGCACCCGTGGAGACCGAGGAGCCTGAGGCGCCGTCGGCGGCGGGTCCGTTGTGGACGCCGGAGCTGAAGCAGGCGTTCGCGGCGGCG
This sequence comes from uncultured Anaerolineales bacterium, assembly GCA_964650935.1. GTDB lineage: Bacteria > Chloroflexota > Anaerolineae > B4-G1 > SLSP01 > PWVB01. Next base: position 3,399 of record CAZYYC010000168.1, read on the forward strand.
ATCGACCGTGAGGTGTTGGTCGACCGTGTCTTCGAGGGCCGCAATACCCCGGCCTATCACATGGTGCCCGAGGGGTACCCCTACGCGACGGAGCCGTTCCTGGATAAGTACGGCACGCGCGATCTGGATATGGCGATCGAGTTGTTGACGGATCTGGGTTACACCGCCGACGCGCCCTTCGCATTCGACCTGTGGTATCCGCCCGAGCACTACGGCACGACGACGGCGGACGTGATGCAGGTGATGAAGGAGCAGCTCGAGGAGACCGGTCTGATGCAGGTCACGCTGCGCAGCCAGAACTGGGCTGAGTACGTGAACAGCTTCGTCGAGGGTGAGGCCTACCCGGTCTTCATCCTGGGCTGGTTCCCCGACTTCGCCGATCCCGACAACTGGCTGACGCCCTTCGCGTCGTGTCTGCAGTCGCCCGACAACGGCGTGAACTACTGCGACGAGCGGATGGACGATCTGCTGCAGCGTGCGGCGGCCTCGTCGGATGACGAGGAGCGCGCGGCGCTGTACCTGGAGCTCGGCGAGTACTATGCGGAGCAGGTGCCGACGCTGCCGCTGTTCTGGGAGCCCGAGTTCGTCACCTACCGTGACGGCGTCGAGGGTGTCACGATCGGTGCCCCCTTCGAGTTCAACTACAACGTGCTGAGCTTCGGGCCTGACGCGGCCCCGGCTGCCGGCACGACCGACACGATCATCATCGGGACGACCGATGAGGTCAACAGCCTGGACGCGCAGGACGCCTACGCGACCCACGACTGGGAGATCATCAAGAACACGGGCCTGCCGCTGCTGAAGTATGTGCCCGGCACGTCGGAGCTGGTGCCTGCTGCGGCGGTGGACTTCCCCGAGGTGAGCGAGGATGGCTTGACCTACACCTACACGCTGCGCGACGACCTGGTCTTCGCGGACGGCACGCCTGTGACCGCCGCGGACTACGAGCGGATGTGGCAGCGGTTCGAGCTGGGCGGCCAGGTCGCGGGCCTGATCCGCGTCTACGTGGCGGATGTGACGGCGGCGGACGAGCGCACGGTGGTCTTCACCCTGCACGACTCCTACGGCTTCTTCGAGGCGCTGTCGGCGACGGCCCCCATGGTGGCGACGCATCCCGACATCTTCCCGACCGACGAGATCGTGGCCTATCCGGACTTCGTCGACGGCACCGGCCCCTATCGCGTGGTAAGCTACACGCCCTCGGAGCAGATGGTGCTCGAGGCGAACCCGGCGTATGTGGGCGATGACGCGGCGATCATCCCGAACGTGATCATCCGCTACTTCGCCGATCCGACGACGATGAGCAACGCCGTGGAGACGGGTCAGGTCGATGTGGCTTGGCGGACGCTGGGCCCTGTCGAGGCGATCCGACTGCAGGATGTTGACGGTCTGACGGTAGATCAGGTGGATGCGCCCGCACTGCGCTACCTGGTCTTCAACATGAACTACATGGTGGGCGGCGAGTAAGTCGAGCTGCCATAGCGGCTGTGTACCCGGGGCGGGGGGGCGACCTCTCGTCCCGGGTGATGTACGACAACCTTGGGAGATCGGCGCCGCCGGTTTCCCAAGGTTGCTGGAGGAGAGGGGGAGGTCTTCTATGTCCGTTTCCTTTCGTAACTTTATCCTCGCGAGGATCCTGCTGACCATCCCGATGGTCCTGATCCTGGTGACCATGGTCTTTTTTGTGATGCGCATCTTGCCGGGCGATCCGATCCGCTCGCAGTTGGGTCCCAAGGTGAGTGAGGCGCAGGCGGAGATCATCCGCGCGCGGCTGGGGCTGGATCGTCCGCTGTTGGTGCAGTACTTCGAGTTCCTGTGGCGGATGGTGCGGCTCGACTTCGGGAACGCGCTGACGCAGGGCGAGCGCCCGATTCGTGATGAGCTGGCGGAGCGACTGCCGGCGACGATCGAGCTGACGGTGCCGGCGATGGCGATCACGGTGCTGCTGGGTATCTTCAGCGGCGCCTATGCGGCGAAGAACCGGGGCAAACCGGTGGACTACGGGATCCGGGTCTTCAGCATCATCGTCTACGCGATCCCGGTCTTCTTCATGGGGCTGCTCTTCCAGATCATCTTCGCGGTGCGTCTGCCGATCTTGCCGCTGGCAGGGCGGATGCATGCCGTGCTGCTGCGCGACTTCACGCCGATCACGAACTTCTACATCCTGGACGCGATCATCCAGGGGAATTGGCCGGCGCTGACGTCACTGCTCCAGCATCTGATCATGCCGTCGGTAACGTTGGGTCTGATCCTGACGGGGCCCTTCATCCGCATGACGCGGGTGAACATGATCGAGGTGCTGCAGACCGATTTCATCACAGCGGGGCGTGCTCGGGGGCTGCCCGAGAAGCGGCTCGTCTTCCGCCATGCGCTGCGCAACACCTTCATCCCGATCCTGACGTTGATCGGGCTGCAGTTTGCGCTGCTGTTGGCGGGGGCGGTGTTGACCGAGACGACTTTCTCGTGGCCGGGGATGGGGCGCTATCTGGTGGCGCGCATCGAGCTGCGGGACTACACGGCAGTCCAGTCGGTGATCGCGCTCTTCGCGCTCTTCGTCGGGGCGATCAGCGTGGTGGTGGACATCCTGTACGCCTTCATCGATCCGCGCATCCGCTACTAGGGGGACGAGATGACACGAGAGATAGAGACGACGGTGCGCGGCCCCAAGGCGGCGGACGTGGAGGTGCCGGATTGGCAGTTGGAGTTGGACCGGGTGGGCCTGGTGCGGCGGATCTTCCTGGCGCGCAAGTGGTATGGGGCCGATTGGTGGTTCGTGGCATTGAGCGCCGTGCTGTTGCTCTTCATCATCAGTCTGGGCGTCTTCCCGGGCTTCTATGCCCCGCACGACCCGCGGGCCGAGGTGGGGCCGTCGCTGTTGGCGCCGGGCGAGTCGGCGTCGGAGTATATGTTGGCGGCGCCCACGGCGGCGGGCGTGACGGAGCTGAGCCAGGTGGCGAGCCGCGACCAGCGGATCGGGTATGTGCTGGGTACGGCGGCGGCGCAGGCGTTGCGCGAGGCGCTCGACGAGCTGAACGCGGCGTCGGAGGGCGTGCGGTACCAGCCGCGACCGACGCGGTACGAGACGCTGGGTGAGGCGCTGGCGGCGCTGACGGCGGGTGAGGTCGATGCGGTGGTGGCGGCGCCGGACAACCTGGAGGCCGAGCTGGGGGCGTTCCCCGAGCTGGAGATCGCGACCTCGCTGCGCGAGGCCGCCGAGCGCGGCTTCGTGATGGGCACGAACCAGATCGGGCAGGACGTGTTGAGCCGCATCATCTGGGGAACGCGGATCGCCCTGATCGTGGGGCTGGGCTCGGCGGTGACGGCGTTGGTGCTGGGCGTGCCGCTGGGCCTGATCGCGGGCTATGTGGGCGGGCCGCTCGACCGGGTCATGACGCTGCTGATGGACAGCCTCTACTCGTTCCCGGGCCTGATCCTGGCGATCGCCATCGCGGCGGTGTTGGGCGCGGGGATCGGGAACATCATCGTGGCGATCGCGGTGCTCTACGTGCCGACCTACTACCGGATCGTGCGCGGGCAGACGCTGTCGGTGAAGGAGGAGCTCTACGTGGATGCGGCGCGCAGCCTGGGGGCCTCGTCCTTCCGCATCATCCGTGATTTCATCTTCCCGAACGTGATCCCCTCGGTGGTGATCATCTTCTCGGTGAACGTCGCCGACGCGATCCTGACCGAGGCGGGCTTGAGCTTCCTGGGCTTCGGCATCCCGCCGGATACGCCGGACTGGGGGATCGACCTGGCGCGGGGGCAGGACTACCTGCGGCGGGCGTGGTGGTTGATCACGTTCCCGGGCGGGATGGTGACGTTGGTGACCTTTGCGTTCAGCATGCTGGGTGAGAGCTTGTCGGAGATCCTCAACCCACGTCTTACGGAGGTCTAGCATGGCGATGACGACGGTGGGTGAGAAGGAACTCCTGGTGCAGGTGCGCGACCTTTCGGTGACCTACCACACGCGGCTGGGATCGCTGAGCGCCATCGACGGGGTCTCGTTCGACCTCTACAAGGGCGAGATCCTGGGGCTGGTGGGCGAGAGCGGTTGCGGCAAGAGCACGTTGGGGAAAGCGCTGATGCGCATGATCGCGCCGCCGGGTGAGATCAGCGGAGGGCAGATCGTCTTCGACGGCGAGGACATCATGGCCTACGACGACGATCAGATGCGCGACTTCAGGGGACGGCGGGTGAGTATGATCTTCCAGGATCCGCTGACGTCGCTGAACCCGGTGCAGCGCGTCGATCAGCACGTGGTGGAGGCCATCCAGGTCCACGAGCCCAAGACACCGGTCCAGGCGGCGATGGAGCGAGTGCGGGCGCTGATCGAGGGTCTGGGGATCCGCGAGAACCGGCTGAAGGACTACCCACACCAGTTGTCGGGCGGGATGCGGCAGCGGGTGATGGTGGGGCTGGGGTTGGTGCTCAACGCGGATCTGATCGTGGCGGATGAGGCGACGACGTCGCTGGACGTGATCGTGGAGGCGAAGCTGCTGGACGAGTTCAAGCGCTTGCGCGACGAGTACAACCTGACGATCCTGATGATCACGCACAATATCGCGCTGGTGGCGCAGATCGCGGACCGGATCGGTGTGATGTACGCGGGGCAGATGGCGGAGATCGGCGACGTGACGGAGGTCTTCGACGAGCCGCTGCACCCCTACACCGATGGGCTGCTGCGGTCGGTGCCGAACATCAAGTTGGATGAGCGGGAGGAGCTGTACAAGATGGGCGGGGAGCCGCCGAACCTGACGCACCCGCCGTCGGGATGCCGCTTCCACCCGCGCTGTCCGCAGGCGATGCCGATCTGCAGCGAGTTGGAGCCGGCGCTGTTGGAGGCGAAGGGCCGAGGTGGGCATCTGGTCCACTGCTGGCTGCACGAGCCGCGTCCTGAGGGCTGGGAGGGAGAGTGATGAGCGAGGCGACAAACGAGGTCCTCCTCGAGCTACGAGACATCAAGAAGTGGTTCCCGGTGCAGCAGGGGTTGCTGGGGCAGCTGCTGGGGCGGGACCAGAAGCACGTGCGCGCCGTGGACGGTGTGAGCTTCGCGATCCGGCGGGGCGAGGTCTTCGGACTGGCGGGGGAGAGCGGCAGCGGGAAGACGACGACCGGGCGCGTAGCGCTGGGGCTGGAGCGACCGACGGCGGGGCAGGTGATCTACGATGGGACGGATCTGGCGTCGTTGAGCTCGGAGGAGCTGCGCCGGTTGCGGCGGCGGATGCAGGTCATCTTCCAGGATCCGATGGCATCGCTGAATCCGCGGATGTCGTTGGGGCGCTCGATCGGGTATGGGTTGGAGATCCACGCACCGGAGATGGACGCCGACGCGCGGCGGGACGCCGTGACGGCGATGCTGGAGCGGGTGGGGTTGGCGCCGGCCAACTTCTTCTACAACAAGTTCCCGCATCAGATGAGCGGCGGGCAGCGACAGCGGGCGGTGATCGCCCGGGCGCTGGTGACGGAGCCGGATCTGGTGCTGGCGGACGAGCCGATCGCGATGGCTGACGTGAGCGTGCGGGCGTTGTTGCTCGATCTGATGAACGAGCTGAAGCGCGAGATGAACCTGACCTATCTGTTCATCACGCACGACCTGGCGACGGCGAAGTACATCTGTGACCGGGTGGGGATTATGTACCTGGGGATGATGGCGGAGGTGGCGGAGCTGCGTGAGCTGTACACGTATCCGTTGCATCCCTACAGCCAGGCGTTGCTGGCGGCGGTGCCGGTGCCGAACCCGCACGAGCGGCGCACGGAGGCGATGCCGGAGGGCGAGATCCCGAATCCGATCAATCCGCCGAGCGGGTGCCGGTTCCATCCGCGGTGTCCGATGGGGCAGGCGCGGTGTGCGGAGGAGGTGCCGGTGATGCGCGAGCTGCGACCCGAGCATCAGGTGGCGTGTCACTTCGCGGAGTCGAATCTGCCGTAGGTCGGGCTGTTGGCCTGAAGGGGGAGGCGGCGGAGTAACACTCCGCCCTACGCTGTGTATTCGTAGGTCGGGCTGTCAGCCCGACAGTAGGCTGCGCGGGCGTGGGTTGGGCTGTTGGCCTGAAGGGGGAGGCGGCGGAGTAACACTCCGCCCTACGCTGTGT
>CAZYYC010000169.1:0-9453 GCA_964650935.1 uncultured Anaerolineales bacterium
CGTCAACGAAGCACAGGAACTCGCGCACGTTGCGGTAGATGCGTGAGAGCGAGTAGCAGGCGACGCCGGCGACGTCGGCCCGCCCAAGCTGCCGCTTGAGGTCGAGCCACCCAGGGCGGCCCTCCTCTGTGCGTCCCGAGCGGTGTCCATCGATGTCCTCGAACCACTGGCATCGATGGTCGTCACCCAGGGCGGCGATTGAGCCCTCGACAGCCTGTTTCTGACGCGCGGGCGAGATGAGGTCCGACTCCTGCCGGACCAGCGATTTACGCCGATAGCAAAGGATTGTTTTCACAAGCCGTTCCTTTTGGCCCCTGGGGGCGGGTGCTATCCCACGCGCCCCCAGGTGTCGGGATAAGAGCGGGAGGAGGGGGTGTCCCCACCCCGCCCGCCAACCACCCTCTGTGTGTCTGTGCTGTGTGTGCACAGCTCGACCGCACGCCCTCGAGATCGCCATGGGGGAGGGAATAGCACCCAACCTTAGGTTTTCTGAGGTACCGCCTGCCCTGGGGGCTCACCATCGCATCACCGCCCGCTTGCCGACGTCGGTCAGCGCCGTGGCCGCCTTGGGTTTGGGCTCCTCGAGGATCCCCAGCCCGTGCAACTCGACGCGAAGCGCCGACGCGCGACTGTCATCGCCCAGGAGGCCGTTGACGGCGCGGACGGTGAACCTACCGGAGGTCAGGAGGTGGCGTTTGAGCTCCAGGAGCTCGACGCGGGTCAGGTCCGTGTTGATGCGATGCGTCGCCCCGTCGACGCCGCGAATCAGAGCCCCGCCGGGGGGTTTCCCTGCAGGCTGAGGCGGATCCCCAATCACACCGTCCTCATCCAGGTCCTGGCCGATCGCCTGCTCGATAGAATACAGCCAGTCACGGTGTTCCTCGGTGAACTCCATGAGCTTGAGCCCGCCGGCGGTAACGCCGGCCAGGAGAGCCAGCGCCGGCACAAGGGCAAGGGTGGCGATCGGGAGCCGGTCACCCATGACAACCCAGAGGCTCAGCCACCCCCCCAGGGAAAACCCTAGGGCCACGGCCCCCACCCCGAGGGTGTAGTTGAGGGCGTGGGCGCGCGTCTGTTCCTGGCCCTGTCGCCGCGGCTGGGGCTGGGCCTCGAGCTGAGCCGCCGTCTCGGCCGCTGTTCGATACCGTCTCATGGCGCATCCTCACGCGGCGCCTCGATCTGGGCTTGTGCGATCCGGCGCGCTGAACCATTGCTCGGGACCAGCTGCACACAGATCGCCGGCGCCTCTCGCCGTGGCCGCGCCGCGGCTAACGCTCGAGCCTGATCGAGACTCGGCTCATAGTCGACGTCGAGGGCGACGATCGCGGCACTTCGCGGGTCGTAGACACGCCGGTCGATCAACACCGGGCGCATCGGCGGGAGGGTCTGCACCACCCGTCGACCCACCACGTGCCTGGCGGCAAAGACAAGGAGGAGGACCACCGTGATCACTGCCGTTCCTGCCAACGCAAACAGGGTCACACTGGATGCCACGATCACGGCCTGCGTGAGCCCCTCCTGGCGCCGGCGATGCTCCTCGCGTTCGATCGCCCAGCGATCCTCCTCGATCCTCGCCCGCGCGGTTACGCGCTCGCCGGCGGCCCGGGTCAGCGGCGAGATGGCCACGATCACGGCCACCGTCAGCGCTAGCCCGAGGATCCCCAACATGAATGCGCCGCCGCGTAACTCGACCATCACATGGCCCCGGGGAAATGGCCCCACCGGCCCGACTCAACCGCCTCGCGAAGGGCCCGGACGGCTCTCCTCAGTCGCTCGCCGGTCGGCAGGCACCCGGGAAGCTCGGGGGGGTGCTCCTGGGCCAGGAGCATCAGGCGCTCGCGGTGCTCAGCTGCGTCGACCAGAGCATCGAAGGCGCCGGCGAGGGCTAGGCAATAATCGAACCGGTACTGATCCGGCGTGCCCAGCGTCTCAGGCCCGGACACTGCCTCCGCATGCATCTCGAGGGCATCGGCAATCAGCCGGCAATCTCGGTCGCTCAATGCGACATGGACCTCATAACATGAATCGAATCTCACCAGCTCCATGACCCACCTCCTGTTGTGTGATAGCCACAAACTAAAACGCTCGACCTGCCGAGGTGGCCAGGTCGAGCGTTCCTGAGGTATAATCCAGGGAGCCCTCCCGTGCTAGCTCACGGCGGGGTCAGGCCCGGGCCGGTGTTAGCAGCACCAGCTCGGGCCGATCGTTTCAGTTTGTTAGTGTTCCGGTTCCCGGCTGTCCAACCAGCGCAGGGCGTCCTCAGGCTGGATGATCCAGACACTCCCCGCCTTCGTGCACCGCAGCTCCCCCAGCCGGCAGAGGCGCGCGATGTACGATCGCGTCACCCCCGCGGCCTGAGCCAACGATGAGGCGGTGAAGGGCTGCCAGGTCGACTGTTCATCCATAACCCCATTATAGTACACAACTGTAAACCTGTCAAGCGCATGGCGACGGTTCTCATTCCTCCATTTCTGTGAAATGATTCCCGGGCCATCCCGCAGGATCCAGCCCACAAAACGCGTGTGTATACAGCAGTTGACAGGGTGGCAACGCGTGTCATGCTGAGGTCGGCTCTGCAAGAGGATGGGGAGGATGAATGCGAACCATAGCGATCGCCACCCAGAAGGGCGGCGTGGGGAAGACGACCACGGCGTGGGTGTTGGGAGCGGCGCTCGCCGAGCGTGGCCGGCGCGTGCTCCTGGTTGACATCGATCCACAGGCCAGCCTCACCGCCGCCTGTGGCATTGATGCCGAGAAAAACAACATCGCCCAGGTTCTGGGCGGGGCGACCCCTGGGCGGCTCGCCCTGCAGGATGCGGTGCGCCAGGTTGCCGACGGGCTCTACCTGGCCCCCTCGGATATCGCCCTGGCAATGTCCGAGCTGGGGCTCGTGTCCAGGATGGGGAGGGAGGGCGTGCTCAAGCGGGCGTTGTCTCAGGTCGACGTCGACTATGCCCTTATCGACTGCCCGCCCTCGCTGGGCATCCTGACGGTCAATGGCTTGGTAGCCGCAGATCGGGTCCTGATCCCCACCATCCCCGAATACCTCGCGCTTCGAGGGCTCGCGCTCTTCTATGACACCCTGGGTCAGATCCGGCGCGAGCTCAACCCACGCCTCGACGTCGCCGGCGTCCTGGTCACATTCTACGACCCACGCTTGCTGCACGCTCAGGAGGTGATCGACGCTATGGCGGCGCAGGGCCTGCCGGTGCTTGATGTCCGAATCCGGCGCTCGGTCCGAGTTGCCGAGAGCGCCGTCGCTCACCGGTCAATCCTGGAATATGACCCCTCGAACCCATGCGCCCAGGCCTATCGCGAGCTGGCGGAGGTGATTGAACATGGCTAAACGACCGACCATCGACAAGGGCGAGGTTGACGCTCTTTTCAGCCGCACGGACGGATCGAAGCCGACGGGGCGCGACGAGGAGCTGTATTCGCAGCGTTACGGCAGGCCGACGACATTCCGGATCCCCGACGAGATCCGCGAGCGGTTTCGGGAGATCGCCGACCAGGAGGGGGTGGGGGTCTCGAGCCTCGCCACGTTTGTGATCACTCAATTCCTCGCCGCCTATGATGCCGGCGAGATAGCGCTGCCCAAAAGGGCCACGCACACCTACACCCTAGAGTATTAGGACCGCCGCGGAGTGTTTACACAGTGTTGCCGGGTGTCATAGAGTGTCAGCGTCAAAGGAGTGGGGCCTAGGAGCGATTTTCGGGGACCACAGATACATTTCTACCCAAAGGCCCCGACGGGCCGTCCTGGGGGCCCCTAGAAGCCCTGGGCGGCATTGGCCTCCTGGGGCTCATCGGGGAAGGGGATCGCGGCCCTGCCCAGCGCGAGGGCGACCGCGTGCGTCGTGTTTTCAGCCCCCAGGCGCTCCCGGGCCCTCAACAAGTGGCCCCGCACAGTTCCGGGGGAGATGCCCAGCTCGAGCGCGATTTGTCGCCACGTCAGTCCCTGAGCAGCCAATCCCAAACACTCCGCCTGTCGCTCACTCAGCATGCCGCGCCCCCCTGGTTGCAATGAGGTCACTGGATACGTATCCAGTGACCTCGCGTTGTTCAGTGACATGATGTTCAGTCGGGGTACTGCCTGTAAGGAGACTTCCAGTCAGCACCCCGACGGTGCCGCCCCACTGCCAACAGGTGGTCAGGGCGTGGGGCCCGGGTGATCGCTCCACACCACTGCATTGATGTCCGCCGTGATCGACCCCCATTCATCGCCCCGCGGCATGTCCCGCTCCTCAACGCGCAACTCCGCCTTCAGGGAGTCGACGCCCATCCGATCACCGAGCTCGCGGTGATACTCGATGGGGTCGAGCTCCTCGAGCTGTCGCGAGGCTCGCCGGATCTCCTGGCCGCGGGCCTCCAGCTCAGCCGCCGCCGTGTCGTCTGCAGCGATCGCGTCCAGGAGCTGAGCCGCTCCTAGAGCGTCCGCGGGCGTCTCGGCGAGGTTGTTCAAGTTGCCCGGCAGGACGCCGGCGATGATCGCCCGGGCCCATTCGTCGGCGGACCCGTAGAGATCGGCAACCTCAGCGAGACTGGCCATCTCGAGGCGCCTCAGGAGCACCATTGCCGCGACCTGGTCCCCGAGGGTTTCCCGAAGGGCCGCCCAACGCCGGGGGCCCGCGGCGGCTAGCGCCGCCTCATAAGCCCGGGTCTCGGCCTCTAGTCTGTCGCGAGCCGCCTGTTGCACGGCCGCAATTTGCTCGCGATAGCGCCCCAGGGCCTCCTCGCGCACCTGCGCCTGCGCCTTGGGGCTCAGGTCGTCGCGTTTGGCGAGGACCGCCAGGGTTTTCCTATACCGATCGAATGCCCGCTGCGACTCGCCGATCTGTTTCTCTAGCATCTCTCTCTCCGACACCTTAGCCTCCCTGGTTGAATATGAGTTCACTGGATACGTATCCAGTGAACTTGTCCACTCGTGTTTACACCGACATCTGAGTGTAAACACGTGATCACAACAGAATCACCGCAACCCTGCCTCGATCCAGCCCCTCAGCGCGCCCGCCTGCAGTAGGTCGTTTCCGTCCCCCCAATAGGGGCGCCAGTAGCGCCCATTCGGTAGAGCCTCGAGCCACCACGCGCGCGCCGGCTCGGCTTCGTCGCCGGCATCGAATGACACCAACACCAGCGGGGACACAGCCAGGCGTGCCGCCCAGCGCGCCCGCCGCCCGTGTCCCGTGCTGCCCGTGGCGACAGCCGTCACGAGGTCGGGCGCCGCTTGCTGTATGCTCAGCACGTCTAGCTCACCCTCTACTAGGATCGCCGGGCGATCGGCAGACACGCGGTCCGCCTCATAGAGCCCCTGGGTGTACCCCGCCGGCCCGATCACCTTTGGGTCGTGTTCACCGGGCCAACGCCTGACGTTGACGCGCCACAGATCGCGCCCGATGAACCACGGTATGACCACACCTCGGGGTAGCCATATCCGCTTGCCCTCAGGCATCCCCCAGCGGGTGCGCTCTTCGTACCAATCGCGCGTGTTGTAGCCTAGGCCCGCGTGCCTCACTGTTTCGTCGGTTAGCCCGCGCCCGTGCAAATAGGCCAGGGCATCGGCGCCGGCATCGCCCCATAGCTGGGATTGCGCCCAAGCGACGAAGGCCCACGCGCGTTCCTGCCACGCCTCGGGGGGCGGGTCGGTCGGTTCAGGAGCCGCCACAGCGGGCGCCTTCGTGGGCGTGGCGCGTGTCGCCACCTGGTCACCGTGGCGCGCACGGTAGGCGTCAGACGTCGTCATACGGCCCACCTCCACGAGGTAGGCCACGAGGTCCCCGCTCTTGTCGCACTGACGACACCACCAGCGCCCACCGTCTTTCTCGGGCCACACCCGAAAGCGGTCGGTGCCACCACAGAACGGACAGGCGCCGGCAAACTCGCCGCCGTAGGTTGCCGCCGCGCGGGTTAGCCGCGTGTCTCGCTGCACCTCGTCAAGTAGATTTTCCATTGCTCGCCTTAGTTGTCTCTAGTTGTCCCTAACCTGTCCCTAGGGACAACTTAGGACAGGTACAAACCTGTCATCCCTGTCCCTACACCCTAGGGTAGGGACAGGTGGGACAGGTACCCGGGACAGGTTCATGGCAGGTCATTGTAGGCACCTGTCCCTAGGTCTGTCAGGTCGTAGGTGGCCACGGTACCGGGTCCGCCGCCGTCAACACGCTCGAGGTACCCCTGTCGTGTCAGCGAATAGATAGCATTCCTGGCGGTGCGTTCGCTGCAAACGTCAGCGTGGGCCTCTATATCGGTGGTAGTGGACGCGCCGTGTTTGCCCAGATAGCGCAGCACGTAGGTTTGGCCACTACTCATGGTCGTGGTCGGAGATTGCGCAACCGCCGGCGCGAGGTTGAATGTCCCTGGCCCAAATTGCATAGACGCACCAAACGTGTAGGGCTCGGTGAAGCGGGCCTTCTCGGTGGCAACGGTCACGAGGCCACCTTGTTTTGTCATCAGCAGGAGGTTGTCGACGGCCCCCTTTAGGGCACTGGACCCCCGGTACCCGCCCGATTTGTTTGCATGGTGGATCACCACCAGCGCCGCACCTGTCTCGGTGGCCACGTCACGCAGGGCCATGAGGCCGGGCAAAACGTCCTTGACGCTATTCTCGTCTCGGCCCGGCAACAGTTCCATTAGGGCATCGAACACCACAAGCCGCGCGCCCACCTCGCGGATCGCCGCGATGATTGCCGTTACGTCGTTTAGCTCCCACAGGTCAAACCGGCTGTGACAGATGAACGCCAGGCGCGTTGTGTCGCCTGCCCCGTGGCCCCTCAGCGCCTCGCCTATGCGACGCATCAGGGGCCCCTCACCCATCTCCTCGTCAATGATCAGGGCGGGCCCGCCTGTCACTCCAAAGTCCAGCCATTGTTGCTCTGTGGCCACGCTAACGGCGAGGTCGATTGCAAGCCAGGTTTTGCCGCAACCGCCGTCCCCCACGAGGAGCGACACACTCGGGGCACTGAATACACCCTCAACCACATAGTCGATCGGCGGTTGTGGCCTCAGCGCCTCGCGCGCCCAGCGCAGTTCATAGCGGGGGGCATCCTCAGGCCTGCCCGCCATGGCGAGCCGCGCCGTTGGATTCCCCTTGAGATAGGCTCCTACAGCGGCTTGGGCGCCGGCCTTGCCGTTTCGTTTGAAGCCGTCGACGGCCACGTGGTACAGCTCGGCTAGGGGGTCACGCGCATCGGGGTCCAGGCCGTTGGGCGGTTTGCCCTCACAGATCGCGGTGATCGCTGCGCGGGTCGTGTTGTCTATTCCATCCCCGGTCATAGGGCCTCCCGTGTAACATTTGGCGCATTGCGGGGACCGCGGGGCGTGCTATAATGAGGGTGCAGGTGGGTCGCTTCCCCGCGCCGCTTGCGAGAGCCTAGCCCGTGGTGGCGACCACGGGCTCTTTTTTTTGTCGATACGGTCATTCAAATAGCCTCCAATCGTTTCGCAGAATCCCCCGAATGAGCACCTATGCCGCCTCGATCGGACGGCCCACCGTCGTCGGCTGACCCCTCGGCTCGGGAAGTCGGCGGCCGCAGCACGGGCACACGCCGTGCTCAATCGCGCTCCGAATAGTGCGCGCGTGCTCTCGGTAGGTGGTCGCCAGCATCCGCGAATCCTCGGCAAGGCGATCGTGGATTGCGGCTCGTTCCTCTAGGGTGGCCAGGAATCGCTCGAGGTATGAGCTCTCATCGGGCATCAGGGCACCAGCCTCTGGACCTGGTTCAGGATATCGCCGACGTTGGCTCCCTGTACGACCAGGTCCCCGTACAGATTGAGCGTGTTGCTCGCTTCTCGGATCATCGATGTGGCCCCGGGACTGAGCAGCCCAAAGCGCTCCGCGCGTTCAGCTGCGGCCACGACCCTCCCGCGGCCGAGGAGCTGGTCGGCTTGCCGGACTAGCGACATGGTTGCCGGATCGAGCATGTCGAACCGCTCGGCCGTGGCGCGGTAGAGCTCAACCTCGCCGGGGGTGACCCCGCCCTCGAGGATCCGCGCCTCCAGGATCTTGAGCGCGGCCTGCCGCTCGGCGGTGACCCGCTCCTCGATGGCCTGCAGCCGGCGATCGTGCAGCTCGCGCTCGCGCTGCTCCATGTTTGCGAGCTCCTCCGTATAGTCGTAGCGCTGTGGATTGTTGAGCTCGTCGAGGAGGGCCTCGCGCTGCTTCTGCAGGCCGTAGAGCTGCTCCTCGAGGCGCAACTGCTGTTCCTGGGCGCGGATCTCGGCCTCGCGTGCCTGAGCCGCGGCGTAGGTCTCCTCAGCCGGCGCAAGGGCGGCTTCGGCTTCGGCCTGACGCTCCAGGGCCTCGGCCTGCTGGTCGAGCAGCTGCTCGTAGCGGAACACGTCCTGCAGGTAGCGCAGATAGTCGTCCGGGCCGTAGAACGTGCCGGCCTGCATGCTCTTGAGCTGAGACTCGATCGAGCGCAGCTCGGACGATGCCTCGCGCGCCGATGCGCGCAGGGCATCCAGGTTGAGATCCGGGGCGTCCGACGCGGCCATGTTGAGCCGCTCCTGGGCGATGCGCGCGCGCTCCTCGACGAACGTGAGCTCGCGGAGGATCTCCGCCCTGTCGCGCTCCGTATCCATCACCTGCCCGTGGAGGGCCTGATACTCTGCGAGCTGGGTCTGCGTCTCGACGAGGTCAGCGTCGATCGCGCGGATACTCTGCCGGTAGCGCTCCTGGGCCCGCGTCCAGTCGTCGCGCATCAGCATGTTGACGCGGTTGAGCTCGTCGCGATAGTTGACGGTCGCGCGGGTGAGGCTCTCTGTCTCGGACGTCGTCTGCGCGATCTGCGGCACCACGATGCCCAGGGACGCACCGACGTCGGTGTAGCCCTGGCCGATGGCGTCGAGACCCAGCGCGACGAGGCGATTGCGCTCGATGATCTCGTCCAGTTGTGTGGGGATGATGTCAAACACGTCGACGGCCTCAACGATGATGTCGGCGACAACGCCCCACAGACCGAATTCCTCAACTGCCTGGCGCGATATCCGCAGCCATTCGGCGGTGTTGCCGGCCAGCGTGGCGACGGTGGGGAGGACCGTCTGTCCCAGCTCGGTCCCGAAGTCTTTCGCGGCGGCGCGCAGCTGGTCGAACGCCAGGGCGTCATCCACCACGGCGCCGCCCAGGGCCTCGAACTTCTCCTGCATCGCGTCGAGGACGGCCAGCCGGAAGGCTTCCTCGGCGTCCTTCCCGGCCCGCGTGTACGCCTCGTAGCGGCGCGTGACCTCCTCGATCGACAAACCGAACTCGTCGATGCGCTGGAGGCTCTGGTTGCTCATCATCAACTGGAACGACTGCAGCGTGCCGCCGAAGCGACTGCCGAGCGTCGTGACCAGCTGTGTAACGCGCTCGAGCTCGCGGGCATCACGTGCCAGACCCCGCGCCATCAGCGTCGTGGCATGGTCCATCATCTCGGCCTGGGTCGCAGCGCCGAGGGTGGCGCGCTCCAGCGCTGCGAG
>CAZYYC010000170.1:0-9448 GCA_964650935.1 uncultured Anaerolineales bacterium
CCGGAGATCCTGATCTCGTCGGTGCTCTACAGGGGCTATCAGCTCTACGACGAAGACGAGGCCGTGGAGCTGGTCAATATCGGCACCACGCCCGGCGTGCTCAGCGGCTGGAGTCTCTGCAAACAGGGGAGCGGAGGCATCGACTGTTGGCCGCTGCCGGACATGGTGATCCCCCCGGCAACGCGGTCCTGGATCGCCAGGAATCCGGCAGCGTTCGAGCGGTCCTTTGGCCACCCGCCCGATTATGCAGCGATCGGATGGCCACGGTTGGCCAACGATGGCGACGAGGTGCTGCTGCGGTCCCCGGCGCCATCCTACGTCGACGCGTTGGTCTATGGAGCCGGCAGCACAAGCGTTCCCGGGTGGACAGGCCCAGCCGTCCAAGCCTACTACAACAACCTGATGGGCGAGACGGGACAGATCCTCGCCAGAAAGCGTGACGAACAACACGGGCTACCCCTTCCGGATACCGATTCCGAGGCCGATTGGCTGCAGTCCTTGACCGATCCGGCGACGGGGCGTCGCGCCGTCTATCCGGGGTGGGATCTTGACATACTGGCACACCCCCTTCGCGTGACGGAGAGCGCTTCGGTACTCGTCGGGGTTGCACCTGACAACGCTTTCGAGGTCGTTTCGACCACCCTGATGAAGGCGCGCCGCGCGATCTCTATTGAGGTCTACAGCCTGCGACACCCTGCGCTCATCGATCTCCTGGTGCAGAAGGCCGCAGAAGGCGTCCAGGTCACGGTTCTACTGGAAGGTGACCCCGTCGGCGTCGGACTAGAGACGCCTGATTGGCAGACTCAGCTCTACGCCTGCCAATCCATCGAGGCCGCCGGCGGCGCTTGCTGGTTCATGGCTCACGAGCCCGAGGACCGCCTCTACAGCCGCTATCGGTTTATGCACGCCAAGATGCTGATCGTCGATGATACGTGGGTCGTGGTCGGATCCCAGAACCTGACCCAGGGGGGACTTCCCTCCGACGACAAGGAGAACGGCACGCTGGGGAGCCGAGGCGTCGTTATCGCCACGAATGCCCCGTCGGTCGTGGCGCATGCCACCCGCGTCTATACCCTGGACTGCGATCCGGAACACCACCATGACCTAGTCCGCTGGAATCGTGCCTATCCTGAGCGCTATGGACTACCCATCCCGGAGCTGGTCGACCTGAGCTCAGTCGACGGCATCAGTTACACGGTCGCTTTCAGGGAGCCGCTCCTGGTCGAGGGCGTGTTCGACTTCGAGTTCATCACCGCACCCGAAGCGGCGCTGCGCCAGTCGGACGCACTCCTAGGACTGATCGCTCGCGCAGGTCCGGGCGATGGTATCTACGTGGAGCAGCTGTACGAACAGGTGGCGTGGGGTGAGAGCTCCGAGAGCGCTCCCAACCTACGCTTGGAGGCATATGTCGCGGCAGCCCGCCGCGGCGCCCAGGTGCGTATCCTGGTCAACGGACGGAACTTCGCAGGCGACGCCCCCGCCATCGCGCCGGAGGGTCTGCTCACTGCGGATTACGTGAATGCCCTCGCGAGACGCGAAGGGATCGACCTTAAGGCCGCGGTTGGCGATCCGACCGGAGAAGGCATCCACAACAAGATGGTGCTTGTCAGGCTCCAGGGCGTGGGGCACTACAGCCACGTGGGCTCCATCAACGGCAGTGAGGCAGCCGGCAAGGTCAACCGCGAGGTTGCGCTGCAGATCGAGTCGACGGACATCTACACCTACCTGGAGTCCCTCTTCCGGATGGACTGGTGGTTGGCGCATCCGGTCTACCTCCCGATGATCGCCCGCAACTACACAGCCCCTCCACCCCCGGCGCCCCACGTCGTCATCAGCGAGGTCGCCTATACCGGCCTAGCTGCGCAGGAATGGGTGGAGCTCTACAATCCCACATCTGCGACCGTTGACCTCACCAACTACAAGCTCGGTGATGCCGAGTCGGTTGCGAGCTGGGAGCCGATGTTCCTGTTTCCCAGCGGCACGCTGCTGGCACCCGGCGAGGTTCTTGTGATCGCTGTCAATGCCACTGACGTCTTCAACGCGGATCTGGAGTTCTATGACACCGACGCGACCGTGCCGGACATGATCCCCTATGCCGGTTGGGGGCACACGAACTATCCCTTCAGTCTGCGCAATGCGGGGGATCAGGTCGTGCTCCTGGATCCGGATGACATGCCGGTCGATGTCGTCGTGTGGGGTGACGCGGTCTTTCCGGATGTGACGCCGCATCCGGGCGTCGACGTGAGCGGCGCCTCCCTGGAGCGGTATCCCCCGCATCGCGACACCAACGACTGCGCGGTCGACTTCCGCGAACGTATGCCCCCTACCCCGGGACAGGTCCCCGCCGCGAACCCGGGCACCGTTCAGCGACGCTGAGTGCGCCTCGCACCGCTTCTGTGCTATACTGCTCGCCATGAGCGGGAGACAGAAGCTGATCCTGGCCGCCCTTGCGTTGGCCAACGTCGTGCTGATCGGGGGCATGGCCGCGTACGTTGTTTCCCACAGCCGGGGCACGGAGGCGCCGGTGCAGAGCGCCTTCCTTGATGTCGATGAGGTGCCCACGCCTTCGCCCTGCGCCGATTACCTGATTGAGCATCTCAGGTGGCTAGGAGGCACGACGAGGGTCTCGGGGTTCCCAGAGGCCCTCCTGGTGGATGTGGCGTTCGAGACACCTCCTCAGATGGCGGCGCCCGAGCCCGAGGCCTTATCCCAGGTTCTGTGGACGATGCTCGACAGCCTGTCGCCCGCCTTCGGAGAGATCTGCGGAGCCCCCGAACGCGTCGACCTGAGCGCGCGGTTCACTTCGTCCTCACCGGCGCGCGTCTTCACCGTTCAGCTCGGTGGCCCACAGCTCGTCGGATGGCTTCAGGGATCGCTGACCGACGAGGCCCTCGTGTCGATGGCTAGGTACCGCGGATCTGTCGACGCAGCGCCGTAGGCCTCACGCCTGAAGGACCGACAGCACCCTCCCCGGGTCATTGGTGATGATCGCATCGACTACGTCGGTGGGTGAAGCGGTCAACCTCCTGATGCGGTCCGAGTCATCGACCGTCCAGGTGACGACGCGCCAGCCGAGACGGTGATAGAGGCGCGTGAACCACGGGCAGAGCACTGCGGTCACCTCGGGATGCACAGCCTCGAAAGGTGTGAACGGTGCCAGCCACATGGTGCCGACATGCAAGGGCGTGAAAAGCAAGCCGCAAGGTATGGCCGGGGCCGCTCTGCGCATGCGATGCAGATAGTAGGGCACAAACGAGGAGAACCACACCCGCTCCGTAACACCCAGCCGTGAGACCAGCGAGGCTACCGTTCCGACCAGGTCTTTATCCTCGCGCAGCTGCGGCTTCAGCTCGATGTTGATGAACATGCGATCGGCAAAGCGGCGCAACACCTCCTCAAGCGTCGGGATGTATTGGCCGGCAAAGGTCCCCACACCGCGGAAGCGACAGGCAGCGTCCAGACGCTGAATCTCCGCCAGGGTGAGGTCATTGACATATCCCCGACCCTCCGTTGTGTCGTCCACGCGGCGGTTATGGATCACGACGGGCACACCGTCAGCTGTCAGATGGACATCAAGCTCAACGCCATCAGCGCCTGCAGACAACGCAGCCTCGAAGGCCGCCAGGGTGTTCTCCGGGGCCACAGCACTCGCCCCGCGATGCCCCAGGATCAGAGGCCGATCGTCACGCCACCACTCCTCAGGAAACGCTACCATATCACACATCCACGAAGTAGGAGAAAGCAGCGCGGTCGATCAGCTCCTTGCTCAGCGAAGGAGAAACGCTAAGGTAACTGGAGATGTCGATGATTTGATCCAAGAGATCACGCGCGTGACAAGCGCGCGGTGGGCGTTTCGTCTTGATGTAATGCTCGCGGATGAGGTAGGCCAGGGCCTGCTCGGAGAAAGGTATCTGCTTGGCATCGGCCGCGCGCCTGAAGATCTCGGCAAACTCCTCCCAACTCGGGTCCTGCACCTCGATCTTATGCCGAATACGGCGAAGGAAGGCCTCGTCCACCAACTCACGCGGCTCCAGATTGGTCGAGAAGACGATCAGCACCTCAAAGGGTACCTCGAACTTCCTGCCCGTATGAAGCGTCATGAAGTCGATGCGCTTCTCAAGGGGCACGATCCAACGGTTGAGGAGGTCTGTGGGGCGAACGGTCTGGCGACCGAAGTCATCGATCAGGAAGATGCCGCAGTTGGCCTTGATCTGGAACGGGGCCTCATAGTACTTGAAGTCGTTGTTGTAGACGAGGTCGAGCCCCTCCATCGTGAGCTCACCCCCTACGACAATGAAGGGCCGCTGAATCCTGATCCAGCGAGTGTCAACACGATGGGCCTGACTCTCCTCAACCGTCACATGGTTGACGTCATCGAAGATCTTGATGACCTGGCCCTCGACCTCGACGGCATACGGGATATAGACGTCGCCCTCCATCAACAGGCTACCGATGGCCTCAGCCAGCGACGTCTTGCCGTTGCCCGGAGGGCCAAACAGGAAAATCGAGCGCCCCGAGTTGACGGCAGGCCCGATCTGCTCGAACGTGGTCTCGCTGAAGACCAGGTGCGAGACGGCTTTACGAAGTTGGCGCTGGTGCACCACGACGTCACGAAGACCCTGTTGATGTACAGAAGCGATGTAGGACTTGAGGGGCACAGGCACCGGTCCGACATACTGTCCGCGCTCGAGGGCCTCCCGGGCCATATCACGACCCCGATCGGTGAGCACATACTCGTAGGTCGACTCGGAGAATCCTCCCCGGCCCGTCGCACTCCGTACCTCACAGAGTTTTTCGCGTCTCAGGAACTCCAATACCACTGAGACAACATTAGCAAAGGGCAGACCCATCCGCAGCGCCAGGTCCCGTCCCGACAGATAGCTCTCGAAGTAGAAGGTCTTGATGGCCAGGTCGGAGAGCATCCCCATACTGATACCGGTCTCCTCCACCGATCGTGGGGCGAGCGGGAGAAAAAGATCATCCTTGATCTGTGTCTGCGTTACCAAATTCGCCTCCTGACACACACATCGGGCTCCACCAGCACATGCCAACGGCATCCAAAGTGACCCTCATCATAGGCCGGAATCAGACGAGCGCAACCTCGATCAGGGCTCGGTGGGCCACACCTCCAGCGTATGCACCGAGCTGCTCGCCCAGATCTCCGGGAAGAAGATCTCCTCGACGACGGCGGGTCGCGCCCGGTAGCGTCCAGGGATCTCAGCCCGCATGATGTAGGACACAGCGTGGGTTCCCGCCGGCAGGTCATGCATATACACGACAACGGAGCCGTGACCTATCTCATAGTCACCGGGAAGGGGAACGAATCCCGCCGGATAGGGCACCTCCAGCCGAAGCGCATCGCGCGTCTCAGGGATCACCAGCAGGAGACGGACCTCGACAAGATCACCCACCCGCACCCCGGTCACCGGCTCGCACAGAGGCCACGCTGTCGCCGGCAGGTCCGGTGCAGGATCGTGCACGCGACAGAACTGCCGCAGGACGTCGATCCGCCGTCCTTCACCCTCAGCGGCACGTTCCGCAGACCTAGGGCGACTCAGCTCGAGTGCATAGTAGAGGTCACCAGGCCCTGCATCACGGACAAACTGCAGCAGGTTGGTGTCCTCGCGCAGCTCTGTTGCGCCGCCGTCAGCCAAGGTCATCCTGGAGGTCCACGAGCCGACATCGCCCGGTAGGCCGCCGGCGATCCACGCCTCGTTCAGGGCCACCTGCCAGTTGACTGCGCCCAGAGCGCCGGCCTCCCCGGGGGCAGAGGGGTCATCACTCAGGACCAAACGCTGCAGGGTCGACAGCACCCAAGCGCTCTCGTAGGGAGTTGCCCAGCCGTCCGGCCCACGATTGAGAAGCAGCCAACGGAGCGCGAGCGGGACGAGAGCGTCGTCCGGTGCCAAATGGGCCAAGGCGTCCAGGGCAATCCCCGTCGCCTGCACACTCGTGACGCGATCGCGGACGTTGAGTGTCTCCCAGTAGGCGCCCGAGACGGTGTCGGTCACCCTTGCGCGCAGCTCCGACAGAAGAGTCGTCACCCGATTGTCAGCCCGATCCACCGCGCCCAACGCCAAAGCCAGGTGGCCCCTTCCTGCGACGCCGAGCAATTCACGATCGGCATAGAGGGCGGATACCACGCCTTCGGGCCAGGATCTCCCCGCCTCAACCAGCAGCCGGACGCCAAGGGCCAGGTCGGGACGGCGATCGCCGGCAGCGACCTCCTGCGCAATCGCCGTCTGGAGGTCATCAAGCGCAGCGCCCAGCGCTGCCGCTGAGACCGGAAGGCCCGCACGTTCTGAGGTGAGCAGCGCGTGAACGACGTAGGCCGTATCACGCATCGTGCTCGCTGCACCTACCTGCCAACCCCATCCGCCGTCGGCGTTCTGACGAACATAGAGCCGCTCCAGTGCCTCGTCAGCAGCGGCGGCATGCGATGCGGCACGCTCGGTCACCGTCTCGTCGACGATGAGTTCGGGGCTACGCCGGAGCGCATCGTAGCCTACCGCAGCTCCCAGGAGACGACTCGCCCACGCCGCCGTCGTGAGCCGCTCGGCAGACAACTCGCCATGCGACAGGGCCTCAGTGGGCTGCACCAGGACGGCGAGCAGCGACGCGTCGACGCGCACGGCTAGACGGGCGTCCTGTGAGCGCGGAACGACCACCTCGACCCGTGACCCCGCCTCCTCAACCACGCCGGTCACGATACTCACGTCGCGACGGACCTCCTCAAAAACCGGGAGCCCGGACGCGCCGCCGATGCCGGCCGGCGGACGAACGTCGACCCAATCTCCACTCTGAGCGCCAAATACCGGCCGGATCGGTGCCTCGGTTGACGTTACAAGGCAAGCCCAGGTGACACGTGTCGCTTCGCCCGCCGGAATCGACACTTGCATGTGAGGACGCGACAACAGCTCCATGCCGTCACTCACCTCCAGCCAGACATCCACGGTCAGGTCACGAGAGGTACGGTTGTGGACGCGGGCAGCCAGCATCACCTGGTCACCAACGCTGACGAAGTGGGGCGTGAGCGGCTCGATGAACAGCGGCTGTGACACGCTGATCGTGGCTCGGCCCTCGCCCACCTGCGTGTCCGCCGTCACAGCGTAGGCCGCCAGCGTCCAGATCGCGAGTCGCCGGGGCACATCGACGGTCAAGCGCGCCTCACCCTGATCGTCCGTCGTGAGCCACGCATGCCAGAACACCGCACCCTCATAGCCAAGATCGAAGGCATCCTCGCCCCCAGACTGGGACGACACACCCTCACGACCCCTACCCGGGGGGTCAGGGAATCGCACAAGGGTCGACGACATCACCCCAGGTGTGGCGTGCAGGCCAACCGCCGTCGCGACACCCAGCCGATGCGTACCGTAGAACAACTCCTGCAGGAGCGTTGGGCTTACTGAATACGGCCGATCTCCGGGCTGTTGTGCAGATCGAGCATCCTCAAGCCCCACGAGAAGATCGGCCTCCACGGGCCTGCCCTGACTATCAGTCACACGCACGACGAAGCTCGCGCGGTCACCCGGTCGCACGGCCTCCTCCTCGGGAACGACCTCGACGTGCAGACGGGTGGCGGGCAGGTCCACGTTGAGGCGCACAAAGCCCACGCGCGCGTAGCCCGGCGATGTCGGCGTCGCCGGGCGCACGATGACGCACGAGACGATCACATTCGGTGCGTACTCAGCAAGGATGGGGATATCAATCGTCGGATCGGCGGCATCGAGCACATGATGCTCCACCGAGTAGACGCCCTCGCGCTCCACCGTCAGGAGCACGTGCTGGGGTTCGCGCTCGTCCCCGTCCGAGAGCACCAACAGGCGCGCCACATCACCCTCTCGATAGAGGTCGGCGTCGAGCACCAGACGAAGTCCATCTCCGTCCGCCGGATAGCCGGTCGACGGCGCCTGCCCACCGCCAACCCAGAGTGGGATGACGGACGTCACCGAGCGTCCAGCCTCGTCGACAGCCCGTGCCGTGACGAGGTAGGTGCCGGGGGCAGGAAAGACAAATGCGGCGGCAGCTCGTCCGTCGACGCCGGTCGTCACCGTCTGCTCGACGACGACGGTATCGATCGGCTGCACGACCTCTCCCTCACTTGCAGCGTCCCAGGTACGCTGAATGAGCTGAACATCGAGCTCCACACCGGCAACGAGCTCCGCACCTGCCTGCGCTCCCCAGTCTGCAACCGCCAGCTCAAGCGTGACACGCTGTCTTGACCTGAAGATCCACGCATTGGGACGTATGCCGATGACCCACTCCGCCGGATAGACCAAGAGACTATCTTCGCCTGAGGGGGCATCAGCTGATGGCCCGACATCGGCATCGGAGACGACAGCCCGCAGCGTCCAGGCTTGCGGCTCCCGAAAACCGGGGAGTGACCAGGTCGTGTCAGCGCTACCCGACTCACCATGGAGCGCGACGGTGTCGGTGGGTAGTTCGATCACCAGCCGGCCTTCGTCGTCGGTTACCCCATGGCCACGCACGATAACGCGTCGATCCGCAGACAGTCCCTCCCCACCCCAGCGCCAGCCGATCGGCTGCCATGCGTCAAACGGCAGCATGGGTGGCGACGCCGGTGCTGCCACGAGCTCCCAGGAGACGGGGACCTCGCGGCTCGGAAGGGCCGGAGCCGACCATGCGGCATAGGGGCTGCTCAAGGTCGACAGAGTCTGCACGGTGACCACGTAGCGCGCCACATCGCCGACGACGACAGCATCCACAAGGGGCTCTACGTACACAGTCGTCGCCGGCTCGGGCCCAATGATTGTGAGGGTGACAGCGGACAGCGACCCGGGGCCTGCATCCACGGTATCCAGAACATAGCTGCCCGGCGCCAGATCCTCCGGAAGGCGGAGCGTGCCCGAAAAGAGCCCGCCCTGTGCCCCACGATCGGCCTCAGCCGCGCCGGGATCGGTGTCCGACCCGTCCCAAGGTTGGAGGGCCTGACGGACCACTATCTCTCCCTGGCCATCGCGGAGCACAAGCTCGGCATAGCCGTCGGACACAGAGCCCTCGGCGTCCGGCAGGAGATAGCCGAAGGGGGATGCCCCACCACGATTGAGCTCTGCCGGTCGCCACAGTCGCATAAAGCCGGCGTACCGCACCGCTTCTCCACGCCTATAGACCCGCCGGTCGGTCCGGATAAAGGTAACCGCGGACGCAGGCGTCGCCGGATCCACGACCGAGATATCGTAGGACCAGGGCGGTGTGGCCCCATACCATCCTGAACCCACGAAGCCGAACCCATCGGTGCCCGGCTCGCCGACCACAGCAGCCACCTGCCAGCCCGCCGCCGCGACGTCGCCATTCACGCGACCGTCTCCCGCCACCAGAGGCAGCCGCACCACGCCCCCGATGTCGGTCGTGCCCCCGGCCAAGAGAAGGCCGTCGCGATCGAGGAGCCTCACAGCAGTCCGCGAGACCGGTGTGCCGGAGGCCAGGT
>CAZYYC010000171.1:0-9426 GCA_964650935.1 uncultured Anaerolineales bacterium
CGTAGCGGGGTTGACGAAGACGCTGCGGCTGGAGTGGCCCGAGGTCTACTGCCGTGCCGTCGACCTCGATCCGCAGATGGGCGCGGACGAGGGCGCTGCGGCGATCGTCGCCGAGCTGCACGATCCGAATCGCCTGTTGGCTGAGGTAGGCTACGGGGAGCAGGGTCGGGTGACCCTGGTCGCCGGGGAGGTGGCGCTAGGATGAGGACCCAAGTGCAGGGCACCGCAGCTGTAGCTTCTCACGAGCCCCGGCACGGGCCGACGCAGGAGACCGTCTTCCTGGTTAGCGGCGGCGGGCGGGGCATCACCGCCGCGTGCGTGATTGCCATTGCGCGGCGGTACCGGAGTCGTTTTGTCCTCATCGGTCGATCGCCTTATGAGCCGGATGCGGAGCCGGCGTGGGCCGCCGGACACGCGGGTGAAGCCGAGCTGAAGCGCGCAGCGATGGCCTACTTGACGGAGACGGGCGAACGTCCTACGCCCCGGCGCGTGCAGGGCTTGGTCAACGAGGTAAGCGCCCGCCGTGAGATCGCCGCGACGTTGGCGTCGGTGGAGGCCGCCGGCGGACAAGCGTGCTACGTTGCCGCCGACGTGACCGACGGCCAAGGCCTGGCCGCGGCGGTGACCGAGGGCTTGGGCGTGCTCGGAGTGAACGACGGCGCGCCGCTGGGGATCCTCCATGGTGCGGGCGTGCTCGCCGACAGCCTGGTCCAGCACAAACGTGTCGCCGACTTCGAGCGTGTGCTGTCCGTCAAAGTCGATGGCCTGACCAACCTCCTCGCGGCGGTGGCGCCGCGCCATCCGGACGTCCTCGTCCTCTTCTCGTCCGTTGCCGGCTTCTTCGGCAACGCGGGGCAGGCCGACTACGCCGTCGCCAATGAGGTGCTCAACAAGACGGCGCATTGGGTCCACGCGCATGAGCCCGGCTGTCATGTCCTCGCCGTGAATTGGGGACCGTGGGACGGTGGTATGGTGACGCCGGGACTCAAGGCGCAGCTTGAGCTGCGTCACATCGAGGTCATTCCGGTTGAGGCAGGTGCGGAGCTGCTGGCGGATCTGCTGCATCCGAGTGCCGCGCCTCACCCACAGCTGGTCGTCGGTCGTGCGATGGCGCCTCCGCGTCGGGATCTCCCCATCAAGGAGAGAAGCCATCGTATCCATCGCACCCTGCGCCTCACTGACAATCCCTTCCTGGTCGATCACGTGATCGGCGGACGCGCTGTGCTGCCCACGGTCTGTGCCGTCGCCTGGATGGTCAACGCCTGCGAGCAGCTTTATCCCGGCGCCACCTTCCGGCGCGTGGACGACTATCGCGCGCTCAAGGGTATCGTCTTCGATGAGGAGGCAGCCGATGATTACATCCTCGACCTCACCGCGAGTGCCTCCGCGCCGCACAATCAGGGGCCCGCGACGCTCGGCGTGGAGGCCCTGATCTGGAGCCAGACCTCCGGTGGTCTGCCGCGCTACCATTACCGCGCACACGTGACGTTGGGAGCTGCCGACACCACGGCGGGGATGGGCCTTGACGAAGGGCCCGCCGTCGGCCATAGGGTGGGTGGCGGAAACGGGTCGGTGGCGAAGATCGCGGGGGCGACACTCTATCGAGATCGCGTGCTCTTCCACGGTCCCAGCTTCCGGGGGATTCAGGAGGTCCTGACGCTCGACGAGCGTGGTCTGACGATGGTCTGCTCGCTGCCGGCGCTGCCGGTTGATGTGCGGGGGCAATTCCCGGTGCAGACGTTCAACCCCTACGTGGTCGATGTGCAGCTGCAGAGCCTGCTGGTCTGGGCGCACCACGTCATCGGCTACGGGGGGCTGCCGCTGCGGATCGGATGCGGCGTTCAGCACCGACCGCTGCGCTTCGATGAGGTCACGATGACGTCGATGACGGTTCTGTCAAGCAGCTCGCGACACCTGGTTGCGGATGTTGAGGTGCGCGATGCGGCGGGCGAGCTGTGTATGGAGGTGCGCGAGGCCGAGATCACGCTCTCTGAGCGACTCAATACGCTGTTCCTGGATAATCGGCTGGAGCGCGTGCCGTCTGAGGAAGCGGGGTCGATGGTGCAAGGGATGGGGGATCAGGCGTGAACGAGCGCATCGCCATTGTCGAACTGACCTGTTCACTGCGCCGCGGGGGAGATTTGGCGTCGTGGGCACAGGCGCTGTATACCGGCACGCCGGTCGAGGTTGAGCGCGCCATTCCGACGGGCGCGTTGCGCTGCCGGGGTTGGCGCGATGATGTTGCCGTGAAAGAGGCGGCGTTCCAAACCTTAAGCGAGGCGATCGAGGCCGCTCAGATGTGGCTGGCAGCTCGGGACGTGGACACCGTCGCGGTACGCGCAGATGACGCCTTGGGGGCTATCGGTCTCTCGCTGGCGCGGGCATCGGAGGTGGCGGCGGATCGGGTCTATGCCCTCCTCGCGGGTTTGGAGGTCGGCGCTGCTGCTGATGGGGAGGCGGCATGTCGTCGTGGCCTGGTTGCAGCAGGCGTGACGCCCAGCGAGGTCGGCTATCTTGATCTGTCCGGTGGCGTGGACCTCGTCGATATTGCGCACGCCTATCGCACCGGTGATGCAGGGCTCACGTGCGCGGTGGGTGGGACGGCGCCCCTTACGACAGCGTCGCCTCTGTGGGCCGTGGCGCGGGCCGCGCTGATGTTACGACGGCGCACCCTCTATCGAACGCTGCCGGCAATGGCTCAGGAGATCGAGGCCGCCGGCTCGCCTCTGGAGGGCACGCCGTTCTACGCAGCACCGGATACGCGACCATGGTTCACCGAGGGCGCGCGGCACAGACGGGTCGCCACGCTCGTGTACGCTGACGGTGAGCGGATCGAGAACCTCGTCCTCGTCGAGCCCGCGAGGATGCGTGCACCGCGCCCCACGGGGGCGCATGCCGTCATCCGGCCCGAGGCAACAGGCGAGCTACGCTACCTGATCCCGCTGACCGGTGAGACCCCGGAGGAGATCCTGGACCGGCTGGCTGCGCTGCATCGGCGCGTCGCGAGCGGTGCCGCACCGGCAGCGGTGGCAGAGAAGGCCTGCGCTGCCTATGCAAGCGAGGCTGATGCGCCCCTAGCATTGGCGCTGGTGGGCTCCTCGACCGAGGGGCTGCTCAACGAGGTAGCCTACGCCGCGGAAGGGGTGGTGCGTGCTGCTCGTGAGGCAACCACGGGATATCTCTGGCAGAGCCCCGGCGGCAGCTGCTTCACGGCAGCGCCCCTGGGTTCGGCGGGCGTGGCCTTCGTCTACCCCGGCGCCTTCAACTCCTATCTGGGCCTGGGACGGGACCTCTTTCAGCACTTTCCCGACCTGCACGATCTCCTTGCGCCGTGGGTCTCGGATCTGGAGCGAGCGACGGCGGCGCAGCACCTCTATCCTCGCAGCCGCTCGCGACTGACCGAGGATGAGCGGGCGGCGCGCCAGGCTGAGCTATGGGCCGATCCACCGTCGCTGATTGGGTCGGGGACAATCTTCGCGATCGCACACACCTTGATCGTCCGCGGTATTTTCGGCGTCGTGCCGCAGGCGGCACTCGGCTACAGCCTGGGGGAGACGAGTATGCTGTGGGCGGCGGGTGTGTGGCAGGAAGGCGACCGTGGCGCTGCCGCGATGCGAGCGTCGCCTCTCTTCAGGGATCGGATTGTCGGTCCGAAGGCGGCGGTGAGGGCCTATTGGGGTCTCGCGCCGGATGAGAAGGTCGCGTGGTCGACCTACTTGCTGAAGCTGCGTGATGGCGGCGCCGGCGGGCACGAGGTCCTACAGCGCCTCCTTGACCGCGAGCCAAGGGTCGACTTGACGCTCATCAACCAGCCGGGTGAGGTGGTCATCTCGGGAGATGAGGGTGCCTGCCGCCGGGTCATCGAGGCGCTCGATTGCCACGCGCTGCCGGTGCCCTATGACGTGGTGATCCATAGTCCGGCGGTGGCCTCCGAGGTTGATGCCTTCGCCGAGCTCTACAGCCATCCGGTGGTCCAACGTCCCGCAACACGCTTCTACTCGGCGGCGGCCCCTAAACCTTTGATGCTTGAGCGCGCCGCCCTTGCCGACACGATGGCGCGGATGACGTGTGAGCCGGTCGATTTCCCGGAGCTTGTGCAGCGGGTCTACGATGACGGCGCACGGGTTTTCGTCGAGTTGGGGCCCCTGGGCACATGCACCCGGCGGATCCAGCGCATCCTGCGCGACCAGGCGCACAGTGCGGTGGCGATCAACCCGCGTCCGGGCGGCGACTACGCCGGCGTCATCAGTGTACTGGCGCACCTCGTGACCCAACGGGTGTCGGTGGATCTTGCCGCACTGACCGGTGCATCGGGTCGTCGGCCCACCCCGGAGCGGCGGCTCCCCGAGCCGCGGGTCATGGGTTTTGACGCTGAGGGTGGGATCGTGCGGGATCTGCTGGCGTACCGCCGTGACGTGGCGGGGGCGCACGCGGCGTTCCTGGATGCGCGGCACACGGCACAGGTGAAGGCACGTGACGTGATCGCGTTGCAGGTGGCTGCGGGTCAGGGGATGCTGGGGTCCCCCACGCGCCGGCCGGCTGAACCGTCCCCTGCGGCTGTGGTGACGCCTCAGTCAAGGGTGAGTCGGAAGGCTTCACATTCACTCTCACGGAGGGTCGTCTACGATGAGGCGGCGCTGCGCGAGTTCGCCGAAGGCGATGCGGAGCGTTGCTTTGGGCCGGACTTCGCCGTCTACCGTGGGCGACGGCTCCCCAGGATCCCCAATGGAGATCTGTTGCTGATGAGCCGCGTCGTTGAGATCGCTGAGGACGATCACGTGCTGGTCAGTGAGCTCGACGTCGCGGATGGGGCCTGGTTCTATGATGAAGGCCACTACCCCGATCTACCGCCCTACGCCGTACTCATGGAGATGGGACTTCAGCCGTGCGGTGTTCTTTCGGCGCATCGGCGGACCTCGCTGCTGCAGCCGGAGGCCGATCTCTACTTCAGGAACCTAGATGGTGTCGGCGAGCTCCTCGCTGCGCCTGATCTGAGGGGGCAGAGCGTGCAGAACACGGTGCGGCTCCTCTCGTCGGTCCAGGCGCAGGGCGCGATCGTGCAGCGCTACACCTTCGCCCTGTCCTGCCGTGGTCGGCGCTTCTACGAGGGCGAGGCGACTTTCGGCTACTTTCGACGTGAAGCGTTGGGGCGCCAGAACGGTGAAGCGGGCGATGGGCTCGCGGAGCGCTGGCCACCCGGAGAGATCGACGCCGGTAGGGTCACCATCCCGGCAGATACCGGCGTTCAGGGAGTGTGGGGAGGGCTGGAACGGACGGGAAGGCTGCAGCTCCTGGACGAGATAGTGGCGCTGCCGCGCGGCGGCGACCACGGTCAGGGCCATCTGCGGGCGCAGGGACGACTGTCGCCCTCCGACTGGTTCTTCCGGGCTCACTTTCACCAGGACCCGGTGATGCCGGGGTCGTTGGGTGTCGAGGCAGCCCTGCAGGCGATGGCGCGCTACGCGCGATGGCGGTATCCCCACCTCGCGCTCGGGGCCACCTCCTATCCGACCGGCAGCCGTGCCACGTGGCGCTATCGTGGTCAGCTCACGCCCGCTGACCGCGATTGGGCGGTCGAGGTCCACCTCGCCGGTGTGCACGAGACTGCGGATAGGGGGGTGACGCTGGTCGGAGATGCTGAGATTTGGAAGCGCAACGCCGCGCCGGCGCCCGATGGGGGGCGGCGCATCTACAGGGTGGACGGCCTTGCGATCCGCTTGATCGCCCCGCCGGCGTCGGGCTTGGCTGATGACCGTCGCGGAGCATAACCACGGAAGGTGAGATGATGACGTATTCGGGAACAGGGGGGTCAGGTCAGGTAGGAGACGAGGTGAGCCGGCTGCCGGCATGGCAGGGTCCTGCGGCATCGGTTGCCTACGATGAGGCGGGCATGGCGACAGTCGTGCGCACCCTGGGGAGACCGTGCTACGTCGTGCGCAACGGGCGCGGTATCGGGGTCACCAACGAGGGCGAGATCGCCGGCACCGGTGAGGGCGGCCACGAGGCGCTCTTTGTTGCACCGGCGATGTCACATCGTTCCCTGGGGGATCCTGCCTTCCTCGACACCTACGGCCTTGACTGCGCCTATATGGCCGGATCGATGGCCAACGCCATCTCCGGGGAGGAGATGGTGATCGCATTAGGGCGTGCCGGTATGCTCGGCGCTTTCGGCTCAGGCGGGCTGTCGCCGGCACGGCTCGAAGCGTCGATCCGTCGCGTTCAGGAAGCACTGCCTGAGGGGCCGTACGCGTTCAACCTGATTCATAGCCCGAATGAGGCCCTGCTCGAACAGCGTGCCGTGGAGCTCTTCCTCGCGCATGGTGTGTCCACGGTCGAGGCCTCCGCCTTCCTGGCCCTTACGCCGCACGTCGTGCGCTATCGTGTCGCCGGGTTGGCCCAGGGCCCCGACGGAGAGGTCGTCATCGGTCACCGCCTCATCGCCAAGGTGTCGCGGCGCGAGGTCGCGGCGCACTTTCTGAATCCGGCGCCGGAGAAGCTGCTGCGTCCGCTGGTTGAGCGGGGGCATATCACACCGCAACAGGCGGCGCTCGCTGCACGCGTGCCGATGGCCGATGACATCACCCTGGAGGCGGACTCCGGCGGGCACACGGACAACCGCCCGTTGGTCTGCCTGCTCCCCTCGATCATCGCCCAACGTGACGAGGTCCAGGCCGAGCGCCGGTACGCGACGCCGGTGCGCATAGGGGCTGCCGGGGGCCTGAGCACCCCGATCTCGATCCTGGGGGCCTTCATGATGGGCGCCGCCTACGTCGTCACCGGCTCGATCAACCACAGCTGTGTCGAGGCTGGGACCTCCGAGCAGGTCAAGGCGCTGCTGGCGCAGGCAGGGATGGCCGATGTGATGATGGCCCCTGCAGCCGATATGTTCGAGATGGGCGTCAACCTGCAGGTGCTCAAGCGCGGGACGATGTTCCCGCTGCGGGCGCGCAGGCTCTACGAGCTGTATCAGGCCTATGACGGGCTCGACGCCCTGCCGGCGACCGAACGAGCGAAGTTGGAGACACAAATCCTGCAGCGATCGGTGGACGAGGTGTGGGAGGCCTGCGTTGCCTTCTTCAACGAGCGCGATCCGCGGCAAATCGAGCGGGCCCTGGCACATCCGAAGCGCAAGATGGCCCTGGTCTTCCGTTGGTATCTCGGCCTGGCGACACGTTGGGCCATCGCCGGGGAGCCGGGGCGTGAGCTGGACTATCAGATCTGGTGTGGTCCGGCGATGGGAGCGTTCAACGACTGGGCGCGTGGCTCGCGTTTTGAGTTGCCTGCCGGGCGCCGGGTAGCGGAAGTGGGACGGGCGCTGATGGATGGTGCCGCGCTCCTCTACCGTCTGGAGCTGCTCAGGCTCGGGGGCTTGAGGCTGTCGACCGGATCGATGTTGTCAAAGGGGGTAGGATGATGACGAAGAAGAGGTGTCCCAGCTGCGGATCCACGCGGATCATCCCGAATGCGGATGCCGTCGAGCAAACGGATCTCTCGATCCGCATCTATGAGCAACCGGGACTGGCGCTCCGACGTGAGCGCCATTACCCTCTGAAGGCCTGGGTCTGTACAGGATGCGGCTACACCCAGCTCTACGTCAGCCGGCCCGCAGAGCTGGCGGCGAGTTACGAGCGCTTCCTGGGTCGAGAGCTCTGAGCGCCGCCCCGCGGCTCCGCGTCACCAGGCGATGGGCACCGTCTTGATCCGGTACTGCCGATCGTAGTAGCGGATGAAGCGGTGCTGTCTGCCGAACTCGTAGACGCGATAGGTGACCTCGACATCCTGCCGGCAGTAGTCGAAGAGCTCGGCGATGCGGCCCTCGCGCCACCACTGGACGGCCTGCAGGCCATCGGCGCTCTTACCGACCTGTAGGGTCGCCGATGCCACCGCATCGAGCCCGATCCGGAAGCCGATACGCTTCTGGATCTCGACCATCATGTCGAGGGTGGGGAGCTTGGCCAGCTCGACGGCTTGGGTGTACTGCTGGAGCACGGGGTAGTCGAAGCCGAGGAGGTTGTAACCGATCACGAGGTCGGCCTCGCTGAGGTCAAGGGCCAGCTGCGCCGCGTCGGCCTCCGCATAACGCCGATAGGTCTGGTCGGCGGTGTTGTAGGTGACGGCGACCGAGATCTGCAGGCGCTCGGGGTAGTGGCCCCCGACCTCCTGGAAGGTGTTCTGTGTTTCGATATCGAAGACGATATGGGTTGGCATAGTCAGCCTTTCCGATGGCTTAGGTGGGATGGTGCTCTGCGGTTTGGATCATGCCTCCGCCGAGGCAGACCTCGTCGTAGGAGCCTCCGCCGAGGCAGACCTCGTCGGATGTGTCGCACGGTCCGTAGAGGACCAGGGATTGACCGGGCGCCACGCCGGTCTGGGGCGTGGCGAAGGTGATGTGCGCTGTGGCGCCCTCGCGTAGGGTGACGGTCACCGGCACGAGCGGGGCCCGGTAGCGGATGCGTCCGCGCGCTGTGAAGACCGGTGCCGGTGGTTCCCCAAGCGTGAAGGTGATTTCGGCCAAGGTGCAGCTCGTGCGGGCTAGGTCTGTCCGCGGACCGGCGATGAGGGCGTTGCGCTCGGAGTCGAGCGCCAGAACGTAGCGCCGCTCAGCCGGCGGGGCGCCGGGACGGTGCGTCAGCCCGCCGATGCGCTGTCCGACGGTGTATTGCGCCAGGCCCGTGTGTTCGCCCAAGCGCTGCCCGGAGAGATCGAGGATCGGCCCAGGCTCGAGAGCCTCGGGCCGCAAGGAGGCGAGAAGGTCGGCATAGCCGCCCTCGGCGACGAAACAGAGGTCCTGGCTCTCGGCGGCGTCGGATACGGGGAGCTGCAGATGGTTCGCGATCGCTCGGACTTCGTCCTTGGTCTCGACGTTGCCCAACGGCAAGAGCAGACGTCTCAGCTGCGGTTGGGTCAGGCGATAGAGTGCGTAGCTCTGGTCCTTCTGGGCTGCGCGGGCGATCCGCAGCCGGCTTGTGCCACGGTCGTGGTCCACGCGGGCGTAGTGACCGGTCGCGATCCACGTCGCGCCCTGGTCGTCGGCCTCTTCCACAAGGGTCGCGAACTTGAGTGTTGGGTTGCAGAGCACACAGGGGTTGGGTGTGCGGCCCGCCGCGTAGGTGTCCGCGAAGGGCCGGATGACGCGATCGTAGAACGCCTGTCTGACGTCGCGCCGCACCAGGGGTATCCCCAGGTGATCGGCAACGGCTTGGGCGCGATCCGTCGCTGACGGGACAGGCGCCGTGCTCTGGGCGTGCCACGTCTCGAGCGTCACGCCGATGACGTCGTAGCCCTGACGCTGGAGCAAGGCTGCAGCGACGGCGCTGTCGACGCCGCCGCTGAGACCGACGATGACGGCGCCGCCGCCGCGCCGTGGTGTGCCTGCAGGATCCGGTTTTACCATCGGGCGCATTATAGCGCAGGATGGGAAGTTGC
>CAZYYC010000172.1:0-9374 GCA_964650935.1 uncultured Anaerolineales bacterium
GGTCCCCATCGTTCTCCCGATTCTAGCCCTCTCTGCGGAAAAGTGACGCGCACCCTCAGAAGTTCGGTTGTTCTCGTTGGGATCCCGGCTATACTGACCTCAGCTTTGAGTGGGGTTGCTCTGTGCGCAGGGTTCCCCCTGACTGGAGTTCACTGTGACGGACGCAGCCTCATCCGTGCCCTTGACGCGCCGAGATCGTCGTAGAGAGCAGACGTATCGACGGCTTCTGACCGCCGCCGAATCTCTTTTCAAGGCGCAGGGCTTTGACGCAACCACCGTGGAAGAGATCGCTGCTGCTGCGGATGTGGCGAAGGGCACCATCTTCAACTACTTCAGCAGCAAGGAGATGCTTCTGGGGGAACTGCTCTACATGCGCACCGAGCGGCTGCTGCTCGACAATCCGGCCGCCGGTCAGCCTGCAGCTGAGCGCATATGGCAACTGCTGATCCGCATCAGGCACGAACTGACGCCTTATGTGCACCTGTTCCCCCGCATGTTCGCCTACGTGCTCGCGCACCCACACCTGCACGGGCCCTCCGATGATTACGCACGTGATCACGTCACGCTAGCAGAGGCTCTGGCTCAGTTGGTGCGGCAGGGACAACGTGAGGGCGCGTTTCGGTCGGCGTGTGATGCCGAGATCGCGGGAAGCTTGCTGGCTACCTACTTTTTCCGGCTCTCCGTCGTCGAATGCGTCCAGGAGAACGTCGACTTCTGTTGGGAGGATCAGATGCGGGCAGCCTTGGCCCTGCTCTATCAAGGTCTCTCTGCCGGCTAGGACCGTGATGACCGACCGGGGACCGCAGGGTTAACCTCGCGCGTCGGCTTAGTAGGGTGTTTTAACCATATCTTGACAGTGTTGTCTACCTATGGTACTCTTGCTATGGACTTGAGATGTGTTTGCGCGGGCTCCTGCCTCAACGGAGCTTGCAGTCTTGTGGGACGTGCGGTCTTCAGTTCTCTTCCTTAGGCTATGCTTGACAGCAGCGGAGGGGTAAGGCGATGGTGAGCAGATCTCGAAATGAGCGTATGACAGAGCGACTCCGGGAGCTTCAGATCAGCAGTCCGGATGTTGAAGCGGCTGCGATCATCAGTGTGGACGGACTGCCGATCGCCACCTCGTTGCCCCAGGGTGTGGAAGAGGATCGGGTCTCCGCGATGTCCGCGGCTATGCTCTCACTGGGCGAGCGAATCGCCGGTGAGTTGGGGCGTGGCTTGCTGGACGAGGTCTACGTGCGTGGCGAGAGAGGGTACGTGATTCTCCGCGCCGTCGGTGAGGAGGCTGTCTTGACTGTCCTGGCACGGCAGCAGGCCAAGCTCGGACTGCTCTTCCTCGATATGCGGCGTGCGGCGGAGGAGTTCTCCAAGATCCTGTGATCTTGCGAGAACGCTGTATCTGGATTCGAGACCGACAAGGCTTGTTGTCCTGTAAGGAGGTCGATCGTGGCGGACTCCTCTGAGCTCAGCGGCTACTTCTATCCGAATCGTTTTGGCTTGATCCTCTTCGATGCCCTCGAGGAGATCATGGGTCGTAATGGTCTCAACGCGATTCTGAACATGGGTGGCCTGTCGCAGTTCATCGATCATCCCCCTTCGGATACGATGGAGAAGGGCTTCGATTTTGCCCATATCTCGGCACTCAACCGAGCGCTCGAGGAGATGTACGGTCCGCGCGGGGGTCGCGGTCTGCAGTTGCGTCTGGGGCGCGTGCTGTTTGCTCAGGGCCTGGCCAATTTCGGTGCGTTGGTTGGGGCGAGCGACCTGGCGTTCAAGGTGCTGCCGTTGCAGGCCAAGGTCAAGGCGGGCCTTCCGGCAGTGGCGAAGGTCTTTGACTCCTTGAGCGACCAGACGTCCTATGTCCGTGATCCGGGCGGTGACTCCTACAGCTACATTATCGAGCGCTGCTCGATGTGTTGGGGGCGTGCGGTGGAGCGACCCGGTGGGTTCATCGCTGGGGGCATCATCGAGGAGGCCCTGCGTTGGATCAGTGGCGGGCGGACGTTCCGGGTGGATCAGGTCTCGTGCATGGGCATGGGCCATAGCAACTGCACATTCCAGGTGTACAAAGAGCCCGTTGGCTAGGGCTGCTTTTCCTGTCAGGCTGAGGACAACGAGAAGGTGAGCATGGGGATACCGGAAACACCATCGCAGGGCTCGGCGACTACCGATGCCGATCATCGGGCCGATTCGTGTCACATTCTGATCGTGGAAGATGAACTCAGCACGGCTGAGATGCTGACCACCTATTTCTCCTCCCTCGGCTACCAGGTCTCGCACGCAGGCTGGGGGCATGACGCGGTGAAAATGGCGACCAGGATACAACCCGATCTGGTGGTGCTGGATATCCATCTACCGGATATCGACGGTTACGAGGTCTGCGCTCGGCTCCGCGGTCAGGCACGGACCGAACATACGCCGGTGATCTTTCTCACGGAGCGCCGTGAGCGCGTAGATCGCTTGACGGGATTGGAATTGGGTGCGGTGGACTATATCACCAAGCCCTTCGATGTGCAGGAGCTGCGGTTCCGCGTGCGGAACGCGCTGCGACGGAGTAGCCGCGAGACGCTGCTGCATCCCATCACGGGATTGCCCACGACGCTGCTCGTCGAGGAGGAGATCGCGCGGGTATCTGCCGATCCGCACCTTGCGTTGCTGGGGGTTGTCATTGAGGGCATGCCCGGCTTCAGTGAAGCCTATGGGTTTGTGACTCACGACGATGTGCTTCGTGCGGTTGCGCTGATTCTACGCAACACGGCGACGGAGGCCATCGGCGCCAATCTGTTTGTGGGACAGCTGGACATCTATCAATACCTGGTCGTTGCACCTGCCGGACAGGATGCCTACGTGATGATGGGTCGTCTGGATCAGCGGCTGAACGAGGCGGTCTCTTTCTTCTACCCGCACCGGGATTGGGAACGCGGTCAGCGCAGCGATGGTTCGGAGATTCCCCGGCTGCACTTCGACATCCGCGTGGTGGATGCGGCAGACTATGCCAAGCCCGGAGGGTCGGCGGAGCTGTCCCAAGCGCTCAGCACCCCTGGCGTGTAGCCCGACGCGCGAGTTGTCTCGGGGATCTCTGTGCGCTTGGATCCCGTATGTGGGGGTTCGCGGTTTCCCCTAGGATGCATCCTCGTTGTTGCGGATTGCGCGTTGCATGTTACGATGGCGGCGCGTGCCTCGCGTTGCCCCTATCGAGGCCTGAGGCCTAGAACGATGGGTGCATTCGTGGGAGGAGCGTAGCCGCTACGGCGATGGAGACATTCATGCGACGACGTTGGCGTGATGGGGTGTGTGTTGGGCTGCTCCTGTTGTTTCCCCTACTCCTCTTTGCCCCGGTCTCGTTGGGAGATCAGACCCTCATTCCCGCCGACGCACTTACCCTCTTCGAGCCCTATCGCTCTGCTGTGCAGACCCTTCCTGGCGATGGGAGCCATCAGTACGGCGAGGTGCAGAATCCCCTGCTTGCCGATCTGGTCCTCCAGAACTATGCGTGGAAGCAACTGCTGGTGGAGGCGCTCGAGACGCGCACGTTGCCGCTGTGGGATCCCTACCTCTTTTCCGGACACCCCTTCCTGGCTAACGGTCAACACTCGGCGCTCTATCCACTCACGTGGATCTTCTTCGTGGTGCCCGTCGCGCGTGCGTATGGTATCTTCGTCGTCCTGCAGCTCGGCCTTGCCGGGGTCTGGATGTATGTGCTGGGGCGGGTGATGAAGGCCGGCCCGATGGGCGCTCTGGTGTCCGGTATCGTTTTCCAGTTCAGTGGCTTCATGGTGGTATCTGTGGTCCATCCGATGATCATCGCCGGCGCGTCCTGGCTGCCGCTGCTGCTGGCCCTGATCGAGTGCACGGTACGGCGCAGGCGTTTCTGGATGCGCGAACGCGCGATGCTGCCCTGGGCGCTGCTTGGCGCGATGGCGTTGGGCTTGCAGATTCTCGCCGGTCACCTGGAGATCACGTACTTTGTCCTGCTGGTCCTCGCCGCCTTCGCGGGATGGCGGCTGCTCCACGGGCTCCTCACGGCGCCACGCACGGCGTGGCGCGCCGATGTGCTCAGCCCTGCTGTGGGCGTCGTGCTCATGGTGGGTCTGGGGCTGGTCTTGGGAGGAGTGCAGCTGCTACCCTTCTATGAGGTCGCCTCCGACAGCTTCCGTCAGGGAGCCGTCACGCTGCAGGAGGTCCTGGGCTGGGCCTATCCCAAGCGGCGTGTGATCACCTTCCTGATCCCCAACTTCTTCGGTAACCCCACCCACCGCGCCTTTACCGATCTCTTCAGCGGTGAGCTGATCCGGGCCGGTGTCAACGCTTATGGTCAGGCGGTCGCTGTCTTCGATTGGGGGCTCAAGAACTATGTCGAGGGGGGCGCCTACGTGGGCATTCTGCCCCTGTTCCTCGCGTGCCTAGCCGTCTTCGGCTTTCGAGGGACCCGTCGGACAGCGACGCCAACGATCTCACGACGCTCGGCCTGGATCCGTTGGCTGCGGCGGCCCTATGTCCCTTTTCTCACGGTGCTCTCGCTTTTCTCATTGGGGTGCATCTTCGGCACGCCGATCTATGCGCTGGTCTATGCGTTGCCCTTCCTTGATCAGTCGCATTCCCCCTTCCGCTGGGTCTTTCCCCTCACCGTGGCGCTGTCTGCCTTAGCGGGGTTGGGTGTGTCGGCTGTGCTCGAGGCACGCCGGGAGCGCGATCGTGGTCGCCGCCGGTGGCTGCTTTTCGGCGCTCAGTCCGACTTGATCAGTGTCCTCGGCGCCGTCGCGATCTGGGGCGGGCTGCTCGTGGCTATGCTCGTGGTCGTTAGTCGCCTGGCGTACGACCGGCTCGCGCCCCTGATTGAGCGTGCTTTCTGGTCACTGGCGGGGGCGTCCTACGTGTTTCCGGATGCGTGGACGTTCCACGCCTATCTGGCGCGGTGGACGCTGATCTTCGCAGCCTTGATGGCAGCCGGGGGGATGGTCCTGCTGACCTCGCGAGCGCTTCACTCGCGGTCATTCGGCGCGCTTCGTCCACGCTGGGTCGTCGGAACGCTGATCGTCGTGGTCGTGCTGGCGGACTTACTGGTCTTCGGCGCGGGCTTCAACCCGTCCGTCGATCCCGAGCTGTTACGCCACGAACCGCCGGTGATCGGGTTCTTACGTCAGGACACCGGCGTGTGGCGTCTGTCCACCTTCGACCCTCATGGTCGCAACACTCTCAACGCGAACGTGGCGATGACCTATGGGTTCCAGGATGTCAGGGGCTACGACAGCCTCTTCTCGGCGCAGTACGCGCGCTATATGGGCTGGATCGAGCCGCAGGACCAGCTGCTCTATAACCGTATCGCACCCTTCCGCACCTTCTCCAGCCTGGATAGCCCACTCACCGACATGCTCAACGTGAAGTACATCCTCACCGAAGAGGACATACCGCTGCCCAAGTACCGCCTGGTCTACGAGGGACCAGCCGTGCGGGTCTATGAGAACCTGGGCGCGGCGCCGCGGGCCTTCTCATTGCCCCTGTCAGCGACGGTTGTGGCCTCTGATGAGGAGGTCGTCGGCGATGTGCTGCTGAGCTACGACCCGCGCACCTATGTCGTGGTCGAGGCGACCGACGAGACCATCGCTTCGCTCGATCTTCCCACTCTGGCGCAGGCCCGGCAGGGAGAGCTCCGCGCGCAATCGGTGATGGCCTATGGGCTCAACGAGGTCTTGATCGAGGCTGTGGTCGATGAGCCCAGTTGGCTGATCCTGACCGACGCCTTTGCGCCGGGATGGAAGGCCTTCGTGCGCCCGCACGGAGATGAGGCATCAGGTCTGCAGACCGAGGACGCCGAGGTCGAGGTCCCGATTGCGCGTGTGGCGGGCAACTTCCGCGGCGTGCGCCTGGATGAAAGCGGCATCGTGCGTTTCAGGTACACGCCGGATAGCGTTAAGATCGGTGCCTTTATCTCATTTGTCGGCGGGATGGTGACGCTATTCCTCGCTGTCGTCTGGACATGGCGTCTCGTCTATCGAGAGCGCGAGGAGCAAGGCACGGTACAGCGGTTGGCCAAGAACAGCGTTGTGCCGATTGCCCTGACGCTCTTCAACCGCGTGATGGATATGGCCTTCGCGGCGCTCATGCTGCGGATCCTTGGCCCCGCCAATGCCGGAGACTACTACTACGCGACCAAGATCTTTGTTTGGTTCGATATCCTGACCAACTTCGGTCTCAACACTTACCTCACTCGCGAGGTCGCGCGAGATCGGCAGAACGCGCGGGGCTACCTCCTCAATACCACGTTCATCCGGCTCGGCCTGAGCGCGGCGGCGGTGCCGATCCTGTTGGGCTTCCTGGCCGTGCGGCAGACCCTGGTCGCCGGCATCACTTCACCGGCCTCGCCACAGGTCGTGGTGGCGATTCTCCTGCTCTATCTCGGCTTGGTGCCCAGCTCGATCTCGACCGGGTTGACGGCCCTCTTCTATGCCTATGAAAAGGCCGAGGTCCCTGCGGCGGTGACGAGCATCACGACCATTGTCAAGGTGACGGTGCAGACGTTGGCCCTGATCCTCGGCTGGGGCATCGTCGGCCTGGCCGGGACCTCGATCCTCATCAATCTGGTCACGTTGTCGATCCTGGGCCTCATGGCGTGGCGCCTCTTCGCTGCGTTGCGCCGGGCGCCGGAGGGATCGACCGGTTTGCGCTCTCCAGAGGCGCGGCGTGTGCGACGGGAGATGGTGCGCGACTCGTGGCCGTTGATGCTCAATCACCTGTTGGCGACGCTCTTCTTCACCGTAGACGTCTTCCTGATGGAGCCGATTCTCGGTCCTGAGGCGGTGGGCTTCTACAGTATCGGGGGAAAGCTCGTCGACGCACTGATGGTGGTGCCCTCGATGTTCACGATGGCTCTCTTTCCCGTTATCTCCCGTCAGGCGCACGGCAATCGCGAGGCGATGATGCGCTTCTACCGGTTGGGGGGTAAGATTCTGCTCTTGCTGGCCCTGCCCGCGGCACTGATCTCGACGGTGG
Organism: uncultured Anaerolineales bacterium; assembly: GCA_964650935.1. Classification (GTDB taxonomy): domain Bacteria; phylum Chloroflexota; class Anaerolineae; order B4-G1; family SLSP01; genus PWVB01. The sequence goes on from CAZYYC010000172.1 coordinate 6,988, forward strand.
CAGCTCGGGAGATGGTACTGCTATTGGGCGGTTCGGAGTATCTGCCCGGTGCAGTTCGATCCCTCCAGATCATGGCCTGGCTGATGCCGATCAGCTGGCTCAATGGGATCACCCAATATGTGCTCATCGCCCTCGACCGGCAGCGTTACCTGACCCGGGCCTATGCGTTGGGCTTTGCTTTCTCGCTGACAGCGAACCTCCTCATCATGCCGAGGCTTGGGTACCAAGGGTCTGCGGCGATCCACGTTCTGGCCGAAATGGTCCTGTTCGCCCCCTTCGTCATCGGCGTGCGACGCTATATGGGGAGCGTCGGGTGGCGAGAACTCCTGATGCGGCCCATCCTTGCGGCGACCCTCACGGGAGGGGCGGCGCTCCTGGCAACGTCGGTGGTGGGGCCTTTGGGAGGCATTGTGACGATTGGAGTGATCTACCCCCTGCTTGCCTGGGCGCTGCGCGTGCTGTCAGCCGAGGAGCGGGCTCTGCTCGTGCCGCTGTTCCGAAGGAGTGAGGCGGCAGACGCGCAGCCTCGGGCGCAGTAGGACACGCTTTCCGGACGAAGCCTTGTCTCGCTGGAGCTCAAGGTATAATGGCCAATCGAACTCATGATGGTATGGCACGCGGTAGGGTGCCGCTGAGCAGTGGAGGATAGGGCGGATGGAAATCACGCAGATCGAGCAGATGATCCGTTGGCTCGACGAAGAGCGCAAGCGCGACAGGGCGCAGATCGCGGTGCTGCAGGAACGGCTGGAACAGCAAACGCAAGAGATGCAGTCTCAGGCCAGGGTCATCGATCAGCTACGCCAGGATCTGGCGACGGTACAGACCGATATCCGCCGAACTGACGACTACCCGGGCATGATTGAGACGACGCAACGTGATCTGAACAGCACCATCGAGGCGCTTAAGGTGCAGGTGCGGCGTGAGCGCTTGGAAGCCGATCAGAATCGCCGGACGGAGATCGAGGTACTCAATGACATGATCGCGGATCTTGACAAACGCATCCGCCCGATGGCCCGCTACGAGGAGCAGTTGGAGGCCCGTGCCGCTGGGGAGCAGCGCCTTCAGGGGCAGATCCAGACGGCGGTCAACGCACAGGCAGACTTCAGCAAGCGTACCGAGGATCGACTTCAGGCTATCGTCTATCTGGAGGAACAGCGTCGCGCTGACACGCGGCGCATTTCGGAGGTAGAGGCTGAGCTACCCCCACTGCGCAAACGCATTGACGAGGCCGCTGCGCGTTTTGCGCGCCTCGAGGACGGCATCCGCAAGCTGCCTGCTCGCGTGGACGACGCAATCGAGATCGCTAAGTCGTATGAGCCGCGGATTGAAGCGTTGCGGGTCGCCGACTTCCAGCGCGATCAGCGGGTGAAGAAGTACCTCGAACAAGCCGAGCAGGTCGAGGGCGAGGTGCAGCGCCTGGTCGAGCAGACGCAGAAGTACGGTCTGCTCTACAACCAGAACAAACAGGCGCTGGATGGTCTGGGCGCTTTCGAGGAGCGGTTGGAGAAGCGTCAGAATGAGATCGCCGAGATGCAACGCCTGACCGAAGAGCGGTTGATGCGTCAGTGGGAGGAGTGGCAAGCGGCGTTTGCTCGTGACTGGCAAAAGCGCCTCGTCGCAGAAGAGGATCGCTGGCGCCGTCAGGATGTCGGAAATCAGCGGACGACCGAGGCTCTGGCTCAGGTGGACGAGCAGATGCTGCTCCACTACAAGGAGATCATGGCCCTCTGGGAGGAGCTCTTGGCGAACGTCGATCGTTGGGGGCGGGCGATTCAGGAGACCGTCAAGCCCAGCCAGGCGGTCCCGTCCGATCACGTCAAGGAGCTGCGGCGCTATGCCGAGGAGAAGTACAAGCAGCTGCTCTAGGAGAGCGTCTGCCAGACACCTCCGACCATCACCCGCTTCACCCGCGTCTCCAGCAGGGCCTCGGGTGGCAGGCTGAAGATATCACGGTCGAGTACGACCAGATCGGCGTGATAGCCAGGCATCAGCAGTCCCAGACGTCCCTCGAGGCCGGCGGCGTAGGCGGCGCCGTGCGTATAGGCGCGTAGGGCTTCGTGCAGGGTGAGACGCTGTTCGGGGTGCCAGCCCTCGGGACTCGGGTGTCCATCCGTTTCCGAGCGGCGCGTGACGGCGGCGTAGAGGCCCAGAAAGGGGTCGAAGACCTCGATCGGGGCATCGGAACCGAATGCCAGTTGGGCGCCGGCTGTCTGAAGTGTGCGCCACGCGTACGCGTGGCGCGTTCTCGTGCCCCAGTAACGATCCGCCATCTCCATATCGTGGATCGCGTGCGTGGGTTGCATCGAGGCGACGAAGCCCCCGTCTGCCAGGCGTCGCTGGTCCTCTTCATTGATCAGCTGTACGTGTTCAACACGATGACGCAGGGT
>CAZYYC010000173.1:0-3340 GCA_964650935.1 uncultured Anaerolineales bacterium
TTACGCGGTCGCCTGGACACGTTTGACACCAAGGCTCTGATCGGCTTCGTCGGGTTGCACTTCTTCTTTCTGGCCCCGCTGCTGTATATCACCATCGGTTCAGAGATGTTATACAAGCAAAACCCGGACGATTGGCGACCATGGTTTGGGGCGATGGGGGGCCTGAATCTGCTGGGGCTGATTCTGTACAAGATCATGCAACGGATTGCCCAACGGGGTGAGCGGCCTCGGAAAACGATATGGACCGCCACGCCCGGCCGCACCGGCCCTATTGTTGCGATCGGTCTGGTTCTGGCCACGGCCTGTTTCGTCTACCTGCTGGTCCGCATGGGAGGCATTCGGGGTCTCGCGGTTGCCAAGACCGAAGACGTGGCGGCGATGCACAAAATGGGTATCCCTCGCATCATCAGCTACGGGCTTCCGATGGTCGCCTTCTTCACGCTCACGTTAATGCGACGGGGCTCCTTCTCGCGGTCGGCCCGCTTGTCAGCCGTGTTGATCACGTTGATGACGCTGGGGTTCGCGCAGCTGATTGTGGCCGGATACGGATCGTCGCGAGGCGAAGTGATGACGGCCGGCTGCTGGATGCTGATCAGCGTCCACTATCTCTGGAAGCGGATCGGAATCATGACTCTGGTTTGGATTACGATTCCAGCGATCGCCTTCATGTGGGCGTACGCGTTCTACAAGGCTCTCGGAGTGAAAGTCTTCGATTACCTGTCGCGCGGAACGTCGATCGGGGAATTGGAGGGCAAAACGGATCGCTCCTTTTCGCTGGTTCTGCTCGGTGACCTCTCGCGGACCGACATACAGGCGTCGATTGTCTGGCTTCTGACTACCGATCCCGGCAACTATCAGAAGCGGTACGGCCGGACATACCTGACGGCTCCCACGCCCATGATTCCGTATTGGCTTTGGAGTGGCAAGCCCGCCCACGCGGAGAAAGTGGTCGCGGGTACGGAGCTTTTCTGGGGCCGCAACTTCTATGACCCTACCCGCCGGCGGTACACCTCCCATGCGTACGGGCTGGCCGGCGAAGCCATGCTGAACTTCGGCGTCTGGAGCGTTCCGTTCGCGTATGCGATTTGGGGATTTATCGTGGGTCGGTGGCGACGGTATGTGCGCGGCGTACCGCCCGGTGATCTCCGCTGGCTGGCGATCCCTTTTGGGACATATTTCATTCTGAACATGCTCATGTGGGATTGCGATAACTACATTGCGCACAGCGTGATCCGTGCGGGGTATCCCCTTTTGCTTCTTTTTGTCGCAGTGGGCCGGCGCCCGTGTACAACCGATGTGACAGGAGTTTCGACGTGGGGTCGTACGAGGCCCGGCTAGGACTGGAGGTCCGCGCATGCACAGACTGCGCGTTGCGATTGAGAGCCACTTCGTACGAGTCGATGGGCGCGTGTACACGCGGCTGGCGTTTGACTACCCGTACTGGTCGTCATATCTCGATGTCTTCGACGGGGTGGAGCCGGTGGCGAGGGTCAGGCGCCTCCCCGATGTGCCTTCCCAGTGGGTCCGAGCAGACGGACCGGGAGTCGTGTTCAACCCCGTACGCGATTATGTGGGCTTCTGGCAATTCCTGGGTTGCTGGCCGAGCTTGCTGCGCGATTGCAGCCGGGCCGTACGAGGCGACGCCCCCGTACTGCTGCGGATGGGCAACGTCGCGTTGTTCTGCTGGCTTCTGCTTGCGCTGAGACGCCGCCCGTATGCGTTCGAGGTGGTGGGTCATGCGGGTGAGGGGGCCAGACAGGTTCGAAACGTGCAGGCACTCGGTCTGAACCGGCTAATCTGCTGGTGTCTGCATCGTCTCTGCGAGCGAATGGCGAGAGGTGCGTATTGCGCCAGCTATGTGAGCGAGTACGTACGGCGCCTGTATCCGACGAAGTCAGGCAGAGAGTGGGTGTTTTCGAGCGTGACGCTCAAGGATGAGGCGTTCGCGAGTCCCAGGGATGCGCGTTCTTTCGCCGAGAGCGACCCTGTCCTGGTGTCGGTGGGGCGGCTCGAGCCGGAGAAGGGTCATCACATTCTTGTGGAAGCGGTGGCGTCTCTCAGGAGGACCGGCTTTCGACCCGTGCATCTCAAGATCGCAGGACCCGGACGCGAGATGCAGCATCTCCGGCATCTGGCGGAGCGAAACGGAATCGCGGACCGCGTGGAACTCCTGGGAAGACTGGAGCCCGGGCCGGCCGTACGCGATCTGCTGGACCGTGCGACCCTTTTTGTGCTGCCTTCCCTCACGGAGGGGATGCCCCGGGCCCTGCTGGAGGCGATGGCCCGGGGGCTGCCGGCCATCGGCTCCCGGGCGGGTGGGATCGTGGAGATCCTGCCGGACGAGTGCCTGGTGAGACCCGGCGATGCCAGTGAGTTGGCCGCCAAGCTCAGAGAGGTTCTGTCATCCCCGATACAGCTGGCCGCGCTCTCCGCCCTTAGCGTGGTGACGGCCAGGAACTGGCGATGGGAGGAAATGCAGATGAGGAAGCAAGCGTTCTGGCAGTGCATTCGGGCCATGACGCGACAGGCGGGGACGCGACAGGGCGACGCATAATGAGCCAGTTCTGGTATCAGTTGCGCTATGCCCTGCCGGTGTGGCTGGTCGGCCTACTGACGGATTGGTGGCCGGATAATCGATACACCATCCGAGTACGCGCCGAGTTGTTGCGGCCCTTCCTGCGACGCTGTGGGCGCAAGGTTCGGATCGGGCGCCGCGTCACGTTTCTGAATGTCCATCGAATTGAGATCGGCGATCACGTTGGAATCGCGACGGGGGCATGGATCGATGGATTGGGTGGGGTCACTATCGGAAGCGAAGTTCGGATCAGCCCTTACGTGGTTCTGGCATCAACGACCCATTGCTTCTGCAGAGACACGTCCCACGCGATCGGCTCGTGGTGCGGGCCGATCGCGATCGGTCATGGTGCGTGGCTGAGTTCCCACGCGGTGGTGGCGGCGGGGGTGACGATCGGCGCGGGGTGCTTGATCGCCGGTAATGCAGCGGTTGCCCGCGACATTCCGGATGGCATGATGGCCGGGGGCGTTCCGGCGCGAGTACTCGGCCCCACGCCCCAGCGGGAACCCAACGTGTTCTCCCGGTTCGACCGCAGGAACGAGCCTTCGCCCGGGCCTTGAAGGCATCGGTGGCTGCGCCAGAAGCTGCATCCTTCATGCGTTTACACACGTCTGACCGTACCGGTGAACCGTTTCCTGACGAGGATCGGGTGCGCGTCTGCCTCGTCGCATCGGAGGGAACGACCGTCCGGGCGTTTTTCCTGGGGCAACTCGAGTACCTGCACAGGCATGGCTTTCAGTTCACCGTGCTGTCCCGGGAGAAGAC
>CAZYYC010000173.1:3350-9369 GCA_964650935.1 uncultured Anaerolineales bacterium
AAGACGGCCGCCGGGCTGGGCCTGCCGGAGGGTGCGGACTATCGCCAGGTTCCGATCACGCCGGCCATCACACCCCTGACCGATTTGCTGGCGATCGGGCGGATGATCCGGTTCCTTCGCCGGGGGCGGTTTGACCTCGTACAATATACGACACCCAAGGGAGCCCTGCTCGGGAGCATCGCGGCCTTCATCGCCCGCGTGCCGGTGCGGCTCTACCTGATGTGGGGCGTCTACTACATGGGCCGTCGCGGGCTACGGCGGTTTCTGCTCAAAACGCTCGAGCGAATTCCATTCGGGCTGAGCACGCACATCGTGTTCGACGGCTTCGGAATCCGCCGCTTCGCTCTGGGCGAAGGGCTGTGTGCCGAGAGCCGCACCAGCGTCGTGGGGGATGGAGGCGACAACGGCATCGACATCGACCTGTTGCGGCGCGACCGCTGGCTGGAGCAGGGAAGATCGCTGCGGGCGGTATGGGGCGTGCCGGATGACGGAGGGGTGATCGGCTGTGTCTCCCGCATCGTCAACGACAAAGGCATCAACGAATTGGTGACGGCGTTCAACGATCTGAGCCGGACGCACCCTCGGGCATACCTCGTTCTGGTGGGCCGGGTGGAGGAGAAAGACTGCATCCATCCGGAAACCGTCCGGCTGATTGAGAGCCATGGGCGCATACGCCTGTTTCCTTTTCAGCAGAACATTCTTCCCTACTACGCGGCGATGGACATCTTCTGTCTGCCGACGTATCGGGAGGGATTCAGCGCCGTGACCCTCGAAGCGGCGGCCATGGGACTCCCCGTGGTGACCACCGACGCCGTGGGTGCCGGTGAAACCATCGTGGACGGGCAGACCGGCATCGTTGTGCCGGTCCGGAACGTCCTCGCATTGAAGGAGGCGCTGTCCCGGCTCCTGGACGATGCAGAACTTCGTCGGCGATTGGGGTCGGCCGGGCGGCAGCGAGTTGTAGACCGATTTGAGCAGCAGGCCTTCTGGGAGAAGGTGCGTCGCCACCGCGAGAATCTGCTCATCGCGCAGGGCAGGTTTGCACGCGACGCATCCGGTCGGCTCATGCGAAAGGAGCGAGCCGCCGCACGCGGCCGATGACGTGAATCGCTGTGCCACCGGGCTGAGGTCCGAAGAGACCGGTACCGTCCGGATTGTCCCGATGCAGGGCGACGATGCCCGGGCCGTGGGGCGGCTGTACCGTGAGGCGATTCCGCAGGCGATCTTCGCGAGGCTGGGCGAGCGATTCACCGCCACTTTCTTTCGCTGGGTGCAACACCAGCCCTGCTCTGAAGTGTGGGTGGGGAAGGGGCCGGACGGTGGGCTACTGGGTGTCATCGCCGGCACGCTGGACCGGCCCGGCATATACCGCGCGATCGTTCGCGCCCACGGGCTTCGGATCGCTCTAAGTCTGCTCGCGAACCTATACCGCCCGTCTGTCCTCGCATGGATACTCCGGGCGGGGCTGGGGTCCGTTCTCTCGTCACGCGGGGACCGGGTAGCGGCACGACGACCTGCCGCCGAGTTGCTGCTGGTCGCGGTGGAGCAACAGGCGCAAGGGACAGGCTTGGCTCGTCGCCTGGTGCAGCACATGGAGTCGCAGTTCGTCGATTGGGGTTTTCGCGGCACCTACGTGATCCTGACGCTGTCCACAAACACGCGAGCCAATACGTTCTATGAGAGAATCGGTGCGCAACTCGCAACCCGGACGAAGACTCGCGGATACATCGTGCATGAGTACCACAAATCGCTCCCGGGCCGAGACGAGTGATGCGGTGCGCCGGTTTGAGCGCGCCTTCGCGGAGTATCAGGAGGCGCACGCAGCGCGGGCGTTCTGGATGGGGCGCGTGGGGCTGTACGCCGTGCTGCGCGCGTTGGGCGTGCGTCCCGGAGACCGAGTTGGAATCTGCAGCTACACCTGTGTGGCCGTGGTGGAGGCTGTGACGCGTTTGGAGGCACTGCCGGTCTTCCTGGATGTGGATCGGCACATGAACATTGCCCCGAGCGCCTTGCACAACCTGGATGGGCCGATCAAGGTTCTGGTTCTCCAGCACACGTTCGGTGTGCCGTGCGACCTTGACCACGAGGTCACGTGGGCACGTGATCGGGGCATTCCCGTGATCGAAGACTGCTGCCATGCCCTGGGCGCGCGATGGCGCAGCGAGCTTGTGGGTCGATTCGGGTGCGCCGCCATCTTCAGCTTTCAGTGGGGCAAGCCGTTCACGACGGGTCAGGGGGGGATGGTGACGTTCATGGACGAACACCTGGCGTGCGAGGTGGATCACGTCATCGCGTGCGAGGGCCGTCGTCCATCCGCCCGGGCATCTATGGGCCTGTCCCTGCAGCGCTGCGTGTATCCGTGCCTGGGTTCTTCCCCGGCGCGGCGGGCGGCCAAGCGCCTGTATCACTGGGCCTGCGATCACGGCCTGCTCTCGGGGTCGCAGCCCACGTCGTCGTCATTGATGGGACACGCGGACCGCTTCCTTCGATTGGCCTCGGCCGCCCAATCCCGTGCGGGCCTGCACCAACTGCGCAAGTGGCGCCAGAACCTCCAGAAGCGGGTCGACGAGGGCGAGCATCTCCAGGCCAGGCTTCGAGCAGCGGGCCTTTCCTGGGTCGAGCCCGCTCCCTGGGCCACGCCGATGTATCTCCGCTTCCCCGTCTGGGTGGCAGACAAGACGGCCGTTCTGACGGCAGCGGACCGCGCAGGCCTGGACATAGCCGGGTGGTATCTTTCTCCGGCCCACCCGATCCGCGGCGAGGCGCTGCATGCGTTGGGATACGCTTCCGGGCAATGCCCAAGCGCGGAAGACGCGTTTGCACGCGTGGTCACGTTGCCCACTCAGCCGGCCCTGGGTCCCCGGAGATTGGAGCAGGCCATTCGGATTGTCGCTGGGGCACGCACTGGACAGGAGAACACGGGAGACTGAAGGTTGACGGACGGACCGAAAGACATCGAATGCCCATCACTCACCATCAAGCACTGCTCTACGGAAGCGCATTGCGAGGCGCTGGCTCGAGCACGGAACCTGCCATTCTGGTGGTATCAGGACACGACGCGTTTCGGGCGCAACTTCTCGCTTCCGTTCCGTGACAGCCTGGGTGATTGGTGGTACCAGGTCAGGCCCGGTTTCGCGTGGCCCGTGGATGTGTTTGACCCGCTGACCGGGCAGGGGCGACAGTTGCCGTGGCGGAACACCTACGTTGCCTACCAGCACGTGGTTCCCGAGGACGAGCCGTCCAACGCTGCGCTGGTGTTCAATACGATATCCGACGTCGCCCAATACGGTTCGGGATCCATGGACGACAAGCGCCGCAACGCGGTGCGCAAGGGCATGCGATCCTGCGACGTGCAGACCGTGGAGAGGCTCGACGACGGCTGGCTCCCAGGCGTTACGCAGGCATGGAATGACTTGGTGGACCGAACGGGCTGGAAACACCATCGAGATGCATCCCAGATTCGGGAATCCTGGTCTGAGCTGATCGAACTGTCCTCCGCCACGATCCTTCTGGCGATCGACAAGGAGTCCGGGCAAGTCGCGGGTTTCCTGATCACGAAGGCGTTCGGTCGTACGGCGTACGTAGATACGATTGCGTCGAACTCCGGACTTCTCAAAAGCAATCCTAACGACGCCTTGATGTACACGTTTCTCCGAAATGTCCAAAAGGTGGCGAATGTGCAGAAGGTACATTACGCCCTCAAATCGAACGTCGAGTCCCTGGAAAAGTTCAAAACCTCGTTGGGATTCCAGCCCCTTCGCTTTCCGGCCCGACTGCACGCCCGCCCGGGCGTGATGACGGCTCTGCGTCTGCTGCGCCCGACGGCCTATCGTCGTGTGATCGGAGATGTTTAGCCGCCGGTTCAGGCTGCGTTTCACGATCCGCCGGGCGTCGCCGTCGGAATGATGTCAAGTGGCCGGTGCTGCCGTTCAGATTATCCTGCCGCCATGGAGGCAGCGAGCGGATATCCGGTCTTGATGTCGCGACGCACCAGGCGTCTGCGACCGGACCGAGCCTTTGCTCAGCGCGGCGGTGGGCGTGAGCGAGAGAGCTACGTGTCCGTTGGTGCTCGTGCGACTGACGCGACCGTCCTTCCCGGCGGCTACGATCGGGGGGCTGATCGTCTCCTTGCCAGCGAATGAACCACTGGATGCGTACAGGTAATCGTGGTGACGTTGCGTTCTCGTCACCCCTTTGTGATCTCGCTCGAACTCGGCAAGAAAAGGCCAGGGGCAGCGATGTGAGCCGGTCGACCGGCAGATCCTGTGAAAGGCGGATCGCGGTGGTGACGACCGTCGATACCTCGCTTCATGTCATGTTCCCCGGGCTCTTCTCGCGGCTGATCCGGCGAGGATGGCGGGTGACGGGGATTTCCGCGGACGGCCCGATGCTCGACCGGGTGCGGGAGCAGGGCATCGACGTGCGGACCGTTCCGATGCGACGCGACTTTTCACCGCGACAGGATCTGGCCTGCCTTTTGGCCATGGTCCGACTGTTTTGTCGCAAACGGTTCGACCTGATTCACTACAATACACCAAAAGCTGCCCTGCTGGCCTCGATCGCCGGTCGGCTGGCCGGACGGGCACGACTTTTGTATACGTGTCGCGGGCTGGGATACTCATCCTATCGTGGCTGGCAGCGCCGGCTGGGCTGGCTCGCCGAGTGGATCGCCTGTCGGTTGGCCCATCGCGTCGTTGCCATCAGCCCGTCGCTTCGGGAAGAGATGATCCGTGCCGGCCTGGCATTGCGCCGACGGGTGGAGGTGCTCGGGTCCGGCAGCAGCCGCGGCGTGGACGTGGAGGCGTTCAGCCGCGGCTCAAACGGGAGAGACCGCAAGGAGTTCCGGGAATCGCTGGGAATTGGCGATTCGGACCTCGTGATCGGGTACGCGGGTCGCTTGGCGCAGGAGAAGGGCATCGAGTTGCTCCTGAAGGTGTTCTCCCGTCTTGGACGGGAGCATTCCGGTTTGCACCTGGTCCTGGTCGGACATGTGGACCAGCGGTTACCGCTTTCGGACGATGTGTCGCGATGTCTGCACAGCCACCCACGCATGCATGTGCTGCCCTTCACCGACGAGTTGTGTCGCGTGCTTCGAGCTCTCGACGTCTTCGTTCTGATCAGTGAGCGTGAAGGCTTCGGAAACGCGCTGATCGAGGCCTCGGCCGTTGCGCTCCCGGTTATTGGGAGTGACATTCCCGGATGTCGTGATGCGGTGGTACCGGGAGTCACCGGCCTGCTGGTTCGACCGAACGATGAGGCAGAGTTGACGCAGGCGTTACGCAGGTTGATCACGTGCGCGGCGGAGCGGCGTCGAATGGGCGAGGCCGGGCGACAATGGGTGCAGACACACTTCGACCGGCGAGAGGTTTGGTCGAGACTCATGCATGTCTACGAACAAATGCTGATGACTGGGCCCCGGCTGCGGACTTTCCAGGAGACGGGTCCGGAACTCTGCGAGGCTGCGAGTGAATGACGCCCGATCAATCACCCGTTGGCGGCTCCGGCGATCGAGCGTCCGTTCTGAACGCAGGCGACCTTTCTCCTATGCCGAGCCTCCAACCTGTTGACAATCCGGGGGGAAACTACGTGCGTGCCTCTGCGGACCCTGCGGCAAGAGTGTGGTGCGTCGCAGGCATCGCCGCGTCTCTTGTCTACCTGTCAACGATGGCACCGGGCGCGCTCTGGGGCGACTCCGGGGATGCCCAGATCCGGGTGCTCACGGGGGCGTTCACAGACGCCCGGGAACTGGCCCGGGCTCATGCACCGTACTACGCCGTGGCCGTCGCGATCCACCGCGTCAGCGGGGCCGATGCGGCCTGGGCGGCCAACCTCGTGGCGGCCCTGGCCGGCGCGGTGACGGTGGCCAACTTCGCCTGGCTGCTCACGCACTTCGTGCGCCGGCGTGTCTCACTGCTGGCGGGCACCGCCATGCTGCTTCTGTCGCACACGCTCTGGCAGCTCAGTACGGGGGCGGAGGTGGTGACCTTCTCGACGATGTGCCTATCCTTCGAGCTGGCGG
>CAZYYC010000174.1:0-9368 GCA_964650935.1 uncultured Anaerolineales bacterium
GAATGGCGACCCAGCGGCGCTCGCAAGGCTCTACCGGGTCGCCGGCTAACGGTTCTCTCACCATGACTCCTGGGCTTCACGCAACCTGGATCTGGAGGCCAATGTCAGGCGCCGTCATCGATCTGCCGGCTAGCTCCTCTCAAGCTCTCCCCTGTCTCGCTGTTTCGCTGCGACGCGTGCCAGGATGATGCCGACTTCGTAGAGCATCAGGAAGGGACCTGTTGCCAGCAGCATCGTGATCGGATCATGGGTGGGGGTGACGATCGCCGCAAAGAGAGCGGCACCAAACCAGACGCCACGCCGGGCGCGGCTCAGCTGCTTCGGTGTGACAAATCCGATGCGGGCAATCACAAAGACGACCAAGGGCGTCTGAAAGAGCAATCCCATCCACGTGATCAGGGTCGTCACGAATGACAAGTAGGACTCAAGGGAGTAGGTGGGCTGGACGACATCGCCGAGGAAGCCCATCAGGATCGGCAAGCTGAGCGGGATGAGCACCTGCAGAGTAAAGACGGCCCCGAGTAAGAAGAAAACGAATACCGCCGGAATACCGACCAGGACGACCTTGCGTTCATTAGGATAGAGACCCGGCTTGATGAAGCCGTACACCTGATAGAGGATATAAGGCAGAGCGATGACGAAGCCGATCGCCAGAGACACCTTGAAGTAGATGACGGGGGCCTCTGTCGGGCTGAGCACGATGATGCTACTACCCTCCAGGGGTCTGACGATCCAAGCAATGATCGTATCTGAGAAAATGGAGGCCACGATCATAGCTAGGATCGTGGCGATGATGGCGCGGAACAGCCGCTCGCGCAGCTCCCTAACGTGCTCGAAAAGCCCCATGGCGCGTTCGTCGTTCGACATTCTACGCTTCCTCGTGGGTGGTTGTGGTGCTTGTAGGCTCGGTGGTAGGTTCCGGGAGACCGTCCTCTGGCCCAACGCCGGCAGTGCCTGTTGTCACCTGATCCGCAACCGGTCCGGGCTTGAGTTGATCCTTGAGCGCGTGAGCTGCCTCATCGCCCTGTTGGCGCACGGTCTGCTGCGCTTCGGCGACATCCTTTTCCACTGCCGAGGCGACCTCACCGACCGAGGTGTTCAGGGCTTGAATCGCTTCCTGAGCTTCGCCGATTGTGGCCTTGGTCTCCTGGATTGCTTCTGAGAGCTCATCAGAGTCGAGGTACTCCGACTGCAACGTCTCGTTGAACTGGCTCCACATCCCTCGCGCCTGGCGCGCGTAGCGACCCATGGTACGCATCATCTTCACGATGTCCTCGGGACCGAACAGGATCAGCGCCAGGAGCACGATCACGAGAAGCTCACCGCCTCCGATGTTAAAGAACTCCATACTGTTCTCCAGTCACTGGGTCGGGGTGGATGGCGCGGTCAGGCTGAGCGACCATCTCGCGAGTTCGTCGCAGTTCCGTCCTTGGGCTCCATCTCGTTCTTGAACCCACGAATGGCCTTTCCCAACTCGCTCCCCAGCTTTCCAATACGGCCTGGGCCAAAGATCAGAACCGCCAAGACCAGGATCAGCAGTAACTCGGCAACTCCAAAGTTTCGGAATAGCATTGTAACCTCCGGTGCCCGTCGACTAGATAACAACATGGGATCATTCGCGCTTCCGCTTGGGGTAATATACTATATTATGCCCATCGGGCAATGAACGCGTGAGTCAAGGTGCGGACCATCCCCTCACAACCAGACAACGGCCTGCCAAGCCTAGCAGGCCGTTGTCTATGGACAGAGTCCCCGGTGAGACTCGAACTCACAACCCCCTGGTTCGAAGCCAGGTGCGCTGTCCATTGCGCCACGGGGACAAACTGATTAAGAGAGCAGGGCACCTAAGTGCCCTGCGAAGGAGGGGTGGATGATGGGATTCGAACCCACAGTTTCCTGTTCCACAGACAGGTGCCTTAACCGTTAGGCCACATCCACCAAGACGACAACATTGTACCACAAAGTGTGGAGACGGCAAGCAATCTGAAGCCGCGACCGTTGAGCCGTCGCTCGGCGCGCTCGACGTTTGTACTCGGTATGATGGTTTGCTTTTTGCCTGCATGTCCTTATAATCATGGCAACCTCCAGGAGGCTGCTGCGACTATGACTGAAGAGAAGCGCAAGTCCAACACAGACTCAAAGCCCGATGCGATGGGCGTCCCTCAGTCTACGCGTGGTTTGTCACAGCGCCTCCGCCGGATCTCCTCGCCTGATCATGATAACGAGATCACGTCCCGTGCGGAGCAGGTCTCAAGCCCCGAGCGCAGCGCGCCGCGGTCGCCTTCCGCCCGACCACCACGCGCCGATGGGGCGAGTCTTGAGACTCGTGTCGTTAGCGGAAAGTCAGAGGACACACCGCCTGAGGGGTTACTGTCGGTCGGTACGCAGCTCCAAGGTCGCTACAAGATCCTGGGCGTCATCGGCGTCGGGGGCATGGGGGCGGTCTACAAAGCACAGGATCTACGCTTCCCCGGCGTGTTGCGACTCTGCGCGACCAAGGAGATGATCAATACAGCCACCGACCCGCGGGTCCGTGAGATGATCACCCGCAACTTCGAGCGTGAGGCCAGTATTCTTGCTACGCTGAACCATCCATCCATCCCCCAGGTCTATGATTACTTCAGCGAGGATGGCCATCGTGGCATAGGGGCACGCAGCTATCTCGTAGAGGAGTATATTGAGGGACAGGACCTTGAGGCACGCATAGCTGAGACGGAGGGCTTTTTCTCGGAGGAGCAGATCATCGATTGGGCGATCCAGCTCTGTGATGTCCTTACCTACCTCCACAACCACAAGCCCCGCCCCATCATCTTCCGCGACCTCAAGCCCTCCAACATCATGCTGGATGTGCATGCGCGCATCCGCCTGGTCGACTTCGGGATTGCCAAGCTCTTTCAGAGTGGAGAGAAGGGCACGATGATCGGCACCGAGGGTTATTCACCACCCGAGCAGTACCGCGGCGTTGCCGAGCCTCGCGGTGATCTCTATGCCCTCGGCGCTACGCTGCATCATCTGCTGAGCAAGCAGGACCCACGGCTCGAGCCGCCGTTCTCGTTTCGTGAGCGTCCGATTCACGTGAAGAACCCCACGGTCTCCAAGGAACTCGTGGCCATTGTCGACAAAGCACTCGAGTACGACACGAACAGCCGGTGGGGCTCAGCGGAGGAGTTGAAGCGCGCCCTGCTTACTCTGGTCCCGGGCGGGATCAAGGGCGTCACCGGACGTCGGGGAACGGGTTCGGTTGCCGTAACCACGGCCTTTGGCGGCGCCGTACGTCCCCTCTGGCGCTTTGCTTGCGAGGATGAGATACGGGGATCGGTGACGATTGCCGATGGTATCGTCTACGCGCCCTCGTATGATCACAACATCTATGCACTGGATCTGCAGGAGGGAGCCTTCCTCTGGAAGCATGCGGTGGAGGGGGGGGTGGCCACAACACCGTGTGTCACCGATGGTCTGGTCGTCTTCGGGTCCACGGATTACTCCGTCTACGCAGTCACAACCGACTCAGGAGAGCTGAGATGGCGGCGTCCGACGAAGGGGCGCGTCTTCTCCTCGGCTGTTGCGATGTTTGACCACGTCTTTGTGGGGTCTGATGATGGCCATCTCTACGCTATTCACAGCTACTCGGGACGGCAAGCATGGACCTATGCGTCGGATGGGGAGGTGCGTTCACGGCCCCACGTCAACGATGAGATGGTCATCTTCAGCTGTAACCAGGGCTATGTCTATGCGTTGACGTTGGCCCGCGACCTTCGCTGGAGGTTCCGTGCTCGTCGCGGTATCCTGGCCTCACCGGTGCTCGCACAGGGCCTCGTCTTCATCGGTTCGTTGGATTGGAGCTTCTACGCGCTGGACCAACGTTCGGGATGGTCCGCGTGGAAGCATCGAACCGGTGGTGCGATCGTCTCCACAGCGGCGATTGCCAAGGATCTGGTGATCTTCGGCTCGGCGGATGGCTACGTCTATGCACTTCACGCCGGCGATGGCCGCGTCGTGTGGCGCTATGAGACCGCCGATCAGGTGACCGGCTCGGCGACCGTCTACGAAGGGGCGGTCTACATTGGCGGCGTTGATGGCGCGCTCTACTGTCTGGACGTCGAAACCGGTGCGCTGAGGTGGCGCTATCAGACCGATGGCGCGATCACGGGAGCACCCCAGGCCGAAGATGGGATTGTCACCTTTGGCTCGAACGATCACTATGTCTATGCGCTGCCTGCGTGAATATCACATCCGAGGGATGCGTCATCTGATCTATGGCTGATATCGATCCCAGTAAGGATTACTATCGGATCTTGGGCGTCGCCGCTGACGCTTCCGAGGAGGAGCTGCGGCGCGCTTATCGGTCCCTGGCCAAGTCGACCCATCCTGATACCGGGCGTGGTGATGTAGAGGTCTTCCGGACGATCCAGGAAGCCTATGATGTGCTCTCCGATCCTCTGTTGCAGCGTACCTACAGCAGGCAGCGTGCAGCGCGAGGCATCGGCGTTGGGGCCGTCTCCTTGAGAGTCCATCAGAGCCGGCAGGTCGTATTGCCGATGGCAGAGGAGCAGCTGCTCTACGTGATGGTTGAGATTCAGCCTCAGCAGAAGGACATCGCCACCGGACATGGTGAGACGAGATCTCGTCAGCCCCTCAACCTGGCGGTGGTGATCGACCGCAGTACCTCGATGCGCGGCACGCGGATGCAGAACGTGAAAGCCGCCGTGTTGGATCTCGTGGATACGTTACAGGCTCAGGATCGGCTGGCGATTGTGACCTTCAGCGATCGCGCGGACGTAGCGGCGCCGAGTTCGAAGGTCACGGATCGGCGTCAGCTTCGCTCGGCGGTCTCCTCTATCAGCCCGGATGGAGGTACCGAGATCTATCAGGGCTTGGCCGCCGGATACGAGCAGGTATCGCGTCACGCATCCGATGGGGTCATTAGTCACGTGCTGCTGCTGACCGATGGGCGCACCTATGGAGATGAAGAGCTTGCCCTGGCAGCCGTCACCCGCGCTCAGTCTCTGGGCATTGGTATGTCGGCTTTCGGCATTGGAGAGGATTGGCATGATACGTTCCTTGATAGCCTCGCACACGCCGGCGGTGGGACGTCTCACTATGTGGATTCGCCGGGTAAGGTCCAAGCCGTGCTTCGTGAGCGGATCTCGGGGCTGGTCAGTGTCGCGCTGCGGCGAGCCAGGCTGCGCATAAGCCCGGTGTCCTACGTGCGCGTCGCCGATATCCATCGCGTCTCCCCTTATATGGAAGCGCTCGAGGGCGCTTTCAGCGGTGATGCCGTGACGGTGACGCTGGGTGATCTCTCGGGTGACGAGTCGGCATCCGTGGTGTTCGAGTTGGTGATCAAGCTCAACGACACGGGCACGCGGCGGGTGGCGCGCCTGGTCCTGGAGGGTGAGCTCTCAGCTTCCACCTCGGAACCGCAGGCCTCGCCCGGCCCTCAGCGTGCGCTGACCTCATCTCGTCGTGAGGAGACGTGGTGGCGCGATATCGACCTGGTCTTCTCCCAGGAGGCCGAACATATGCAGGCAGAGCCGCCGTCGCCCATGCTGGTGCACGTGTTGGCCCGTCTGGCTATCTTCCGTATGCAGGAGCGAGCCTGGCGTGCTGTAGAGTCTGGGGACACGCCACAGGCCACGCGTCTGTTGGAGTCCGCCGCGACACGTCTGTTGGACCTGGGCTATCGTGAGCTGGGCCAGGCGGCGATGTTGGAAGCGGGGAGGATCGAACGCGGGGTGGATCCGAGCCTAGGGGGGCGCAAGAAGCTCCGCTACGGAACACGGCTGCTCACGGTGGCTCGAGTTCTATAATTAGCTAGGAGGGTGTTTATGGCTCAAAAGAGCGGCAAAGTCGTCTGCCCATCGTGTGGTGCAGACAACCTACCCGGTACACTGTTCTGTGTGCAGTGCGGTACGTACCTCCCATCAGGTGGCCCGCTGCGCACCGAACCCCTACCCGAGCACGAGGACGGAAGCCCAACGCAGGCTCGGCGTGAAGCGGGCGACGGCGAGAGCGCGGTGCGCGCGATCAACATCGACGTCGAGGTCCTGAACACCGGGCGCAAGCTCATGCTTTCGGCAGACCGGGAAATCCTCGTGGGGCGTCTGGATGCAGCGCACGGCATCTTCCCCGAGTTGGACCTCACCGCCGACAGCGGATTGGAGCAGGGCGTCTCGCGTCGTCATGCGCGAATCTATACCCGCGATGGGACCTGCTTCGTGGAGGACCTCGACAGCACGAATGGCACGTTTCTCAACGGTGAGCGTATCACTCCCTACTTGCCCTATGCCTTTCACGATGGCGATATGCTGACCTTTGGGTCGTTGCGATTGGCCTTTCACGTCTATCACGCTGAGGATGCCTAGGGAACTGATGAGGTCTTGAGATGCCCATTACGGTCTTGTTGCATATCATGAATGAGGACTCCGTCGTCGGGGAGATCGATGCGATGCCGGATCCCGAAGAGCAATTTGTGACGTTGAGAAGCCCGCGTCTACGAGATGGACGTGAGGTCACCTACCTGTTGGCCGAGACGAACACGGTGCTCTATCCGTGGAATCGCATTCATTGTGTGGAGATCATGCCGACGGAGGATGATGAACAGGTCGTTACCTTCATCCGTGACTAGTCAGGAAAGCCATCCACTCGTCTTGGTGGTAGATGATGAGCCGCGGATTATCCGCTTCGTCCGCATCAACCTGGAGATGGAGGGGTTCCGCGTCATCGAGGCCGCCGATGGACTGGAGGCATTGACCCAGGTCCGCGAGAAGATGCCGGATATGGTCCTTCTTGACGTGATGATGCCCGAGATGGATGGGTTCGAGACGTTGCGGATGATCAGAGAGGTCTCCAGTGTGCCGGTGATCATGCTGACCGTGAGGAGTGCGGAGGAGGACAAGGTCAAGGGACTCGATCTCGGCGCCGACGACTACGTCACCAAGCCGTTCAGCCCGCGGGAGCTGGTGAGCCGCGTTCGTGCTGTTCTGCGCCGTTTCCAGGCCGTCTCTCCTGCTGAAGCCTCGGTGCTGGACATCGACGACTATCTCAGCATCGACTTCAACACAGCTGAAGTGATTGTGCAGGGTGAACGCGTGAAGTTGCGGCCCACAGAGCTGCGGCTCCTGCGACACCTGGTCGAGAATGCGGGGTGGACGGTGCCGCATGCCACGTTGCTGTCCCGCGTGTGGGGATACGAGTACAAGGACGAGATCTCCTACCTGCGACTCTATGTCAACTACCTGCGGAAGAAGATCGAGCCCGATCCCTCGAACCCTCGGTACATCCTCACCGAACGTGGTATGGGATACAGGTTTGTCGACTTTCGGAATCGCGCCTAGGCACTGGCGACGCATCCTTCTCGTTGCATGGTTGCTGGCCGCCTGTTCATCGGCCTCCCTCGACGAGACGCCGATGATCACGGCCACCGACGAGGTGGTCGCGACGCCCTTCGTGCAGCCCACGACGATCGATGGGGTGCCCGGAACCCCGGTGACCTACGATCCGTTAGCGGCTTTCCCGGCATCGGTGCCCGCACCCGTCCCGCCCTTTCCTCCGACCATTGTTGAGGTTCTCCCGCCACGGGGGGCGGAGATAGCGCCGGACACCGCCCTGACCTGGACCTTCGATCGTCCGATGGATCCGGAGAGCTTCCGGGATGCGTTCCGGCTGTCGCCTGCGCTAGAGGCGACGCTGATCTGGCAGGATGACCGGCGCGTGAGCCTGATCCCGGAGGGACTGGTGCCTGTTACGCGCTATGTCGCCGGGGTGGCGATGGGGCCGCCGTCGCAGGATGACCCGCAGAGGACGGTGTCCGGTGCCACGGTCGACGGCATGGCCCTTAACTCGCTGACGCGCTTCGTCCACGATTCAACCGTGGTGTTCAACACGTTGGGAGCGCTTCGCGTCACCTCGATCAGCCCCGTCGACGGCGCGCAGGATGTGCGCGCGGACACCCCGATTCTGCTGACCTTCAACCGTGCCGTGGTCTCTGAGGCGTGTATCGGTCATGAGACGGATTCGGCGCGCTGCCCCGAAGTGCCGCTGACTGTCTCGCCTGGTGTGATGGGGCGTGGCACTTGGATACACACGTCAATCTATCGCTACGACGTTCCCGAGGGATGGGCTACAGGACAGCGCTACGTGCTCTCGCTAAGTTCCCCATCAGGGAGCGAGCCCGCCACGACGCCGTCGGTCGGCTTCGCCGCGGTGGATGGTGCAACGCTAGAGGCACCGATGACGTGGGCGTTTGACACGGCGCGTCCTCGCGTTGTCGACCTCTGGCCTGCATCCGGATCACAGAATGCGGCGCTGACCGTGTCGGTCGGCGCTCGCTTCGGTACGCCGATGGACCGGGCGGCCTCTGCGGCAGCGTTCAGCCTAACGGGGCCGAGCGGTGAGCTGATAGCCGGGTCGGTGCGGTGGTCAGATGGTGACGCGACACTGACCTTCACGCCGTCGGAACCCTTGGCTACCGACTCGACTTACGTCGCGCGGATCGACCAGGGTGCTCGAGCGATCGACAGCGCGCCCCTCGAGATGACACACATATGGTGGTTCAGGACCGTTGCTACTCCGCGGCTTGTCGAGGTCCGCACAGCTGAGGGGCAACTCCTGCAGCAAGACGATCTGGAGCAGGTGGCACCGCTACCGCTCCAGCTGCAGTTTGAGGGCGGCTTCGAGCGTGATCACCTGCCGGACGCCGTGCGCGTTTCACCCGCCCCCCTCGATCACGAGGTCTTTGCGCTCTACGATGAGGAGACGGGCGTGATGAGCGTGTCCTGGCGTCATCTCCCGGCGACCGGCTACTGTCTCAGCTTCGACGAAGCGACATTTGACCGCTATGGTCAGGCTCTAGCGCCGACTGAGCCCTATTGCCTGGTCACCGAGGATCTGCCGCCTAGCTTCGAACCTGCGGCCTTCAGCGGTCGCGATGTCGTTGCTCGATCCGTCTGGGGCGCTCCTGATGCGTTGACCCTGGACGCCGGGTCTGCGCCCGAGATCACGTTCCTGGTGACC
Source organism: uncultured Anaerolineales bacterium (assembly GCA_964650935.1). GTDB lineage: Bacteria > Chloroflexota > Anaerolineae > B4-G1 > SLSP01 > PWVB01. Next base: position 9,016 of record CAZYYC010000174.1, read on the forward strand.
AACATTCCCTCCGTGCAGTTTGAACTCCATGCCGTGGAACCGGATCGTATCCTCCTGCCCGAGCCCGTGAACGGGAACTCTGTACGTACTTGGACGCAGGCGTTTGATCCGGCACCCAACCGGGCCGAGCCGGTGACGGTGACTCTGCAACCCGGGTCCACGCCGCTCCGCCCAGGGTTGTACAACCTGACCTGGCGTGTGACCGCGACGGGCGACGAAGGCGAGGTCCGGATCGCGCTTGTGGATCGGTCGATGACGCTCAAACTCTCGGGGTCCGAGGCCCTGGTGTGGGTCGCAGACCTGGCCTCCGGCACACCGGTCTCGCGGACTGCTGTGAGGCTCCTCGATCGCGA
>CAZYYC010000175.1:0-9352 GCA_964650935.1 uncultured Anaerolineales bacterium
CTGCTCTGGCTGGTCGCCTGGCGGCAGGGTGCGTTTGGACCGCGCGACCTCTGGATGACGCCGCTCGTGCTTCTGGTGCTTTTCGGGGCGCGCACGCTGGCGATGTGGGCCACAGCCAAAGCCAAGGGGTTGACGGTGCGTTTCCGCGCTTGGGAGTCAAGCGTGCCCCTGGTGACCGCCATCGGGCTCGTCTTCGGTGGCTACTTTCCTTTCGCCGGAAGCCTGTATCCCGAGGGCGACCGCTGGCGCTACCGGGACCTGCTTCCCAAGCTCGGGCCGATGGCGTTGGCGGGCAGCCTAGCAGTCCTGATCCTCACGGGCGGAAGTTGGCTGGCGCTACAGGGATCCCTTGCACCTGACTTGCGTCTTCCCTTGCTGATGCTCTTCCAGCTCGGCAGGATCCTGGCCCTGTTGGACACGCTGGTCGCCGCCTTCCCCCTGGTCAGCTATAACGGGCGGCGTCTCTGGGACTGGCACCGACCTCTGTGGGTCGTGCTGAGCGCGGCAGCGCTTGTCTTGCTCTTCGTGGCGCAGGCGGGTTAGGTCCGAGCAGCTGGATCATCGATCCCACGGAAGTGGCGCCAGACCTCGGCTATGCGCCCGGCTTCTCGCGATCAAATCTCGCGGCGGCCCGTCCGGCATCATCAGCCAGACGCCTTTGACCAGCTTGGTGATCGGGAAGAAGAGGGCGCAGAAGACGGCAAGGTCCAGGCACAGTGCCGGAAAACGCGGGGCGACGCCGGCGTAGCGAGTCTTAAGTTCCACGTTGGTCTCCTGATGTCGCATCCTCGCTCTTGAACTGGGCCAACAGGAATGCGCGCAAAGCTGCTGCGTCGAGCGCACCCGTCGTGTGCCCGCGGTCGAGCACGGTGACGCGCGCGGGATCGTAGCAGCGCCGCTGGCGCCCATACTCGATGATCGCGTCGTAGCGCATCAGCAGCGCGGCGACGTTGTCGTCGGGCACGGCGGCGAAAGCCGCCTCGAAGTTGAGCGCATCGCGGAGCGCTTGCGGGCGCTCCCGGGCCAGGGCCCCTGTCAGGCGGCGGTAGGACGAGGTCGTGAAGACCTCGTCCAGCGCGGCCCCTGCCATCATCGGCGCGTAGCGATCAGCGGTGTTGTAATGGGCCCGATGGAGGTTCGTCACCCAGCCGCCCAGACTCGCGCCCGTCAGGATCACCTGCGGGCTGTCCTGCGTACGGCTCCACTGAACCAGCGCCTCAACAAGCCCGACCGAGACGGCAAGCATCGCACTGAAGTTGCGGAGTTCCGTCATCCGCTGCATGTAGGTTCGCAACGAGCGGTGAAACGGCGCCCGCAGGGCGATCATGTTGGCACCGAAGGCCTCGCGGCGCGACAGCACCACCTGCTTGAAGGTGTTCTTGCTGAAGGGGCCGAAGTCGAAGGGCCGCTCGTTGTTGCCGTGGTGGTAGATGAGGGTAGGGCGCTCGGGCCCCACCCACTGGGCGATGAGGAAGGCGGGATCCAGCGTGCCGACAAGCGTCTCCGCGGGTACCTCGTAGGTGCCCTCGCCGGTGACGTCAGGCAGCTGCAGTCTCGTCGCTTCCAGTACCTCATCGAAGGCAGGGCAGCGCACGCCGCGGCTGAAGAACGTCCTGCGTCCCGCCAACAACGCACCGGCTGCAACGGTATAGTGGTCCAGAAAACGATGAGGATTCATCCTGCGGCTGCCTCCTAGTGTCACGGGCGTATGCTCACGTCGTTCAGGGCCACCACACCTGCTGGGCTTCGGTCAAAGATGAAGGCCACCTCGCTCAACCTCGTCGGGTCAAAGGCCGGGTTGTCCGCTACGAAGTCGCCTAGCCGGAACTCGAAGGTTTGGAAGACCACCTCGGAGGTGGAAAGGGTGTGCATGAAGTCGGCCTTGGCGATGCGTCCGCGGATCTGCGGCTGCACCGTTGCGAAGTGGCTCAAGGGCAGGCGGGCCATATTGCCCGCCGCATCGCGTGCCTCCAGTGTTAGGTCCAGGGGGGTGCGCGGCTCCTTGGCGCGCGGAGCATCATGTGTCGGAGGCTCGTCGGCATCGGCGAGCGCGAAGCTGAGCAGGCTCTCCGGGTCGAGGGGCAGTTCAGGGAGCGTGAGCGTATAGCGTGCCGGTGAGGGCGCCGCTGTCTGATCCCATCCGAGGTAGACAGCAGGGATCTCAAGGGTGCCATTCTTGAGCGGTACGACCTGCTCGCGCCAGATCGTGAGGTGCTCGCCGCGCAGCGTCCCGCCGGGCAGCGTTGTGGTACTCAGGTCGATATCTTCTTCAAAGGTCGCCACGCGGATCATCTCGGAGTCCTGATACTGGCTGAGGTAAATGGTGTCGGGTAACCATGCCGCGGCGGTGCGAGGATCGCGGAACAGCACCCGGTACCCGGTCTCGTCGTGCAGCGTGGCCTCCAGGAAGGCGCTGAGGGCGACCTTCGCGATCTGCTCCTGCTCGTCGGCGGGCATCAGAACGCGCAGGTTGAAGAGCTGCATTGCCGGGCCGAAGAGATCGTGGCGACCCCAATCGCGGTTGAATTGCCCGTGGTTGGCCCCGTGGATGTAGAAGGCGGCCTTGAAGAGGGGCTGATCACCGCTGAAGCCTACCCGAGCGTACTGGCGCGCGCCCATAAAGGTGATCACGTCCATATCGTGGGCGCCGTGGAGCGCCAGGTAGTTGATGTCCTCCAGCGGCAGCCGGCGCCCGCCGAGTCGGACCTGTCCGTCGACCGGGGCGATGGCTGCCACCGCGCGGATGTCGACGTCGTAGTCGAAGGTGATCGAGGCATCATCAGGATGGCAGGGCAGGCGGCTGAAAGCGGCGGCGATCGCGACCGCCTCACCCCCGCGCGAGTGTCCGATCAGGCCGATGGCGTCGAGGTCCACCTTGCCGTAGAAGGGGGTGCCCGGGGTCGTCTGCCAAGCCTGCCAGAGGCGCAGGTGCTCAAGCACCAGCCAGCCGCGCACATCATTCTCACCCTGGAGGGAGCTCAAGACGATCAGGTCCGCTGCCAGGGAGAGATTGAGGAAGTTCTGATCGACCGAGGCGACGATGAAGCCGCGGCCGGCAAGCAGCTCGCCCAGGTAGGCGTAACCCCCATCGGAATAGTCCTCCATCGGGTGGTTGCCGTGGACGATCAGCACCAGCGGAAAGGGCCCTTCGCCCTCAGGATACCAGACGCGCCCGTTTCGCGGCAACGCCTCGGGGCCGAAGCCCCAGTAGGCGGAGCGCAAGCTCGACCAGCCCTCGATCATGGCGGAACCATCGACGGGTGGGGTGCGCAGATCGACCGTCGCGCCGTACTCAGTCCGCCGGCGGTCGTCACCGCTGCCGTAGATGAGCGTCCGCACGGGGTACGGCCCGGGTTGGGAGGGGTCCGGGAGCGCCAAAGGCGTCACGTTCGCTGCCGACTGGGCCGCGGCGTTGACCGGTGGGGTCCTCGTGAATCCGTCAATGAAAAGCAGCGTGCCACCGCCCACCAGGCCCATCAATCCGACTGCAAGGCCTGTCAGCGCCAGCGCGCGCCGGAGGCGGCTCAGCCGCCGCCGACCGGTGCCGGTCAGCGCTGCGAGGCCGGCGCCGACGAGCGAGCCGATGATCAGCAGGCCGAGGACCACAGTAACGACCCCAAAGGCCAGGCTGATCGCCAGCATATAAGTGAGCAGCAGCAACGGCAGGGCCGCGAAGAAGGCCCAGCCGTAATGACGGGGTGCCAGGCTTAGCAGAGCGCCGAGCAGAATGATGAGGCCGCCCACGATCCCGGCTGTCAGCAGCCCTCCGAGCCACCCCACGATGAAGTGGAGCGGGCCGGTAGGAGCGAAGGCGTAGGCCGACATCACGGTCCAGATCAGAGCCCCCGCGGCAACGACGCCCCACGTCGCGCCGCCCCAGGCGCGCGCGCCCGGACGCAGCTGCGATAGCAGGCGATGCCATGCCTTGGTAGCCCTGTGTTGCGAGCGTGCCGAGCCCGGCACTAACGTATCATGATCCATTGAATGCTCCTTCCCGTTGTGCCACGCGTAGCCGGCGCGACACCGCAAGCTTAGTCAGCTTCCTCACGGCCCTCTTTGGGCGATGGCTGCCCACGTGTAGTTCACGACAGCAGGTAGATCGTCGCGCCCAGGCCGAGGAAGTCGGTCAGCACGTGCGACAACGTACTCCAGCGGATCGAGCCGGTGCGCCAGGCAACCCAGCCCCAGCACGCCCCCATCAGCGTCGCCCCGGTGATGAAAGCCGCCACACCGCCGGGCATCGAGATGGGGTGCACCGATTGGGGCGCCAGGTGCCAGAGCGCGAACCCGAGTGTGGGATAGATATAGCCCATGAAGAGCCGCCCTGGGAAAAGCCGGATATAGGCGCCTCGCCACAGCACCTCTTCCAACGTCCCGTTGACCAACGCCAGGGCCGCTGAGCCCAGGAGAATGGGCAGTGTCACGATCGGTAGCTTGGCGACCGTGACGGTCGAGGCTGCACCCACGATCGGCAGCAGGAGCAGCAGTGCCCCGACCCAGCTCGGCTTGCCCAACCGTGGGCGTACGTCGCGAAAGACCTCGCGCAGGCCGGACCAACCCAGCATCCACAGCGGCAGTACCAGACACCACAACAGCCAGTAGAAGCCAAAGCCGGCGAGGTAACCCCACTTAGGTCCCCAGAGAGCCACGAGTCCTCTGAACGCCAGGTAGGTCGTCCCGAGCAGGACCCACGGGGTCGCCAACAACACGTTCTGCTTTGCCTTGAGTGTCATGAGAACACTTCCTTCCTCTACGCCTGCGCGATGATCTCGCTGCGCCGGAAGGTGCGCACACTGAACCACAGCAGTGCGCCCGCGATGAGCCAGATAACCACGCCCAGGACCACCGTCAAGCCGATGCTGAGGTACATGACCCCAGATGCCTGTGCGATGACCAGGGCCACGATGGGCAGGACGATGACCCCGGCGATCTGGTTGGCTTCCTGGAAGCTGTTCACCCGAGAGGAGACAAGTACGGTGGCGCCCAACCCCAGCGCTGCAGCCCCCGGAGCCACCCAGACGACGAGCACCAGCCAGGTGGTGTTGGGAAAGAAGATGCGCTGCATCGTGGGCCACGCAGCAGCGTTGACCGCGATGCCGTAGAGGACGAAGCCGACCAGGGAGACGACCAGGGCCGGCAGCCAGGCGGAGAGCACCTTGCCCGTGAAGAGCTCGAGGTCAGTCGTCGGTGTGTAGATGAGGGCCTCCAACGTCTTGCGTTCCTTCTCACCCGCGAAGCTGTCCGCCGCCACGACGCTGGCCACCATCAACGGCACGATGAGGTACATCGGGGCGAACATGTAGACGAGCGTGAAGGTGATCAGCAGCTGATCGGTTGTGTAGCTCTCAAAACGGTCTACCAGATCCTCCGGCAGTAGATCCAGGAACTGCGAGACATCCGGTAGGTTCGCGCCGGGCATCTCGCTGAGTGCCGGGGCGAAGCGGCCCAAAGCGGCGGGAATGACGATCATCATCAGAAGGGGCACCAAGATTAGGGGGATCATCACCCCTTTGCTGCGAACCACGGCGAGTAGGTCTCGTCGGACGATAGCTTGGATGGCGCGGCGGTTCATACTGCATCCTCCTTATCCCCGTGAAGGGCGAAGTAGACATCCTCCAACGTCGGCTCCTGAGGTGTGAGCCGGTAGAGGGGTAGGTTGGCCTTGACCAAGTGGCTCACCAGCTGCGGGATGAGCTCGCGCAGCGGGAGCGCCAGGGTGATTACGGAGGGGATCTCGTCCGCCTCGATGTCGCGCGCCTCCGGAAAAGCGCCCAGTAGCTCCAGGGCGCGGCTCGCCGACTCGGGCGCCGTCTCCAGCTCCAAGCGGACACCCTGCCACAGGCTGCGTGCCAGCTCCGCCGGCGCCCCGAGTGCCACCAAGCGCCCGTGCTCCATCACCGCAACACGGTCACAGAGGCGCTGGGCCTCCTCGAGATTGTGGGTGCAAAGGAAGACGGTGTGTCCCCCATTGCGGCTCAGGTCGCGGATCAGATCGTGGACCTGTCGCGTTGAAACCGGGTCGAGGCCGGAGGTCGGCTCGTCAAGAAAGAGCAGTTCCGGCTCATGCAGTAAGGCCCGTGCCAGGGCGAGCCGCTGCTTCATTCCCCTGCTGTAGCCGCTCACCCGGTCGCCGGCGCGCTCCGCCAGGCCGAAGAGCTCCAGCAGCTCCATCACACGCCCGGCGACTCTGTCTTTTGGAACGCTGTAGAAGTCGGCGTAGATCGCCAGGTTTTCGTAGGCGGTGAGGCGCTCGTCGACTGAGGGCGTCTCGGTGAGGACCCCGGTGCGGCTGCGCAGCTCGGCGCCGTCAACGGCAGGGTCGAGGCCCAGCACGCGCGCGGTCCCGGACGTGGCGCCCAGGACGCCGTTCAGCAGCCGCACGGTCGTGGTCTTGCCGGCGCCGTTGTGGCCTAGGAAGCCCAATACCTCGCCGGCGTTGATCTCGAGATCGAGACCGTCGACGGCGGTCACCGTGCCGAAGCGGCGGGTCAGTTGATGTGTCGTGATCACAGTTGCTCGGTCCATCGTGTGCTCCTCTACGCTGTTCAGGATGGTAAGTTGCGGGATGTGCCGGATCGGCCCCACGTTCCCGATGATCGTATGATAGCCTGCCCTTGGGGGAAACAGCATCCCCCAGTTTGGGGAGCCTGATGGGGGAGTTGCCGCTGACGGTGGTGGCGAACGAATCCGCCGGGTGTGTCTAGCCGTCGGTGATGTGGCTGAAGGGGTCTGGAGCTCCCGGATCCACGTCCAACGTCTCCGCCATCTGCTCGGTGCTGCGATCGATCAGAAACTCGGCCCAGATCGGGAAGTGGTCCGAGACGCGGTAAGACATCTCGCGAGGCGTCAGCTCCCTGAAGACCGCGCCGACGAGATCGATCACGCCGGCCTGTCCCGTCGTGAGGAGGTCCATCTCACCCATAAACCAGGCGATCTGATCGTAGTGCTTCGCCTCGGTCCCGTAGGTCGTCTTCAGGTGGCGCAGCGCATCGGGCACCATCAGCCCGGTCGCGATGAAGGCCTGGAAGAGAGGGTTGTCGCCTCGCCGGTCGATGTTGAAGTCGCCCAGGACGATCAGGTTGTTCTCCTCGGATTCGGCTGTGGCGCGGTCGCGGATCTCCCTGGCGATGTAGGCGGCGAGCGCCTGCAGCTCGGGAAGTCGATCCTCAGGCACGGCGCCGTACTTGATGTGGGCCGTCAGCAGGGTGAAGCGCTCGCGACGGGTGCGGAAGCCGACCAGGTAGGGCGTGCGGTCGAACTGCGTGACCGGGTCGCCCTCCGGGGTGGGGGGCAGGACGATCTCGCCGGCGAGCCCCGAGGGCACCACGCGCCGGCTGTCGTAGACGAAGGCCAAGCGTTCGGCATTGCCGCCGGAGCCCGCCGACACGTCGCTGATCATCACGCCCCAGTCGGGCCCGAGGAAGTCGTCCACGAGCATACGCAGGGCCGCGGTGTCGCGCTTTACCTCCTGGATTGCCAGGACGTCGAAGTGCCGGGCCACCTCGGCAATGCAGGCCATCGCGCGCAGATTGCGCTTGGGGCTGCCGGGATTCTCGTCCCACGCCGGGTGAACACGGCTCAGGTGGCGGATGTTCCAACTTCCGATGAGCAGGTTGCGGTCGGTGGTCTTGGCGGGCAGCGCCGCTGCAGCGATGCGACGACGCAGGCGCACGATGTCCTCAACAGTCGAGACCGGATAGTTGCTGTAGTCATAGCCCATGGACCTTTACTCCGTTAGCTGATCCACAACGTGCTCGGGCTCGCCGGCAAGTGTGAAGCTGTGATCGCGGTGTGCGCGTTCATCCAGCCCGATCTGCCGGAAGACATCCGCCCAGGTCGCGAGGTCGCCGGATGGGTTGGCGATCAAGCTCTTGAGGGGCTGCTGCTCCCACTCGGGATGCGCTTCCACGAAGCGTGCGTACTCATGCTCGGCGTGGTCCTCAAACTCGGCATTGAAGTGCAGGGCGCGGCGCAGGCTCAGGGTTGCGAGCAGCGTGCTGAGGACGCGGTAGGTGCCGACCATCACCAGCGGCAGCGGCGCCGGGCTTCTGCCGATGGGAGCCAGATACCAGGGATCCTTGAGGCCCTCCTCCTCCATCTTCTGCTGGGCGACCAGCAGGTGCCAGTATTCGTTGTCCTGAGCCTCGCGACTCCAGGCGACCATCCGGCGACAGCGGGCTACGCGATCGTCGTCCTGGTAGTGGCGGGTCATCTCCCTGTAAGCACGGGCCTCGTAGGCGCGATAGGGGATGCTCGCCAGCATCTCCAGCAGCTTGATCTTGGGAAGCGTCGGCTCGCTGCCGGTCAGTAGGTCCATGCCGAAGAAGAAGAGGCGCGCCATCCACGAGTAGGCGTAGCGTGGACGCGCCAGTGAGGCCTGCTGCGCTGCTCTGAGGTCGTCTCGGGCACGTGGTTCCTGGTCGGTTGTCCGGTTCATAGCGGCTCCTCCCTATGGACGGCAGCAGAAGCTTGAGGGGCGTTACTCTCGAACCTGCGATTCGATTATCGAGTGTAACGTGGGAACCGGATTCCGTCAACGTGGCGCGCGACGTGATCGCATCGACCCGCAATCAGGCAGCAGGGCGCATCCCGCTCAAAGCCGTTCCGCCGGCTTTGAGCGGTGGTCTGGCGAACACACGCCGCGGAGTGAACCGTGATACCCATCGAAGGGGGATCGACGGCGTCGGCGTCGCAGACGCTCAGCGTGGCACGGTTGGGGCGAAGGCAGTGGCGCCGGTAGCGTGGTAAGCGACGCCGGCGCCGACGAGAGCCTCGGCAAGTGCTCGCTCGACGATGGCGCGCAGGCTGTCGGCGTCCATCTGCACGCGGGCATTGATGGTGAAGATGATGGGGCCGGACAGGCTTCCAGGCAGGTCGGCGTGCCGGCCGGGCTCGTCCAGTGCGGTGAAGCTGAGCTTTGTCCCACCCTCAGTGCTTTGGATATGGAGTTTGAGATGGGCCACGGGCCCGCCGGCCTCACGGAGTCCGCCAAGCAGGAGCTCAATGAAGTGTCGCAGGTAGCCTCGCCCCTGACCCTCGGGTGGGGCGAAGCGTATCTGCTCGTCGAGCCAGGCCATCTCTGCCGCACCGGCGACATAGCTCCCGTAGTCGAGCCCAAGGGCCGGCGGAAGGGCAGGGCCCTCCGCCAGAGCGGTCAGCCACGGTGCGACCCCGTCAGGTGTCAGAGAGCTCTGGAGCAGCAGCGTTTTGTCGGGGAAGCGCTTGCTCGCCAGGTCGAGGAGCTCGTCGCCCTCGTCGGGCGTTAACAGGTCGGCCTTGTTGAGCACCAGCAAACCACCTTCCGCTAGCTGCTGGTCGAAGATGTAGCTGATGTTGTCACTGAACGGGAGCG
>CAZYYC010000176.1:0-9302 GCA_964650935.1 uncultured Anaerolineales bacterium
CGGCTCTTCCGGGCCGGCGCAGCCCTGGTGGAGGGCCCCGTTGGCCTGGAGGCGTGCGAGACCCGCGGGCGCGCCGGCGGGGGGGGGGGCGTAGGGACTCTGTCAGGTCAGGTCGCAGACGAGCTCCAGCGCGCCCGCCTCCCACAGCTCGGTGTAGCGCCTGGCTTCGACGAAGCCGTGTCTCTTGTAGAAGGCGACCGTCGCGGCGTAGGCGGGCTTGACCTCGGGTGGCACGGTCATGGCCACAGCCTGCTCGTAGCCGAGGTCGCGAGCGTGCTGCAGGAAGCGCTCCATCAGCAACGAGCCGTAGCCGCGACCACGGCAGGCGGGGTCGGTGCCCATCAGGCTGATCTCGATCCGCCCATCTCTCCCGGTGAAGACGAGGAAGGCGCGCATCCGGTCGTCCTCGACCAGGCAGAAGGCGTCGTGGAACCGCAGGTCGCGCCGCGTGTCCGCCGGCACGTTCGGCGTGAACCAGGGGTCCGTCAGCAGCGTGGCGAGCCGGACGATCTCATCGGCCACCGCGCCGGTCGGGCGTTGGTGAAGCGTGATGGCGGCGCTCACGGTCGACACGCCCGGCTGAGGTTCACAGCTCGAGCCAGCGGCCCGCCCAATCGCCCGCCGTGCGGAACTCGCCTCCAGGCGCCGCGATCTGCCAGGTGATGCCGTAGGGGTCGCGGAACTCCAGGTGGTCGGGCGAGTCGCCTTCGATGGAGACCTCGTGCGGCAGGCGCGCGCGGACGCGGGCGATCTCGTGGACGGGCATCGCCAGGCCGATCACGTAGACCTGCCCGGGCGGTGCGCCACCCTGGAAGAGGGCGAGGACGAAGCTGCCTCGGCGTAGGGCGAGCATGCGCAGGTCGATGCCTGCAGCTGCAGCCTCGTCCCAGCTCTTGTCGAAGGGCAACGAGGCCCACTGCCCGTCGCCGCGGACCGCCTCGCGTCCGATCAGCGCCATGTCGAAGACGGACTGATAGAAGGCCTCGGCTGCCCGGAGATCGGGAACGACCAACGCGATGTGCGTCACCGATGTAGTCATCTTCACCTCCCTCGACTCATTCACTCCCGGCGCGAAGGGATAGGTGCCGATGTAGGGGCTAGCGCGATGGTCGCTTCGTCGGGAAGCGGTGTCGTCAAGGCACCGCTCCCAGTATAGGTTCGGAGCCGGAAAGGCGCCAGCTGGGGCTGCATGTGGGGCGGGTAGCCGACCCGCGCAAGCCGAGCAGCGAGGGGGCAGAGGTCGGAACGGCTTTCCGACCTACATGACTGCATGTGGGGCGGGTAGCCGACTCGCCCACCGGCGATCTGTCCTCAGGCAGAATACGATAGCCCAGCGCAACCCCCGGTTGGCGGGATTGGCGCGTCGCGCTACAATCGAGGAGGAGGTGAGCCGATGGATCCTGAGACTGCAGCAGACAGGCTGCGTGTTCATGACGTGGTCCTCAGAGGCAAGCACGTCCGCCTTCGCCCGCTGACCGAGCAGGATTGGCCGCTGTTGCTGCGTTGGAACCAGGATCCTGAGGTTGTCCACTATGCCGAGGGCCATATCGCTCAGGGCGATGACCCTCAGGAGGTCAAAGCCATCTACCGGGGCGTCTCGCAGCACGCCAGCTGTTTCGTCGCTGAGGCGATCGTTCCGTTGCACCACGGCGAGCCTATCGGCGAGGCATGGCTCCAGGAGATGAACCTGCCGCGGCTGCTGGAGCGCTTCCCCGGCGAGACGCTGGTGCGGATCGACCTGATGATCGGCGAGAAGGGCTTCTGGGGGCGGGGACTGGGCACCGAGATCATCGAGCTGCTGACGTGGTTTGCTTTTGAGGACCGCCAGGCGGACCGCGTCTTCGGCTGCGACATCGCCGACTTCAACGCGCGCAGCCTGCGCGCGTTCGAGAAGAACGGGTACCGCCTCTTCACCTGCATCCCGCAGCCGCCCGGCGGCAAGTCGGATGTGACGTACGACGTGATGCTGACGCGCAAGCAATACCTAAAGGAGAGAACGTGAACGCGACAACGGTCCCACAGCGCAACGAGATCCCTAAGCAGTACACCTGGAACGCCGAGAGCCTCTTCGGCTCAAATGCCGCCTGGGAGGCCGAGCTGACGTGCCTCCAGCAGGCGATCATGGTCCTGGACGCCTTCAAGGGGCGCCTCTCGGAGGGGCCGACGGTGTTGGCGACGGCGATGGACGCGGTGAGCAACGTTGCCGACCGGCTCGGCAAGGTGGTCACCTATGCCTCCTACGGCTACGCTGTCGATCTACGCGATCAGCAGGCGGCGCTGGCCGCGGGCCGAGCCCGCGACATCTACGGGCGCTTCATTGCAGCGAAGTCCTTCATCGACCCGGAGCTCCTGAGCCTCGGTGAGGAGACTGTACGAAGCTGGATCGCCGGCGAGCCCCGCCTGGCGAAGTTGGTGCACTACGTCGACGACCTCTTCCGCCGCCAGGCTCACGTGCGCTCTGCCGAGGTAGAGCAGGTGCTGGGGATGCTCTCGGATCCCTTCTCCGGCGTGGAGCAGACGGCGAGTGTGCTGACCGACGCCGACTTCACCTTTGAGCCGGCCCTCACCTCGGACGGACACGAGGTCGAGGTCACGCAGGGGTCGCTGCAGGGCATTTACGCGGGCGCCGATCGCGAGGCCCGCCGCACGGCTTACGCGCACTACAACGGCAAGCACCTCGCCTTCAAGAACACACTTGCCACGGCACTGGTCACCTCTCTCAAGCAGAACGTCTTCGGGATGCGCGTGCGGGGCTATGACTCCACACTGGAGATGGCGCTCTTCCCGCAGAACGTCCCGACCGAGGTCTTTCACAACCTCATCGCGACCTTCCGCAAGCATCTGCCGACGTGGCACCGTTACTGGGCCGTGCGCCGCAAGATGCTGGGGGTCGAGACGCTGCATCCCTATGACATCTGGGCGCCCCTGACCGAGACGCGCGCCGCGATCCCCTTTGAGCAGGCGATCGATTGGATCTCCGCGGGTCTGGCGCCGATGGGCGAGGACTATGTGGCGACGCTGCGCAAGGGCGCCTTGGAGCAGCGCTGGATCGATGTCTATCCGAACCAGGGCAAGTCCGCCGGGGCCTTCTCGGGGGGCTTCCCGGGGACTTATCCCTTCATCTGCATGAACTACAACAACGACATCTTTAGCCTCTCCACGCTGGCCCACGAGCTGGGGCACTCGATGCACTCCTGGTTGACGTGGGCGACGCAGCCTTCGCTCTACGGGGACTATGCCCTGTTCGTCGCCGAGGTGGCCTCGAACTTCCATCAGGCGATGGTGCGCGATCATCTCCTCAAGTCGAGCGATGATGTGGCCTTCCGGATCGGCGTGATCGAGGAGGCGATGTCCAACTTCCACCGTTACTTCTTCATCATGCCCACGCTGGCGCGCTTTGAGCTGGAGACGCATCGCCGGATCGAGCGCGGTCAGGGGCTGAGCGCCGACGCGATGATCGCGTTGATGTCGGACCTCTTCGCCGAGGGCTACGGTGACGAGATGACCTTCGACCGCGACCTCGTGGGGATCACCTGGGCGACCTTTGGTCACCTCTATATCGACTACTACGTCTACCAGTATGCGACCGGCATCTCCGGGGCCAACCTCCTGGCCAAGCGCATCCTCGAGGGCACGCCCGGTGCCGTCGACGACTACCTGAGCTTCCTCAAGGCAGGCGGCTCGATGTACCCTCTGGACGCGCTGAAGCTCGCGGGCGTGGATCTCGCGACGCCTGAAGCGGTCGAGGTCACCTTTGAGGTGTTGGCGGAGATGGTCACGCAGTTGGAGGAGCTGAATCGCTGATTGCGCTGAGGCGGATGATTACGCTGAGATCTCGCAAGTCAAGGCGTCTCCAGCGATCAGAGTGCCTGCCGGCAGAAGACAGATCAGCGTAATCCCAGGAATCCGTGCAATCAGCGATTCGGGAACGGGGGCAGGGATCGTGGATACAGAGCGCAGTTACTCATCCTACCCGCTGTCTGAGCTGACTGCTCAGATCATTGGAGCGGCTCAGGCAGTCCACCGGGGCCTCGGGCCGGGTTTCCGGGAGACAGTCTACCAGCGGGCGTTGGAGCATGAGCTTCACCAGCGTGGGCTCGATGCTGCGCGCGAGGTCTGGATTGAGGTGCACTATCGCGGCCTACGCGTGGGACGCCATCGCGTCGACTTCGTGGTCGGTGATGCCTCGGGGGCGGTCATGGTTGAGATCAAGGCCAGACACGAGCTCGAGGACGTGCACTTCGTGCAGACGCTGTCGTATCTGAAGGCCTCAGGCTATCCGATCGGTCTACTCGTGGACTTCGGTGCGAAGTCGCTGCAGGTCAGGCGGATAGCGAACACGAGACACTGAACCGCCGATTACACTGAAAGCGCAGATTACGCTGAGAGCTCGCACGTGCAGGGTGGCTGCGGCAGCGAGAGTTCGTGGTGGCGAGGGGTTGATCAGCGTAATCCTATAGATCAGCGCCATCAGCGATACGGCGATTGAACCGCCGATTACACTGAAAGCGCAGATTACGCTGAGAGCTTGCACGTGCAGGGTGGCTGCGGCAGCGAGAGTTCGTGGTGGCGAGGGGTTGATCAGCGTAATCCTATAGATCAGCGCCATCAGCGATACGAAAGGTAACTCAGCATGACGATACTCGATGGCACGTACACCTTGCCCCCGCGCGAGGCGATGACGGCTGCCGCACGGCACCTGCGTGATACTTACGCGATCACGCCGGGTATTCCGCTGATCAAGCGGGAGTTCGGCTACTACTCGCTCGAGGCGTGGGCCGAGCAGGGACTGCCCCCCGACGCGGACCTGACCGAGCTGTTCGACCTCGACCCACCGGGGAAGATCAGCCTGGGGCAGTTGGGCTGGTGCGAGGCAGGGCTCTGTCCCGTCTTTGAGACACGGGTGCTCGAGGATCGGGGCGACTACGAGTTGGTGCAGGACTTCGCCGGGCGCCACGTGCTCTACTTCAAGGGGCGGCGCGACGGCTTCATGCCCGAGTACGTCGACCACCCGGTCAAGGATCAGTGCACCTTCGAGGAACAGATTCTGTGGCGCATGGATCCCGACTCGCCCGAGCGTTATGCCGATCTCGAGCCACGGATGGCGGCGGCACAGGAGGCTGCGGCCCAAGGGCTGATGATCACCCAGAACCTGGTGGGCGGCTACATGTATCTCAGGAGCCTGATGGGTCCGGAGGCGCTGCTCTATGCCTTCTACGACAAGCCCGAGGTCGTCCACGCCTGTATGGAGGCGTGGTTCGAGCTCGCCGATGCGGTGATTGCCCGCCATCAGGCCTACGTCACGCTGGATGAGTTCTTCATCGCCGAGGACATCTGCTACAACGGCGGCCCGCTGATCTCGCCGCGGATGATGAAGACCTTCCTCTTCCCCTACTATCAGCAGTTGGTCGCCAACATCAAGGCGCGCCAACTCGACCGTTCGCGCCACCTCTACGTCCAGGTGGATACTGACGGCTTCGCCGATCCGGTGATCCCGCTCTATCGCGAGGCGATCGGGATGGATGCGATGAGCCCCTTCGAGGTGGCAGCGGGCTGCGACGTGGTGCGCACCGGTCGTGAGTACCCCGACCTGGCGATCTTCGGCGGGATCGACAAGCGCGTGCTGGCCCAGGGGCGCGAGGCGATCGACGCGATGCTGGCGCGCATCGTGCCCGAGATGCGCGCCAGGGGCGGGTATATCCCCACGTGCGACCACGGGGTCCCCGCCGAGGTGCCCTATGAGGACTACCTCTACTATCGGAGGCGGGTGGTGGAGTTGGGGAGTGCGTGATACGTGACGAGTGATCGGAGGGTCACCTTGCGAAGGGGCGGACGGTGATTTGTTTATTTTACGGATATAGATTATAATATAGATGTCGACTTATTGCGAGGTGCTCCTGCGCCTCCAGGTCGCATAACGATAACGCTCTAGCACAAGGAGGCATCACACAATGGAGTACACGAATCTGGGACGCACAGGACTGTCGGTGAGCCGGCTCTGCCTCGGCACGATGAACTTCGGGCGGCAGACGACCGAGGAGGACAGCCACGCGATCATGGATCGCGCGTTGGAGCTGGGGATCAACTTCTTTGACACTGCCAACGTTTACGGGGGTCGCGGCCTAACGGAGACCATCATCGGCAACTGGCTCGCCCAGGGTGGGCGACGCGAGCAGATCGTGCTGGCGACCAAGGTCTACAACCGCATGGGCGACGGCCCCAACGACCGTGGCCTTTCGGCCTATCACATTCGCCAGGCCTGCGAGGACAGCCTGCGCCGTATGCAGACCGATCACATCGACCTCTACCAGATGCACCACGTCGAGCGCACGACGCCGTGGGAGGAGATCTGGCAGGCGATGGAGCAGCTGGTCCGTGAGGGCAAGGTCCTCTACGTGGGGAGCAGCAACTTCGCCGGGTGGCACATTGCCAAGGCGCAGGCCGCGGCGAAGGAGCGCAACTTCATGGGCCTCGTCGCCGAACAGAGCCTCTACAACCTGGCGGCGCGCACGGTCGAGCTCGAGGTGCTGCCGGCGGCTGCCGACTACGGCCTCGGTGTGATTCCCTGGAGCCCGCTGGCGGGCGGTTTCCTGGCGGGTGCCCTGCAGAAGGCTAAGGAAGGACGTCGCGCATCAGAGCACATGCAGGAACGGTTGGAGCGCGAGGGCGAGACGCTCGCCGCCTATGAGAGCTTCTGCGCCTCACTGGGTGAGGAACCGGCGGATGTCGCGCTGGCCTGGCTGCTGCACAACCCCGTCGTGACCGCGCCGATCATCGGCCCGCGCACGATGGAGCAGCTGGAGGGCTCCACGCACGCCCTGGAGATCGAGCTCAATGACGACGCGTTGGCGCGCCTGGATGAGATCTTCCCAGGTCCTGGCGGCGCTGCGCCGGAGGCGTACGCCTGGTAGGCGATGCGTAACGAGTGACGAATGAGCGGAGCCGGAAGGGGCTGCCCCTTCCGGCTCCGCTGCGTTTCCGGATCTTCAGTCTACAGTCAATAGTCGAGAGTCCACGGTCTGCAGACGATTGACGGGTGACTGTGGACTCTCGACTGTCGTTAGGCGCCGGCGGCTTGATAGGCCTGGCCGTAGAGGTGGCCCATCACCGCCTGGTACCAGGTCATGGTGAAGAAGGCACCGATGCCGCAGGCGATGCCGCCCACAATGCCGGCCAACAGCCCTGCGGCGAACGTGCCCACTAAGACAAGCAGATAGGCCCCAGGCACTTTGCGCACCATACCCCAGACGTTGCCGAAGGCCAGACCGTCCTTGATCGATCCGAAGACGACCATACGGGTCAAGGCTGCCGGCATCATGACCCCCATCAACAGCCCGTAGATGATGCCGAAAGAGCCGAAGCAGAGGCCGACGATCAGGCCGATGGCGTTGGCGGCATCCTGGCTGACCTCGTAGAGGAGGGCCGACAGGCCGGCGACGATGATGGAGAGCACCCAGATCGGGGCCGTGTAGACCAGGGCTACCACGAAGGCCTTAAAGCCATAACCGAGGTAGGTGCCGAAGTCCACGTCCGGCAGGGGCTGACCGTTCCCGACAGCGATGCGGCGCGCAACCTCCAGGCCCCAGCCCATGACGTAGATCTGACCGACGATGGGTATAAGACCGATGAGTGAGTTGATCGCGATCTTCTTCAGCCAATCGGGATCGTCGAACACAAAGGTGAAGGCTTTTCCGAAGTCCATTGACGTGCTCCTCTTGCGATGAAAAGTGACATGAACGTGCCCAGATTGTACAACGAGAGTCGATGAAGCGCAATCCATCGCCACGCCCTGACTTGCACCCTACCGCGAACCCCTTACACTTGCAGGTACTGTCTGCAACTGACAACCGGAAACTGGAAACTATCTCTCCGTGGAGGTTCTATGACAAAGATCGCGTTTATCGGCGCCGGCAGTTTCGGCTTCACCCGCAACCTGGTGCGGGACATCCTGACCTTCCCGCTGCTTGAGGGCGCGACGCTCTCGCTGATGGATATCGACCCCGAGCGGCTCGAGTTCTCGCGGCGGGCGGTGCAGCGCATCGTCGACGAGGGCGGCTACCCCGCCAAGGTCGAGGCGACGCTGGACCGCGCCGAGGCGCTGACCGGCGCCGACGCCGTGCTCTGCACGATCCTCGCCGGGGGCGTCGACGTTTGGCAGCACGACATCCTGATCCCCAAGAAGTACGGGATTGACATCAACGTCGGCGACACGCGCGGCGTCGCCGGCGTCTTCCGTGCGCTGCGCACGATCCCCGTCATGCTCGATATCGTCAAGGACATGGAGCGGCTCTGCCCCGACGCGACACTCCTGAACTACACCAACCCGATGGCGATGCTCTGCCGGGCGATGCAACGCGAATCCTTCGTCCAGCTCACCGGGCTCTGCCACAGCGTCCAGGGCACCGCGATGATGCTGGCGAAGTGGATCGGCGCGCCCTACGATGAGATCACCTACACCTGCGCCGGCATCAACCACATGGCCTGGTACCTCGATTACAAGTGGAACGGCAAGGATGCCTATCCGCTGATCCGCAAGGCGGTCGAGGACAACGAGGAGGTCTACAACGAAGAGCAGGTGCGCAACGAGATGTTCCTGCACTTCGGCTACTACATCACCGAGTCAAGCGGGCACAACTCGGAGTACAACTGGTGGTTCCGCAAGCGCCCCGACCTGATCGAGACCTACTGCACCCACGGGACCGGCTGGAATCCCGGCGTCTATGCCTACATCCTCGACGAGTACCGCAAGCGCGCGCACGACTGGAAGGACGGTATCGTCGCGTGGCTGGAGGATCCCGCACCGCTCAACCTGGAACGGGGGCACGAGTACGCCGCCTACATCATCAACGCGCTGCAGGGCGGGGAGCCCTTCCAGTTCAACGGCAACGTGCCCAACACCGGGCTGATCACCAACCTGCCCGAGGGGGCCTGCGTCGAGGTGCCCGTCTACGCCGACAAGGCCGGCCTGCACTCGATCCACGTCGGGGCGCTGCCGCCGTCGGTGGCGCCGCTGAATCAGATCACGGTGGCCTCCGAGGAGATGGCGGTCGAGGCGGCGCTGACCGGCGACCCGACGCTCGTCTTCCAGTCCATTGCCTACGATCCGCTGACCGCCGCGGTCCTCTCGCTGGCTGAGATCAAGCAGATGGTCAACGAGATGCTGGCACAGAACGCCGACTACCTGCCGCAGTTCAGCAAGCTGGAGGCGTAGTTCGTAAGCCTTAACGAGTGACCGGTGACGCCTGCCAGTGTTTCACGCACCCGCCTGGTCGTGCCACCCCCCCCCCCCGCGGGGGGGGGGG
>CAZYYC010000177.1:0-9280 GCA_964650935.1 uncultured Anaerolineales bacterium
ATACTATAATCGCTCTTGCGCGGCGGTACTTGACGTGAATCTGACGGTATTCTTACGAACCCGGTTCGGTCGCACGCGTCCGAGCCGCGTGGGGGCCTTGTGATGACAGCGCTTCAGGCCAACGCACTCCTGCTCGTGGCTGCCGCGATCTGGGGCTTCGCTTTCGTGGCGCAACGCCTGGGCATGGCGCACGTGGGCCCCTTCACCTTCAACGCCATCCGCTTCGGGTTGGGATCGCTGTCGCTCCTACCTTTGCTCTGGGCGACGCGCCGGCGACGGGACTATCGTCCGAGCCGCAAGCGGCAGTGGTGGAGCGCGTTAGCGGTGGGCACGGCGCTCTTTGCCGCAGCATCGGCCCAGCAGATCGGCATCGTGACGACCACCGCCGGCAAGGCCGGTTTCATCACAGGGCTCTACGTCGTGTTGGTGCCGCTGCTGGCTCTGGTCTGGGGTGAGCGTGCCACGTGGCTCACGTGGGGAGGGGCACTGCTGGCTGCCGTGGGCCTCTACTACCTGAGCGTGACCGAGGACTTGGTGTTGGCGGTCGGGGATGCGTGGGTGCTCTTGAGCGCGTTTCTCTGGGCGGTGCAGATCCAGTTGATCGCTTATCTGACCCGATCCATCGATCCGCTACCGCTCGCAGCGGCGGAGTTCGCGGTCTGCTCCGTGCTGAGCTGGATCGTAGCCTTGATCTTCGAGCCCATCACGTGGACCGGTATTCGGGGAGGGTTAGGCCCGATTCTCTACGGGGGTTTGATGTCGGTAGGGATTGCCTTCACGCTGCAGGTCGTGGCCCAGCGCCACGCCCGGCCCACACCGGCGGCGATCATCATGAGCCTTGAATCGGCCTTCGCGGCGCTGGGGGGGTGGCTGCTGCTGGATGAGCAGCTCGGCGCGCGTGGGGCGGTGGGTGCGGTGCTGATGATGGCGGGCATGGTGCTGGCGCAGATCCGTCCCGCCCGGGTGTCGCAGCGGCTCGCGGACGCCAATCCCTAGAACGGGCCGCCGGCCTGGGTGGCGACGCCCAGGAAGACGGAGAACAGGGTGACGGCAAAGACATCATCCGGATCCGACGTCTGCGACGCTGACGTCAGGGCCGATTCTGTGTCGGATCTGCCGGCCCGTGCGGCAACCTCAGCGTGAAGGTTGAGCCTTTGCCCTCACCTTCGGAGGTCGCCGTGATGGTTCCCCCGTGGGCCTCCACGATCTCCTTGACGATGAGCAGGCCGAGACCGGTGCCGGGGATGCCTCGCATGGCTTCCCCCGGGACGCGCTGATACTTGGCAAAGAGCAGCGGGAGGTACTTCTGGGGGATCCCGATGCCGGTGTCGCTGACGCAGAGTTCGTCTGCGTCGTTGCTCCTTTGCAGGCGCACGGTGATGGTCCCACCGTTCGGCGTGTACTTGATGGCGTTGGTGAGCAAGTTGTCGACCACCTGCACAAAGCGCTCGGAATCCACGTCGCCCCACAGCGGTTCCTGTGGTAGGTCGGTGATGAGGGTCTGCCCCTTGGCGCGAATCTGCAGTTGGCTGGTCGAGAGCGAAGCCTGCACGAGGGCGCGAAGATCCGCGGTCTCACGCGACAACTTGAGGAAGCCTGCGTCGATCCGTGCAAACTCCAGGTAGTCGTTGATCAGGGTGCTCATCTTCACCGCCGAGTTGGCGATGATCTCGACCAGCTCGGTCTGATCGCTTGTCAGCGGGCCGTAGTCGCCGTTCAGCAACATCTCAGCCGAGGTCTGGATGCAGCTGGTGGGGTTACGCAGATCATGGGTGATGATCGCATAGAGGTCGGCCCGCATCTGCTCCAGTTGCTGCTGGGCCACAAGACCCGCACGTCGTTCGCCGGCTTGCTCCAGGTTGTAGATGAGCTCCGCGGGGTCGCTGCCCAGAGCGAGGTTCTGTTTGCGGACATAGGCGTCCGCGCCGTGCCGGGTCGCGTCAAGGGCCACGCGTACATTGCCGGCGGCGGTGAGGATGACGATGGTGACCTTCTGGTCGTGCTCGCGGATGCGCTTGAGCACCTCAACGCCGTCCAAATCGGGGAGCACGAGATCAAGCAGAATCAGATCGAAGCTATCCGGGGCGGCACACCGGTCTAGCCCCTCCTTGCCGGTCGCCGCCACGGTCACCTCGGCGTGATGGCGGGAGAGCACGATGCGAAGATACTCGCGGACGAGTGCGTCGTCGTCGATCGCAAGGATGCGTCGGCCTTCCAACATGGACATCCCCTTATCTGTGAAATGCCTTGTGTCTCACCACGCCACAGTTTACCCCTCTTTTTGGGACACGCAATCACCGGTTGTGACGCGTTTACGCGGTGCGGGTGCAGGCGTCGGACGCCGCGGCTGTGTTAGGTGAGGGGCTCGTTGAGCTTCCCGGAAGGTGGTTCGGCCGGTTGCGGGCGCGACTCGGGGTGCTATACTGGTGGTGTGCACCCTTGAGGTGCTGCTGATTCCACACTAAGGAGCGATCCATGACACCTTTACCTGATTCCCTCAAGCAGGCCTGGGAAGAGCGCGACGGACCGGTTGTGTTTGCGACGGTCGATCATCGCGGCGTGCCGAATGCCATCTACGCGTCGTGTGTGCGGATGTATGACGATCATCACCTTATCGTGGCGGATAACTTCTTCTCAAAGACCCGAGTGAATATCGATGCCGGTAGCAAGGGTGCGCTCCTTTTCATCACTAAGGGCGGGAAGTCCTACCAGGTAAAGGGATCGATCGAGTATGACACCGTGGGCGCCTACTATGAGGACATGAAATGCTGGAACGGTGAGCGACCGGGCCACGCCGCAGCCGTCCTTTGTGTTGAGGAGGTGTATAGTGGCGCTCAGAAGTTGGCTTAGGCGAGCACCCGCGGATATGGAGGAGGTCTTTGATGACTGAGGCGTTGTACCCTCTGCGGTTCAGGGAGGTTCTGCGGGATTACGGCTTCGGCGATCGCTGGATCGTTGAGGCTTTCGAGAAGGACGGTTTGCCCGACGCGCCCCATCGGGTCGGTGAGACGTGGGAGGTCTGTGATCGTCCGAACGGTGAGTCGAGCGAGGTGGTCAATGGCGCGCTCGCCGGGCAGACGCTGCACACCCTGATCGATGCCTATGGTGAAGCGCTCTTGGGCAGCGACGTCGTGGCGCGCTGCGGCTCCCGTTTTCCCCTGCTGATCAAGTTCCTGGATGCGACGCACACGCTTGGCGAGCAGGCTCACCACAGCGATGCGCTGGCGGCAGAGCAGGGCCTGGTCGATCCGGGCAAGACCGAGGCGTGGTACATGCTGCGCACCCGCGAAGGGGCGACGATTCGGGTGGGCAACGAGGAGGGCGTGACCCGGTCGAAGGCCCATGATGCGCTGCTGGCAGGCACGATCAAGGAATTGATGCGCGAGGTCGAGGTGAGGCCTGGAGACGCTTTCCTGCTCTACGCCGGGACGATGCACTACTCCGCGGGCGGCGTGCTCTTCTACGAGATCATGCAGAACTCGGATGTCTACATTGGGTTGCGTGCGCCGGACCCGGCGTTGCCTGAGGAGGAACGTGAGGCAGCGGTGCGTGAGAGAATGAAGGGGGTGCATCTAGAAGAGGGGTTCGACGCGCAGACGACGCCGGTCACGCTCGGTAGCGGCGCCAACCGGCGGACCTTTGTGTTCGCCTGCCGCTACTTCGCTTTGGAGCGTCTGGATCTGATGGCGCCCACGATGTTGAACTGCAACGGCGAGCGTTTTTACGTGCTCTCGCTGATCGAGGGCGCGTGTACCGTGGTCTATGGCGACCACCACGAGATGTTGAGGCCGGGGCAGACCCTTCTCCTTCCGGCGGCGCTGGGTGTCGTGACGTTGGTGCCGACGGAGCCGAGTGCGCTCCTTAAGACCTATGTGCCCGACCTCGCCAAGGACGTTGTGGCGCCGTTGCGCCTCAGCGGTGTCTCCGACGAAGCCATCGCGGACCTCGGGGGTAGGACCGTGCTCAACGACCTGGTGCCCTTGTTGGGTGACGCAGGGGCGGAGGCCTGACCCCCGCAGGAAGCGATCGCGAGGGTCCCGGATTCAGATGGAGAGGCTAACATGTCCCAGCGCCCCGTAACGCCACGACGTCGCGTCCTGAGCGCTCTCGCTCACGAGGCGCCGGAGACCGACCTGCTCGGAGGACGTGTGCCGTTCTCCTGGAACTTCGGGCCGACGCCGGAGATGGCAGCGGAGCTCACGCGCTATCTGGCAGAGCGTGGGATCGACTGGCTGGCGCTGCGCGACGCGGTGGATGACGTACGTCAGGTTGCGCCGGTCTATGTCGGGCCGGCTCTCCCGGCCGGGACCGACATCTGGGGGATCCGGCGTCGCTCGCACTCCTACGGGACCGGGGCCTATGACGAGATCGCGCATCATCCCTTGGCGGGCATGCGGGACCCTGCGGCGCTTGACGACGTCCCGTGGCCCGATCCGGGGGCCTATGACTACGCAGGCCTTCGCGAGCAGGTCCTGGTGACGGCTCGGGGGCCTGAGGGACAGGACCACACCTACGCTGTGAAGCTGGCGATCCGTATGTGCGGCAATCCCTTTGAGATCTACTGCTGGATGACGGGACTTGAGGAGGCGCTGGTCAGTGTGCTGCTCTATCCGCAGCTGGTGCGGGCGGCGCTCGAGCGCATCACCACGTATTTCGCCGCTACGTTGCACCTGGCGCTCGATCACGTGGGCGACCTGGTGGATATCCTCTACTTCGCCGATGACTTGGGCGGGCAGCAGGGTCTGTTGATGTCGCCGCGTGCGTACCGTGAGGTGCTCAAGCCCTACCACGCCGAGCTGTTCCGGGTCGCCAAGCACCATGCGCCCACCACTGCCGTCATGTTCCACAGCGACGGAGCGGTCTTTGACATCCTCCCTGATCTCATCGACGCCGGCGTCGAGGTGCTGGAGGCGGTGCAGGTCGACGCGAAGGGGATGGAGCCGGAGCGCCTCAAGGCGGCTTACGGCGAGAGGCTGAGCTTCCACGGTGGGATCGCCGTTCAGTCGCTGCTGCCTACCGCGGATGCCGCGACGGTCGATGCCGAGTGCCGGCGTCTGGTGGAGGTCTTCGGCGAAGGGGGCGGGTACATCGCCGCGCCGACCCACGCCATTCAGGTGGGGACGCCCCCCGAGAATGTGCTGGCGATGCTGCGTGGCGTACTTGGTGAGGCTGATTACGAAGCTGCCCTGACCGTGGCCCGTTGTCGGTAGGTTGGGGAGAGGACGACGTGCAAGTATTCGGACGTGACCTTGTCGAGACGCACTGCGCGGGGAGCGAGTGGCCCAACTTCCTGGGGCGCGTGCAGCCGGGGGAACGCTTCGTCGTGGAGACGGAGCGCGGCAATCGCGTGAATGGACCCCTCGCGGTCGCGGGCATTCGTGCGGGTGACGCCATTGCTGTCCATGTTGAATCCATCGAGATGGTTCCTCCGTATGAGTCACCCAATGGAGGCCCCTTTTTCGAAGGGCTGGGTGACCCGGTTCCGCTGACCTACCTCGATGGTCGGTTTTGCTATCCGCAGGGGACCGTGTTGCCTGCCAAGCCATCGGTCGGAAACGTTGCCGTCTTGCCGGAGCCCACCGAGGCGGTTCTCGCGATGTCGCGGCGCGACCTTGGGCCTTCCGGTCTGCGACATCGTGGCTGGGGATGGCGCGGACTCGTGAATGATCCGAGGGGGAAGCACTGCCACCAGGACTGCGCGTCTCTGTCCGCCGGAGCGGCGATCCATCTGCGGGCGCAGGTCGATCAGGCGGGGCTGTGTCTGGGTGACGTGCACGGCTACATAGGTCAGGGCGAGATGGCCTTTGCGGGCATTGAGGTGGCAGCACGAGTCACGTTGCGGGTCGATCGATCTGCGGGCTGGTATGTCGACTGGCCTCTGATCGAGACAGAGGACGAGATCATGGTCTTCTGTTCCGACACCAACCTGCTGAGCGGCTCGACGGATGAGCAGTACGTCGACGTCGTCAGGCGTGCCTATTGGGAGATGCGGAAGGTGGTAGCGCACAAGATCGGGGGCTCGATACGCGACGCGAATCCTATCGTGGCTGCGGCTCTCGACGTTCGCAACTGCGCGCTCTACGGCTTGGCCAACTTCGTCCAGAAAGAGGGGAAGCGGCCCGATGAGCGTGATCAGGACATCGCGGTCGTCGGCGTGCTGGCAAAGTGCCTCTTTGCGGCAACCGGAGGTGAGTAGATGATCGCTACGATGGATCATATCGTGATCAACGCGCTGGAGGTGGAGGTGATGGTCGGCTTCTACGTCGAGGTGCTGGGGCTGGCGCCCGAGCGTGTGGATGCCTATCGGCAGGGCGAGGCGCCTTTTCCGTCGGTGCGTCTCAACGAGGAGACGATCATCGATGTCTTCCCGAGGGAGATGTGGGCCGGACCGGGGATCGCAGGCCCGGGACGGGAGAACATGAATCACTTCTGCCTCACCGTGACGCGAACCGATTGGGAGGCGTTGCGGGATCGCCTCGCGTCGCACGGCGTCGAGATCGAGGTGGGGCCCGTGCCGCGGTGGGGCGCACGGGGCGTGGGTACCTCGATCTACTTCCGGGACCCGGAGGACAACCTGGTCGAGGCGCGGACCTACGATGCCTGAAAGGCTCCCGGCGGCCCGCGACCCACGGCGACACTCTGCACATCCGTAACGCAAGGAGAACCATCTTGAGCTCATCCTACCGTGCGTATCTGGACTTCGCTGTTGAGACGGCTTATCTGGCGGGACGGCTGACGCTCGGCCACTTTCAGACCGGCATCCTGCCCGACATCAAGGCGGACGCTACACCGGTGACCGTCGCCGATCGGGCGTCGGAGGCGCTGATGCGCGAGCGCATCGAGGCTCGCTATCCCAGCCACGCCATCGTGGGCGAGGAGTATGGAACGGAGGATCGCGGTGGGGGTGTCTCCCATCGCTGGTATCTCGACCCCATCGACGGCACCAAATCGTTCATCCGCGGGGTGCCGCTCTATGCGGTGCTGATCGGGCTGGAGATCGAGGGTGTCGTTGAGGTCGGGGTGGCCTATTTCCCGGCCTTGGAGATGATGGTGGGAGCGGCAACAGGTGAGGGCTGCTGGTGGAACGGGCGAAGGGCGCGGGTGTCGGAGGTGGCACGCCTGGACCAGGGCTGCGTCAGCTTCACGGACGTGGCCTCCTTCGAGCGACACGGACGCGGTGCGGCATGGCAGAACCTACAGCGGGCCACGGCCTTCCGGGCGGGATGGGGCGATGCCTATGGCCATGCGCTGGTCGCCACGGGGCGCGTGGAGCTGATGCTCGATCCTGTGATGAGCGTCTGGGACTGCGGGCCGTTCCCCCCGATCCTGAAGGAGGCCGGCGGCTACTTCGGCGATTGGTCGGGGAACGCCACGATTCACGGCGGCGAGGCGCTTTCGACCACGCGGACCCTGCTGCCGGATGTGTTGCGTCTCATCGACGACGATGAGCTACACGAGGTAAGGAGAAGATCATGAACGAGGAGCTTTCCCCCTTTGTGGATGAGATCAAACCGGAGAGCGAGGGCTCTCCCGCGCCGCAGCAAGGCGGCACGAGTGGGCGTAAGCGCACGGGTCCCCTCTGGGGTGGGCTGATCCTGGTCGTGCTCGGTGCGGTCATGCTGCTACAGAACCTCGGGTATGATCTGCCGGTGTTGCGGAATTGGTGGGCCCTGTTCATTTTGTTTCCGATTGTGAGCGCGGTGCGCCGGGCACAGTGGGCTTACCAGCGAAGTGGAGCGCGCATCACGGGGGCTGTCGCAGGACCGCTCGTCGGCGCCGCGGCGCTGACCCTGGTGATGCTCAGCCTGCTGTTCGGCCTGAGTTGGTCGCTGATGTTGCCGATTGCCTTGATCCTCTTCGGCCTGGGCGCACTGGCCTCTGCGCTGGGGGCCGGCCGGCGGTGATACGTCGGTCTGAGGAGCCGGCGCCGGGCGTGAGCCCGCGGCGGTCGATGAAGACCGCTGCGCTCTCTCCTGCCATGCGCTATCTGGAGGGGCTCGCCGCCGCCGTGGTCGAGGCCTCGCGGGTGGCACCCGGCGAAGGCGTGGCAGGACACGGGCCGAATGTGACCGGCGGGACGCTGATACGCCCGGGTGGGCGTGACTGCTATCCGGCCTTCTGGATCCGCGACTTCGCGATGTCGCTGGAGAGCGGTCTCATTACGGCTGACGAAGCGGAGCACGCGCTCCTGCTGACGGCGCGCCTCCAGGCGAGCGAGGATCGCCGGCTTCGTAGCGGCAGTTTCGTGCCCCGAGGGTCGATCGCCGATCACATCACGCTGGATGGGCTGCCGATCTTCTACCCGGGGACGCTGGACGATGTGGAGGGTCAGGGGCAGCCCTGGGGCTACTATCCCTCGCTGGACGATCACTATTACTTCGTGGAGATGGCGTGGCATGCAGTTGTGATCTGCGGGCGCGACGATCTGCTCACGATCGACATCGCCGGGATGCCGCTGTTGGAGCGGCTCGAGATGGCCTTTGGCGTACCCAGGGCCGATGGAGAGACCGGGCTGGTGCTCTGTGACGAGGAGGACCGTGGCGTCTCCTTCGGCTTCACCGATATCGTGGTACATACAGGCAAGCTGCTCTTCTGTTCGCTCTTGCGGGAGCGTGCAGCTCGACGGCTGGCCGATCTCCGGACTCATGCCGGCGACATGGCAGGTGCCCAGGCGTGGACCGACCTGGCGGCGCGGATCGGGGACGCCATCCCTGCGACCTTCGCCGACGAGAGCGGGCTGTTATGCGCCTCCACAGGCGCGAGTGCGCAACCCGATGCGTGGGGCTCGGCCTTCGCCGTCTATGAGGACCTGCTTCCCACGCCGGTTGCCGATGCCGTTGCCGCGGCGCTCCATCGGGCGCTCATAGCAGGGACAATCGCGTGGCGCGGTAACATCCGCCACGTACCGACCGACGCCGATTACGGCACGACGACGGCTTGGGAGCGTGTCGTGGATGGACGACCCAAGAACCGCTACCAGAACGGGGCCTATTGGGGCACGCCGGTGGGCTGGGTTTGCGCAGCAGTCGAGCGCCACGACCCTGATGCCGCCAAGGTCCTGGCGCTCGACTACGTGGAAGAGCTCCGTGAGAACGACTTTCGGCAAGGCCCGGATCACGGTGCACCGTGGGAATGCATGCATCCGGACGGTCATCATCGGCAGAACCCTGTCTACATGTGCTCGGTCACGGCGCCTCTAGGGGCCTTCCGGAGGCTCGGATGGCTCGTGTAGTCGGGCGGTCCCAACGGCGCCCAGGGCCGTCCTGCAAGCCCTGGGCGC
>CAZYYC010000178.1:0-6885 GCA_964650935.1 uncultured Anaerolineales bacterium
TTGAGTCATCAAACTCAGAAGCCACAGGAGGCGAGACATGGCAGAGAAGACAGGAAGTGAGGGCGCGGAGGACCCGCTCTCTGCGCAGTTCGTCGTCGATCATCATGTAGATGGCCATCGGGTGAACGTAGCGGAGCTCCCCAGACCCGTTGTCGAGGAGCTCAAGACGATCGGACACGACGCTCACGACATTCGGCTCGCCGTGAAGTCCGATCTTGGCCCGGACGGGCAGTTCGGCGAGCAATGGCTGCTGATCGATCAGCAGCACTTACTGGTGTTGGATCGTCCCAATGGGCGAGCCTACCAGCGCTATCGATTCGAGCTCGGTGAGATTGAGGATGCCTCCATCGAGCGGTGTGTCGGCAACGGGCTGATCCAGGTCACCGCCGGGAAGTCACCGCACGTATTGCTCCACTACTCCAACGATCTGACCGACCGCTTCGGGCGGGTCGCCCACTATCTGCGCGAGCGGGCCAAGCATGGCGCGGAGACTCCCATCCCCGAAGCTAACCAAGATGCCCACGCTTGTATCAACTGCGGGCGCTACCTTGCGGATCCCTCATCCCGGGTCTGTCCCAACTGTATCGAGCGCGGCAAGATCTTCCGGCGCTTGGTCATGGAGGCGAAGCCCTACTGGGGCAAGGTGGTGCTCATCGTAGTGCTGTTGGTGGCAGGCGCCCTGGTCAACCTGGTGCCGCCGCGGCTGACGGGGATTCTGATCGACGACGTGCTGCGCCCTGACGGCAGGACGGAGATGCTCCTCTGGCTGGTCTTAGGGTTATTGGCGGTGCGTGTGTCGAGTGTGGCGATCACGATCGCCAAGAACTGGCTGTCGATTAACGTCAGCGGGCAGTTCACCGCGGGGCTGCGCGAGAAGCTCTTCTCGCACCTCAAGAGCCTGCCGGTCGATTACTTCGACAAGAACCAGACCGGACGCATCATGACGCGCGTCAATCAGGACACCAGTGAGCTTCAGGGCCTCTTCGACCAACTGACGAACTTCGCGCTGAACCTCCTGATGGTCGTCGGCATCGGCATTGTGCTTTTTCTAATGGCGCCCTCGCTGGGGCTCTACGTGCTGATCCCGACCCCCTTCGTGATTGCCGCCGCTTACCACTACTATCGCGACATGCGACCACACTTCCGGCGCTTCTGGATTGCGCGCTGGCGGCTCAACGCGATGCTCAACACCTTCCTCTCCGGCGTGCGCGTCGTCAAGGCCTTTGCACAGGAGGATCAGGAGGAGCAGCGCTATCACCAACGCAATGACCGGATGCTGCAGAGTCAGCTACGGGTCAACCTCGCCTGGGGTCGATTCTTCCCGCTGATCTCCTTCGCTTTCAGTGCCGGCGGGTTGATCATCTGGTATGCAGGCGGACAGGCTGTGCTGGCCGATCGCATCAGCGTGGGCACGCTCATGGCCTTCATCGGCTACCTGGGTATGTTCTACGGGCCGCTCTCGGCGCTGACCCAGGTGAGTGAGGCCATGAACCGCTTCGTCACGATCTCGCAGCGCACCTTCGAGCTTCTCGACGAGGCAGAACAGGTTCAGCCTGAGCGGCCTCTGCGCAAGCCCAAGCTCTCGGGTAGCATCGCCTTCGACCGCGTGACCTTTGGGTACGACCCCTACTTCCCCGTGATCAGCGACGTCAGCTTTGAGGTCAAACCCGGAGAGATGATCGGCGTGGTGGGCCACAGTGGTGCGGGCAAGACAACGTTGGTCAACCTGCTCTGTCGTTTCTACGACGTCACCGACGGTGCGATCCGGATCGATGGCGAGGATATCCGCGACCTGTCGATGGATGAGATCCGCCGGCAGGTGGGTATGGTGTTGCAGTCGCCCTATCTCTTTCGGGGGACGTTGGCGGAGAACATCGCCTACGGCAAGCCCGACGCCGGCTACGCGGAGATCGTGCGCGCCGCCAAGGCGGCGAACGCCCACGACTTCATCACGGCGATGCCGGAGGGGTACGATACGATCGTGGGTGAGGGAGGAAGCGGTCTGTCGGGGGGCGAGCGCCAGCGCATCTCGATCGCCCGCGCGATCCTTCACAACCCGCGCATCCTGATCCTCGACGAGGCCACCTCATCGGTGGACACTGAGACGGAACGGCAGATCGAGGAGGCTCTCAACGAACTGGTCAAGGGGCGGACGACCATCGCCATCGCCCACCGGCTCTCCACGCTCTACAACGCCGACCGTATCCTGGTTCTGAATCAGGGCAAGCTGGAGGAACAGGGCACGCCTCAGCAGCTTATGGACAAAGGCGGCGCTTTCTATAATCTAGTCCAGATGCAGTCGCAGATGGCGCGCATCGACGGCAGCACGGCGAGCTTGTAAGGAGACCATGATGACCAAGAGCTACGAACTGGTCTACCTAGCGGCGGAGCACGTCCGCTTCCGTCGCCATGGTGATACGCTGAGCCTCACCCTCCTGACGGAGGACGGTGTCAGCGTGGACTATCCGCGCGTGATCCTGAGGGCATGTTTCCCTGTCTCGGATAGCGATGCGTTCCTCTCCGTGCGTGATGCCGGCGAGGAGCGGCAACCCGAGATCGGGGTCATCGAGGACTGGACGCAGCTGCGGCAGGAGGATCGTGAGGCCATCGCGGCGGAGTTGAGCCTCTACTATCTGGTGCCCAAGATCACGCGCATTGAGGCGATTCGAGAGGAGCTCGGCTTCCTCTACTGGACCGTCGAGACCGACAAAGGCCCGCAGGACTTTGTGATGCGTAACAACATCACGCACAACACGCGCGAGGTTTCGCCCAATCACTGGCTGATCATCGACGTCAATGACGCACGTCACGAGATCTCAGACGTCACTGCGCTGGACGCGCGGAGCCAGAAGCTGCTCGGTCGCTTCCTGTCGATGTGACAGGGGTGTGGGCGTGTTCGACCCTTTTGAAAGGTGAATGGACCCGCGTGTTGCTATCCGGGTATCGAGGGCACGGTGCGTCGCTGTGCCTTGGATATGGAAGCGTCGCAACGCTTCGCATTCCTCCTCTGGTTGACGGGGATCACCGATGCGTGCTCCCCGTCAACGTACGTTTGACTGTTGACATAGGTGTGCAAGCCCCTAGAATGGGCATGGATGATGGACGGCGATCTCTGCCGTGACCGTGTAACAAGCAGGCATCTTGGTATAGCTCAACAAGGAGAAGTCCCCCCATGGCAAACCCCGTTACGATAACCGACGTTAGGACCATTCTGACCCAGCCGGCAGGATCACGGTTGGTGATCGTGAAGGTGCTCACCTCTGAGCCCGGCCTCTACGGGTTGGGATGCGCGACCTTCACGCAGCGCTTCCACGCCGTGCATGCCGCGATCGAGAAGCACCTCAAGCCGTTCGCCATCGGGCGCGATGTGTCGCGCATCGAGGAGTTCTGGCAGATGGCGATGGTCCATGGCTACTGGCGCAACGGCCCCGTGCTGAACAACGCGATCTCGGGCATTGACCAGGCGCTGTGGGATATCAAGGGCAAAATGGCGAACATGCCGGTCTATGATCTGCTCGGCGGCAAGTGTCGCGAAGGGGCGGCGGTCTACACCCACGCTGATGGACGTAGTCCTGAGGAGGTCACCGACAACGTCCGCAGGTTTATGGAGGAGGGCTATCGCTACATCCGCATTCAGATGGGCGGTTACGGCGGCAGGGCCGAGACGATGGTGAAGCCCGAGGGCGCTCCGGATGGCGCCTACTACGACCCGCGCGAGTATACTCGCCGCATGCTGAAGATGATGGAGGTCGTGCGTACTGAGGTCGGCGAGGAGGTCGAGCTGCTGCACGATATCCACGAGCGTTTGCAGCCGATCGACGCCGTGCGCTTTGCCAAGGACGTCGAGCCGATCAACCTCTTCTTCCTGGAGGACGCCCTCGCGCCTGAGGACATCGCCTGGTTCCGGGACATGCGCGCCCAGTGTGCGACACGTCTGGCGATGGGTGAGCTGTTCAACAGCCCTCATGAGTGGAAGATGCTGATCGAGGAGCACCTGATCGACTACATCCGCATGCACGTGAGCCAGATGGGCGGCATCACGCCTGCGCGTGCGACGGCGCTCCACGCCAACCTCTACGGCGTGCACACCGCCTGGCACGGCCCCGGCGACACCTCGCCGGTCGGCCATGCGGCGAATCTGCACCTCGATCTCTGGGCGCCCAACTTCGGCATCCAGGAGTGGTGCCGCTTCCCCGAGCACGTCTACGAGATGTTCCCGGGGCTGCCCGAGGTGCGTAACGGGTATATGTACCCCAATGACAAGCCCGGGCTGGGCATCGATATCGATGAGGAGCTGGCTGCCAAGTACCCGGTTCAGGATACCATTGAGCGGTGGACCCAGACGCGCTGGCCCGACGGAAGTCCGGCGCGCCCCTAGTCGAGTTCGTAGGCAGGTTGATCGCCGGCTCGCAACCGTACCAGGTCGCGGGCCGGCATTGGGCTACTATCCAAGGGTGATAGGTTGATCCACGTTCACGCGTTGACCAAGAGATACGGCGCGAAGCTGGCGCTGGACGACGTCAGTTTCGACGTCCAGGCAGGTGATGTGCTGGGTCTCTTGGGATTGAACGGTGCCGGCAAGTCGACGGCGATGAACATCATCACGGGCTATATCGGCGCTACAAGCGGCACGGTGACCGTCGACGGTCACGACATCGCCCAGGCTCCGCCGGCAGCTAAGCGCGTGATGGGATATCTGCCCGAGCGGTTGGCCTTCTATGATGAGATGCGTGTCCGCGAGTACCTGGACTTCGTCTGCGATCTCAAGAAGGTGCGGGTGGGGCGCGAGCGCCACGTCGCCGCGATCTGTGAGAAGGTGGGCATCGCCCACGTCACGGATCGCGTCATCCGCAACCTCTCCAAAGGATTTCGGCAGCGCCTCGGGTTTGCCCAGGCGCTGATCGGTGAGCCCAAGGTGTTGATCCTGGACGAACCTACGTCGGGGCTGGACCCCGCTCAGATCACCGAGATCCGTTCGTTGATCCAAGATGTCGGCAAGGACAGCGCCGTTGTGATCTCTTCGCATATCCTCTCCGAGATTCAGAGCGTCTGCACGCGGGTCGTTGTGCTGCATGAGGGACGCTTGCTCGTGGACGACACGCCGGGGAACCTGGGCCGGACGGCGAAGGCCTCCCATCGGGTGGTAGCGCGTATCCAGGGGGATCCGGCTCGGGTACGAGCCGTCCTGAGTGGGGAGCCGAGGATCGAAAAGGTCAGGAGGACGGCACAAGGCGAAGCTGATGCCTATGAGTATCTCATTGAGGGTGTCCGCGACCAGGATATCCGTGCAATCGTCTTCCGGGCACTGGCCAAGGCCGACCTGCCGCTGTTGAGCATGCACAGCGGCGAGACCTCGCTGGAACAGGTCTTTCTACAGCTCATCGCTGAGCAATCGTAGCCGGGGCGCAGGAGACAGCATCCGTGTTGGCCATCGTCAAGCGTGAGTTCAGAGCCTACTTTCGGACACCCCTGGGCTATGTCTTCGTCTCTGCCTTCTTCTTCTTCTCGGGCTACTACTTCTATACGTACAACATCTACGGCAACACCACCAATATGAGCCGGCTCTTCGAGCTCCTCTTTCCTGTGGTGCTCTTTCTGGTTCCCGTCCTGACGATGCGGCTGATCAGCGAGGAGAAACGTTCGGGGACGGACCAGCTACTGCTCACTGCGCCCCTATCACGTGGGGCGATCGTGCTCGGGAAGTACGTGGCGGCGTCTCTCGTCTTTCTGATCGCGATCTCCGCGACGATGCTTCAGGCTTTGGTGATGGCTCTCTATGCCGCCCCCCATTGGCCGACGATTCTGGGTAACTTCATCGGGCTGTTCCTCCTTGGTACAGCCCTGATCGCCATCTGTATGTTTCTCTCGTCCCTAACCGAGAGCCAGGTCATCGCGGCGGTCGCCGGTTTTGTCGTGAGCCTCGTTCTTATGCTGGTGGATGCGCTGGCGCTGGTCGTCAACCAGCGTCTCCTGCAATCCTTCTTCCGCAATGTCTCGTTCAACCGCCGCTATGCCCCCTTCTCCCTGGGACTGCTGGAGCTGCCCCATGTGATCTACTTCCTGAGCATCGCTGCGCTCTTCGTTTGCCTGACAACCGCTATGCTGGATAGGGAGCGTTGGGGTTGAGGTGGTGGCGATGAAGCAATCTCGGACTCGGGAGACGCAACGCACGCGGGGGGTGGGCAAAGTCCCCCTCCGTCCTACACATCAGGACCGACCTCCGGTGGTTGGGCTGCGGCTGCTCTTCGCCGTGATGGTGAGCCTCCTGATCATCGCCACGTTCCTGGTGAACCTCGTGACAGGGCTGCTCACGCAGCGCTATGACCTGACCATCGATCTGACCGCCAACGCTGCCTATCAGATCGGCGAGGAGACGCAGGCCCTGCTGCAGGGCCTCGATCAGGAGGTCGAGATCTACGTGCTTGCCACCGAGGACGGCTTTGCCGGTTCCGCCTATCTCGTTCAGGCCCAGCGCATCCTCGAGCAGGTCTCCAAGCTTTCGCCCCGGGTGACCCTCACCTATGTCGATGCGGTCTCCGATCCCACCTTCGCGGCGCGCTTCCCACAGCTCACCCTAGCGCAGGGGAACGTGTTGGTGGTCAGTGGTGATCGTCTCCGACAGCTCCAACTCACTGACCTGTTCAATATCACCCAGTCGCAGACCGGTGGCATGACGATCCACTCCTCACGCGCTGAGGAGGCACTCTCCTCGGCGATCCTCCACGTCACGAGTGACGAGCAGGTCCGCGTGGCTGTGCTGGTGGGGCACGGGATGGCGACCACCGAGGCCTTTGCCCGATTACTGGTCGCCAACAACTACGAGCTCGTTGAGGTCAATCTCGCGACCGACCCCTTGGACGACGTCTATGACCTGGTGTTGCTCTT
>CAZYYC010000178.1:6985-9263 GCA_964650935.1 uncultured Anaerolineales bacterium
ATGGACGCCGCCGCACCCGTGCTGGCGCCGCTGGCCCGTCCGTTGACCGTGCTCTTTGAGGCGCAGGATGGTCGCTTCAACGAGGTGCTGCTGCAGTTCTCCGAGACCAGCGGCGTGCGCCCCGCCGAGGCTGTC
The DNA here is from genome assembly GCA_964650935.1 of uncultured Anaerolineales bacterium. Lineage (GTDB taxonomy): Bacteria > Chloroflexota > Anaerolineae > B4-G1 > SLSP01 > PWVB01. The sequence continues at coordinate 7,121 of CAZYYC010000178.1, forward strand.
GATGGCTTCACGGTGGAGCAGGCTGAGCGCTGGGGGCCCCTGCCCGCACTCGTGTTGGCCAACCGGCGCATCTATGGGACGACCGGCGTGACCCAGTTTCGCTCCAACCTCGTGGTGTCCGCATCCACCGCGATGTTGGATGCCTTCTCGATTGAGAACACGTCGCTCGCTAACGGCGACTATCTGATCAACCTGCTTAACGACCTCTGTGAGCGTACCGACGTCGTCAACATCCGACCCAAGTCGCTGGCGGGGGAGACGCTCGCCTTGAGCACGGAGCTGGGCAACACTTGGGGCGTGCTGCTCGCCGGTGTGCTGCCGTTAACGATCCTCGCCGCGGGCCTCATGATTTGGCTTGTCCGGAGGCACCAGTAGGATGCGTCGAGAGGTCCGGCTGGTGCTCGCCTTAGCGGGCGTCGTGATTGCGCTGGCGGTCGTCGCGGCGGGGCTGATGCTGAATCCCGTCGCCGTCGAGGAGCGCGGCACCACGCTCAAGGACGTGGAGCCGGTGGATGTCGTCCATGTGCTGATCCGTAATCCGCACGGCACCTTGGAGGTCGCCTTCACCGGCGAGGGATATGAGGTCGACGATATCCCGCCCGATCTGGTGGACATGGACGCGTTCATCGGCTTGTTGACAGATTGCGGAAACGTCTATGCGCTTCGCACGGTGTCGACGCTACCTGGGGATCCGGCGACCTATGGTCTGGCGGACCCCGTGGCTCGGGTCGAGATCTCCTATGCTGATGGGAGTGAGCTGACGCTGCACATTGGCGACGAAGCGCGGGTGACGGGCGACACCTATGTGCGTGTTGAGGGGGATCCTGCCGTCTATCTGATGGCGGCGGACCGCACCGCCGGCTTCCTGGCGCCGAAGAAGACCTACGTTGAGCACGGGGTGACGCCGCGTCTCAGGCTCTCCTCGCCACTCTCCGCGATCCTGGATGTGACGTTCACCGGCGGGCCGGGCGCAGATCGGGCACCATCGGGCGAGACGATCACGATCGAGGCGGTCGCCGCCGGTGATCCGGACGTGGCACGGACAGCCCTCTCCTTCGGGGCACCGACGCACATCGTGAGGGGTAGAGGCGTCTACGAGTTGGATCAGACCTACGGGGTGCAGATCCTTGGATCGCTCCTGGGGATTACGGCGGAGGATATCGTCGGCTACGACCTCTCACGTGAGGAGATCATGGCCTTCGGGTTTGATGAGCCCACGATGCGCGTGGTCTTCGACCTCAAGAACGATGTGGATGCTGGGGTGGAGACCTTCACCCTTGCTCTGCTCCGCAGGGACGATGGCGATTTTCTGACTTGCAATGACAATGGGGTGATCTATGCTGTGGAGGAGCCGGCTTTCCTTCACGTGGAGTACGAGAAGCTGCTGGTGCGGTGGTTTCTCTCGCCGCTGCTGATGGATGTTCAGCGGATCCATATCGTCACAGAAGGGCAAGACTACGACTTCGTCATCACTGGTGAGCGCAATGCGGACAGACAGGTCATCTGCAACGGGAGGGTATTGGATATCGATCGCTTCCATGCGCTCTATCGTCTGCTCACCAGCGCGGCACACGATGGTCGACTGCTTGAGGATGTCGCGGTTGAGGGCGTGCCGCTGATGACACTTACCTACGAGTATCTGGACGAGGGGAAAGCACCGGACGTGATGGAGCTCTTCCCAGGTGACCCGCGACAGGTCTACGTGCGTGTGAATGGCGTGACCGAGCTGGCAATGCGAGAGATGTACCTCCTGCGGGTCCAGGAGGCTTTGAGCGGCTTGTGGGACGATGTCCCCATCGAGACGGCGTGGTGATAGGGTCCAGATAAGGAGGTGTATAATCCGAAACTAGCGACGATCCTGGCCGAGCCCCATTCGAGCGGCTGCCGAGCAAGTCGGGGTCGCGATTCGAACAAGGCAGCAGCAACACCCACGGTTGACAAGGAGGCAGGACACCATGAAGGTTGGTTTATACTCGATCTCCTGTTCGGGCACCTGGTACAATGACAGACCCGCCCTAACGGTTGAGGAGTTCATAGATACGGCCAAGAAGTACGGTTACGAGGGCGTCGAGATTGACCTCAAGCGACCCCACGGTTCCCCCATCGATCTGACCACCAAGCGCTGCAGTGAGATCAAAGCGTA
>CAZYYC010000179.1:0-9182 GCA_964650935.1 uncultured Anaerolineales bacterium
TCACATCTCTTCGGCGTCTATCCCGGGCACCAACTTACCCCTGAAGGGACGCCGGAGCTTGTGACGGCGGCTCAGCGCTCGCTCGAGCTGCGCGGGGACGGCGGCACGGGCTGGTCGATGGGCTGGAAGATCAACCTCTGGGCGCGCTTCCGCGACGGCGACCACGCTCACCGGATGCTCGGCAATATGCTGCAGCTGGTCGACGGGAGCGGGACGAACTACATGCGCGGCGGGACCTATCCCAACCTCTTTGACGCGCACCCGCCCTTCCAGATCGACGGTAACTTCGGTGCGACCGCCGGCATCGCCGAGATGCTATTGCAGAGCCACCGCACCACCGACGATGGCCGGCGCATTCTGCATTTGTTGCCGGCGTTGCCCTCGGCGTGGCCTGACGGGGCAGTGCGCGGCCTGCGCGCCCGCGGCGGTTTTGAGGTTGCCCTGCGCTGGAGGGAGGGACAGCTGGATGAGGTCACGGTGACGTCGGATCGTGATGCTCGCTGTCGCCTGCAGGTGGGCGATCGTGAGATCGATCTGGAGATCGCCGCCGGCGCGCCCTGCCGGCTTAACCGCGAACTCGAGATCGTCTGATCGAGCGCATGTTGAGATTGCTCCTTCTCCGCCACGGCGAGACGGATTGGAACGCCTCGGGGCGCTACCAGGGGCAGCAGGATATCTCGCTGAATGCCGCCGGTCGTCGCCAGGCTGCTGACCTGGCGCGCCGGCTGGCGGACCGCCCGCTTCACGCGATCTACGCAAGCGAGCTGGCGCGGGCTTGGGAGACGGCGCTCGCTGTGGGTGAGGTGCAGGGCGTCGTGGTGAGGCCCGAGCCGCGCCTGCGCGAGTTGAGTTTCGGCGCGTGGGAGGGCCTCACCTATCGTCAGATTGGCCAGCAGGACCCCGAGGGCCTGGCGCGCTGGAACGCAGATCGGGTCAACCGCGCGCCGCCGGATGGCGAGAGCCTGGGGGCCATGGCTGCGCGCCTGCGCGATCTCATCGATGAGATTCGTGCTACCTACGACGAGGGGATCGTCGCGCTGGTCTCCCACGGGGGCACGATCCGCATCATCCTCTGCCTCCTGCTGGGACACCCGCTCGGGGCGTACTGGCAGTTCGAGGTCGACAACACCGCCATCGCCGAGATCGAGTTTCGCGAGCTGGGTCCGGTGCTCGTGCGTTGGAACGATGCGCACCATCTGATCGATGGACACCGGCAGGGTGTCTTCTAGGCCTTACGGGGGAGCGTCGCGGTCTTCGAAAGTCGGGGAGAGGAACACGAGATGACACAGATGCTGGTGCCTTTTGATGAGCTCTACGCTCGTGCCAAGGCGGTGATCAACCCGCGTAAGCTATCGGCCTCTGCCGATGCGGGCGGCGTCGGGGCGGCGATCCTCGCTGCCGATGGCTCGGTCTACACCGGCGTGTGTATCGATACGGGGTCGTCGATGGGCTTCTGTGCTGAGCATGCCGCGGCTGCGGCGATGGTCACCGCGGGCGAGAGTCGCGTCCTGAGAATGATCGCCGTGGACTGGGACGGCACGACCATCCCACCGTGCGGACGTTGCCGCGAGTTCATCAGCCAGCTCCACGAGGATAACGTGGAGGCCGAGGTGATGGTGGCTCAGGGTGTGGTGGTGTCGTTGCGCGACCTGTTGCCGTGGCCTTGGGCGTCGTCCCAGGACGAGGTAGAGCACCGCGGATAGCGATCGCTCTGTACGCCGGCATCCTGCCCGGTCATGCAAGGCCGGGCAGGGCGCCCTCACGACGAAGCTTGACCCTCTCTAGGGCTTTCGCCAACCCAAGGCATCCTTCACCTTGCACGCCTCGATGCAGGCGCCGCAGGCGAAGCAGTCGGCGTGGATGCGCTTGCCGGCGTAGATGTCCGCCATCGCGCCCGAGGGGCAGGCCCTCACGCACGCCTCGCAACCCTTGCACGCATCGCGGCTGATCCGCGGACGGAAGAGGCTGACCTGCTCCACAGCCCAGCTCATGAAGCCGAAGGGGCAGAGGAAGCGACACCAGGGGCGGTAGACGAAGAGACCGGCGATCAGCACGGCCCCTGCGGTGAGGGCTACGGGCAGCGTCAGGTTGAACTGGAAGATCTCGAAAGGATCGATGACGCCGATCCAGTCGAGTCCGGCTGCGCCAAGGGTGATGATCAGCGCCACGAAGGCCGCGGCGCGCACGCTGTTGCTCAGTCTGAAGGGCGGCTGCCACTTGGGGAGCGGGACACGGTGGAGCCAGTCTTGCAGGAGACCCAACTGACAACCGTAGCCACAGATGACCTTATTCGAGACCCACGTAGCGAGCAGCAGGACGACGAGCATGCCCAGTACGGGCAGGGCGACACGTCCTTGCGCCAGCAGGCCCCTCAGCACGGTGCGCAGTGAGGACGGCGGGTTAGGATTGAGACCCGGCGAGAGGACGGCCCCGTAGGCCAAGCCAAAGAGCAGTGTGCCGCCGACGACGAAGGCCAGTCGGGTCCGGCGCGTCATCTTGCGGCGGACCAATAACAGCGTCGCCACGACCGCGACGACGATCCACGCGACGAACTTGGTGAGGGTCAATGGGTTGAGTGCGGGTGTTGTGGGCATCGTGATTCCTCCGTATCTAGCCGGCTGTCTGCAGCGACGGCGCATCGCCCGTTGGGTGCATTCTGAGTGTCACTTGCTCACCCAAGGGAAGCAGCAGCACGATGAGCAGCGCCAGGCTGAGCAGCGGTGCAGGTAGGAACATTGAGAAGCGCCCAGCCTCGATCGTCGTGATCACACCCAAAGGGAGACCTGCCACAACTCCCAAGAGCCCGGTGCCCAGGCCCAACCAACGTACCCACGCCACCGGCTTGATGATGAGGTAGATCGTGAAGACCCCCCAGCCCAGCGCTGCCATCCAGTTAAGTCGCTGTACGGCAACGAAGGCCGGATTATCCGTGGTCAGCATCTTGTTTGTGCCTGCGACACCGTTCATGAATGAGAGCACCAGAGCCATCCCCGATAGGAGCGAGAAGAGGGTTGTGCGCCAATCGACGCGACCGACGACCAGCAGCATAGCCAGGAAGAAGAGCATATTGGGCACGAAGATGATGCCGTTGGCTGGCGGCAGACCGCGGGTCACCGGCGGGATCATCGGAAAGAAGCTGCTCTGCAGGGCCATTACGTTGGCGATCATGCCCAGTGACCAGGCCCAAGGCTTCCGGGTGCTGAAGCCGAAGGCGGAGAGCGCCCAGAGCACGCCGGCAATCACGCCGACGTCACTGAGTGCGGGAAAGATCCATTTGACGATCACTTCCTCATCGGGTCGTCCAGCGGCAAGCTCTGCCACCATCACCGGATCGTACCAGCGGGTGAAGACCAGTAAGGTGCCGAGGATGCCCAGCAGGGCGCCTGAGATCGCTATGACAAGGCCAAGGGTGCGTTGACGGTTGGTCACGATTATCCTCCATGCTGTGTGACACACGAAAAGCCGAACTGATGACCCTCCCAGGGTAGCAGTTCGGCCCGCACCCGTCTTTGACTTTAGTCAAGCCGCCATCATCGTGGCTCTGCTCGCGCGGCCAGCCCTTCAACATCGAGGATGGTGATCTCGTCACGTTCGACGCGGATGAGCCCTTCCTCCTCGAGCCCGCGGAGTGTTCGGTTCAGCACGTAGGTGACGGTGCCGAGGCGGGCCGAGATCTCCGCCTGTGTGGCCCATGCTTCGCGTTGGACGGCGTTTCCCTGTGCGTTGGTGAGTAGCTGCCGTGCCAGCCGCATCTCCACCGTGCGCAGAGAGAGGTCCTCGACGAGATCGACCAGGGCAAGCACTCGCCGTGCCAAATTGCGGGCGATGACCCGGGTCAGGCTGGGATAGCGCTCCTGCAGCAGCGTGAGGCTCTCACGAGCGATGAACCAGAGATCGGCCGACTCTAGAGTGAGGATGGTCACCGGATTAGGTACATCAGCGAGGACACTGGCTGCGTTGAAGATCTCCCCGGGGCGTAGGATGCTTAGAATCTGCTCGCGCCCCGCGACTGAGAGTCTGACCGCCTTGAGGCGTCCCGTGTGAACGATGCCGAGCCCTGTGCAGGGCTCGCCTTCCATCAATACGATTTGGTCGCGTTCATAGTGCGCGCTCAGGGTATGACGAGCGAGGTCGTCGATGATCTGGGATTCGAGTCCTTCAAAACAAGATTGGCGTGCCAAGATGGTGGAGAGGTTCGGATCGATGCTTGCATCTGGTGCGTGCATCCTGTAGTCTTTGCCTTTCTGCTATCGCTGCTCAGCGTGCTTCACAGGGTAGCAGAAAGGCGGAAATGCGCTATCGGTGGGGCGGTTGTCGCTTCCTGCCTGTGGGCGGTGGCTTCCTGAAGCTGTCTGCCAGGTGTGTCACGGCTAGGATCGGATGGCGAAGCAGCATGCGGGGGCCTGCGTAGCGCATCACAGCTCTGATCTGTTCGCGCTCGGTGGACCGGTAGCAGTGAATGGGACAGCGAGCGCAGGTCGGCTTTGCAGCTTGGTAGGGACAGCGCTCAAGTCGCTGCAGGGCGTAATCGAGCAGGCCCGTGCAGCCGGGGCAGAGCCGGTCCTTCTGTGTTCCGTGATGGCCATGACAATAAACCCTGACCATAGCGGTCAGGGTCCGTGCTTCACGCTTCATCCTTGCGTGGTTCGCGGTCACCCCGTCATTGTATCGCGGCGGACTGCTCCGGCAAGGCGAGATGCTTGGAACGCAACGACCGCGTCTCCAGGGCCGACAACGCAACGCCGCAGAGCGTCAGGGCGACGCCGACGATGATGAGCGGCATGCGCACACCGCTGATCCACGGCTCCATGTGGGTCTGCGCGACCCACAGCGGCGCGCTAAGCGTCAGCAGCCCAACGACGGCGAAGGCGGCTCCCCCGGCTGTCTTGGCGGCGTTGCCCTTGAGCGGCTGGTCGAACCGCATCTTGCGCCACAGCGGGGGCAGGCGGAAGATGAGGAAGATGATCAACGTGAAGAGCGTTACGGCGAAGCGAACGTTGACGGGGGCCGACTTGCCGCGAACCGACTGTGAGACAAAGGTCTGAATGCCCGCGGTCACCGCGCCGATGATGAGCACGATGAGGGCGTTGCGGTAGGCGTTAGCCTTGCCCCGGACCAGTTGGGTCATCACCGGGATGCCCCAGATGCCGGCGGCGAGGCTGATGAAGACGAGCACCTGATAGAGCGGCTTGTAAGGCACCAAGCCGACCATACTGTCGTAGTTCTCGGCACCGAAGGCGACGCACGTCGTCCCGATGCCCCCCATCAGGGTGAAAAAGACCGTCAGGCCCATCAGGATCAAAGCGATGATACGTCCGACTTTCGAGGGGCGTGGTGCTTCTGTCATAGCGTGACCTCCTCAGTCAAAGATGATGGATGGCAACCTGATGCAAAGCCGGTGACTAGGCGCCGGCAATCAACACGATCATCGAGCCCAGCATATAGAGTGACGCCAGCTTGTAGAGCCAGGTCGTGCGTCTGGGCGTCGTATGGATGGTCGTCGCGAGTGTGAAAGCAGCCAGGACACCGCCCAACGCGCGCGCAATCCACATGAGCGTGGCGTTGAGATCCAGCGCATACATAGCCCAAAGCATCGTCATAATCGCGCCGGCTGTCGAGAGCGCGATGATCCAGCGAGTGACGCGCACGCCATAGCGATTGGGGAAGACCGGCACGCTCGCTGCGCGATAGTCATCCGCGTACTTGATGCTGAAGGTCATGATATGGGTTGGGATCCAGAGGAGCACGCTCGCTGCTAACCAGAACCCGACTGCGTCGATGCGTCCCGTTGCGAGCACGCGTCCGGCGAGCGCCGGCAGGCCACCGGCGATACCACCCCAGACGATGGACCAGCAGGTGCGACGTTTGAGCCAGCACGTGTAGACCAGCACATCGACGAATGCCCCCGCGAGCACGACGATGCCGTAAAGTGGTGAGATGGCCAGCGCCCAGGTGCCACCGGCGAGGATCATGATTGCACCAAGCAGAAGGCCCTCGGTGGGACTGACCCGGCCCGCCGGTAGGGGGCGATGCTGTGTGCGCATCATGCGCGCGTCGATATCACGATCGACGACCATGTTCAGAACCGTGCTGCCGCCTACGGTTAGGAAGAGGGTCGCGAGGAGCGCTGCAATGCCGGCCCACGTCGCCCCAGTGGGATGCCCGCTCATATAGCCTGCCAGACCTGTGATGAGCAGCAGGCCGGTCTGCAGGCTCTTGGTCAGTGACCAGTAGGCGTCGAGCTTTGCCCAGAGCTGGCGCAGGAGGTCGACGAAGCCGGCGCGGGTGACGGAGAGCGATTGGTCGGTCATCACGCTACCCGTCGCGCGCGCACCGGAAGCCTACCCGGGGGCTGGTGTGCTGGGGCTGGGCGTTGTTGATCGTCCAGATGCGCAGGTTGTAGGCGTAGTTGGCAAAGCTGCCCCCGCGCAGGCTGCGATGGTGGGTGCCTATGCGGACGTCGCCGGTCCACTCCCACACGTTACCCGCCAGGTCATGGATGCCGTAGGGGCTGGCTGAATCATAGGTCTCGAAGCCGTCGTAGGTGCTGCCGTTGTAGAAGCCCACGGGCGTGGTCTCGCTTCTTCCCTCGAAGGGATCCCGGCTGTCGACGAAGTTGGCGTGGCCGATGGCGATCTCATCGCCCCAGGGGTAGGGGCGTGTGTCCGTCCCTCGTGCAGCCTTTTCCCATTCGGCGTCGGTGGGGAGACGCCAGTCGTAATAGGTGCAGTAGGCCCACGCGCCGAACCATGACACCATCGTGGCGGGATGGTTCTCATAGCCCGGCTTCACGCTGAAGCCGGTGCCGTCAAAGGTTAGGCGGAGCGCCGGGTCCTTTGTGGGCATCAGCTCCCACTCCCCGGCAGGGATCTCCACCTCGTGTTTGTAGGCGCGGAAGGGATCGCCCGGATAGTAGCCGGTGACGGCGTCAGCGGTGAGGTTGACCTCGCCTGCGGCAAGGGCGGCATTCAGGAAGCCGGCGTATTGGCCGTTGGTGACGTTGGTGACCATCAGCTCATAGTCGGTCTCGATCGTCGCGGCGTGGTTGTGCTGTCCCTGATAGAAGTCACCGGCGGGTACGTGTGCCCATGCTGTGGCGTCGATGCCGGTACCGTAGACGGGCACGTCGGTGGACGCTAGGCCCGGGGCGGCACAGGCGACGAGCACCAGCGCGAGCAGGGCCGTGAGATTGGGCCATTTCATAGGGCCACCTCCTCTGCGGTGAATTCGGTGAGTTCGTGGCGCCAGCGTCCCTGAGGTCCAAATAGATCGAACAGGCGCCAGACCATCAGTGCTGCGAGCGTCAGAAGCACGGCACCCAGCCCCACGTCCATCAAGACCGTCATAGTTCTCACGAGGGGGCCCTCTCCATACTCGGTGACGAACATGCGACGCACGATGAAGATAAACGTCGCCCCAAAGGCGAGATCCGAGAAGACGATGATGGACCACCCGAAGACCTGGCGTACCCGTCCTTTGAGCCCGGCGAGGTCGGCGTACATCAACAGGATGATCGTCGCGACAATGCCCGACAGGATGTGCCAGTGTCCGGTCAGCACCAAGCGTTCCTGCCTCAGCGGCCAGACACGGAAGATATCGCCGAGCTTAGCTGCCATAAAGATCCCGGGAAAGGAGACGACGAAATTCATGAAGACCATCTGCCAGAGGGCGCCAAACTTCAGCGGGTCACGGAGCAGCGCGCGAAGCTTCCGGCCCAGGGTGGCTTTCCGGGTGGACTCGGCCTCAAGGCCCTGGCGGATAAGGCGGTCAAAGCCGAAGATCACCAGGAAGAGTGCGCCCAGGAGAACGATGGTGGATCCCACGTAGATGATGATGTGTGCGATCGGCTGGTAGGGCACGATCGACCAGACGCCCAGTGTGATGATGATCGTGCCGACGATGAAGAACGGCATCGAAAGCTTGTGCCAAAGGCCGTTGAAGTCCAGCCAGCGCCCAACCAAGAGGGCCAGGGCGACCGCAATCAGCGTCAGCATGATGTGCAGGTGGCCGATGATCGCGAGTTGTAACGGCGTCTTGACGGGGTCGCGGACCACGTCCTCAGCGAGGAAGGTTTCGAAGCCGTTGCCGTAAAACGATCCCGCAACAGCCCCGAAGATGGCCGATCCCAACGTCGCGACCGCCATCACGAAGAAGGCTACCCGCTCCAGGTCGACTCGCCCCAGGCGTGCTCGGCGTGTGTCTGCCGTGTGATAGGCTGGGCGCCAGGGCCAGATGGCCACGGCGAGCTGCAGCCCGGCGAAGAAGATCAGCGATAGCCCCACGAGGTAGAGTCCGTGAAAGGTCCAGTTGCGACCGAAGTAGCCGAACCAGAGGCCGAAGATCAGCGTGAGCAGGTAACCGACGGTGATCGTCGCATTGATCTGTGTCTGCTCGCGTCGCTTCATGGGAAGTGAGTCGGTGATGAGATAGGTCTCGATGGCGATGACGGACATCGCGATGGTGTGGTAGAGCAGGATGATGCGTCCCTCGCGCTCCGCCGGCACCAGACTGAGTCCGAAGGTCTCGACCACCGCGCCGGTCACGCCCCACGTCTGCATCGGTCCCGAGAGCGTGCCCATGAGGGCTGTCGTCAGGGCAATCAGGGCAATGGCGACGAGGACGAGTCCCTTGGTGGCGGTAAAGAGGAAAACGAACCTATCGGCGAAGAAACGTCGAACTGGCTGCATAGGGCCTCCCTGATCGTGGGCTGCCGAGCACGGCAGTTAACCTGGCGTGCGACAGCTGGTGTGATGGGTCTCTCACCTCATCAGGATATCAAGGAAGCCGGGGCCTGTCATTGACTTTCGTCAATCAGGAGCTACTCAGAGAGCGGCAATCTCGATGAGCGCCTCCGGGTCCACGATGGTGATGGTGCTACGTGTGCACGCGACGTAGTTGTGCCGTCGCAGGTGGCGCAGCGCGCGGCTGAAGGCCTCGGGGACGGTGGCGATGCGAGCGGCAAGTTCGGTATTCGGCGTCTCGTAGCGGTTGATGGGGGTGTGACCGCCGTCGCTCAGGGTGAGCAGCAGCTTGGCCGTGCGGGCGATCACAGATCTGAACGAGAGATCCTCGTACTGTGAGATGAGGAAGCGATTCCGGCGGGCCAGCATGTGTAAGAGGCCCAGTCCGATCGCGGGGTACCTGTGCAGCAAGACCTGGAAATCGGTGTGGCTGGTGTGCCA
>CAZYYC010000180.1:0-9108 GCA_964650935.1 uncultured Anaerolineales bacterium
TCCGATCTTAACACCCACCAGCTTAGCCGTCAACGCATGACTCATCTCGTGAAGGAAGACACCCGGAAGTAGGACGATGGCGTAGAGCCACAGAGCAATCTCATGGTCACCCGTCAACAACAGCATCACGCCTTGGAGGTGGCGGTGCAGCCAGCGGTCCGCCCACAGCAACAACCCCAAGACGATGAGCAACTGCAGCAACAGGACGAGCATAGGCCCGACGGCATCCATCATAGAGGGAACTCAGAGTCCAGGCAATGAAACCGGTCTAGGACAGCACACGAGATGATACCACACATTATCCCAAATAACACCTTGGAATTATCCCAATTATCCCAAGATTCCCAAATGAGCGGTTGCGATTCGAGCCGTTTGCGCTATGCTCAGGAGGCTATGACAGAGATCCGTGAAATGCAGGCAGGCGTTCAGCCAGGCTATGAGGTGCACACCGCCGTCTTCGACGGCCCCCTCGATCTCCTCCTCCGCCTGATCGAGAAGAATGAGCTGGACATCACCAAAGTGGCTTTGGCTCAAGTCACGGATGCCTTTCTGGAAGAGGTCGACCGCATGCGGGCTGCGATGCAAATCGAGCTCGTTGCCGATTTCCTTTTCGTCGCCGCCAAACTGCTGTGGATCAAGTCTCGGGCCCTGCTCCCCAAGCCTCCGTCGTCGGCGCGCCACCTGGACGATGACGAGGATGTGGGGGACGAACTGATCCGACAGCTACGTGCCTACCGTCAGTATCGCGAGGCTGCAAACTGGCTGCGGGATCGTGATGAGCTCGCGCTACGCTCCTATGTGCGGGGCAGCTATCCCGCGCGCCCCGTACGCGTCACGTTGGACCTCGGCGACATCGATCTGGAGGACCTGCGCGAAGCCGCAGAGATCCTCCTGATGCCTGCGGAAGCCCCCAAGCCGGAGCAGGCGATTCAGCGTGTGAGGATCTCTATCGTCCAACAGATCTCGCTGATCCGTCAGCGCCTGGAACGGTGGACCAGGGTCAGCTTCCGACGTCTCTTGAGCTCCACGCCCTCAAGGCTGGAAGCCGTCGTCACGCTGCAGGCCATCCTCGAGCTCATGAAACAGGAAGCTGTCGCAGCACACCAAGAGCAGCCTTTCGGAGACATCACCATCCGCGCCCTGATCCCGCCCCAGAACATCACCGCTCCGGGACAGGCCCAGGACGAGGCGACGGACACGGCTTCTTAGCTGCGTAGACTGGGGGTGGATTGATACACCGGGAGCACAAAGGCGAAGGTGCTGCCCTGACCAGGAGTGCTCTCCACCCAAATCCGTCCCTTGTGCTTTTCAATCACCGACTTCACGATGGCCAGCCCCAGCCCAGTGCCGCGAATCTCCTCGGTCTCAGGACTCTGCACGCGGTAGAAGCGTTCGAAGATCTTGGTCTGTTCCGTCGCCGGAATGCCGATCCCCGTGTCGCTCACCCGCACGATCGCATGATCACCGTCCCGATGCGCCGTGACACGCACGCGGCCCTGAGGTTGATTGTACTTGATCGCGTTGTTGATCAGGTTGTCCAAGACCTGATGCAACCGACGTCCGTTTCCCCACACCCACAACGCTGCAGCGGGCATGTCCAGTGACAGTTTGATCCCCTCCGCATCGGCATAGACCTGTGCCGATTCAACCACAGAGCGCAGGAGCGTGTCCAGCGTCAGAGGCTTCATCTCCAGATCATAGCCCGCCTCGATCCGCCCGATATCGAGCAGATCCGAGATCAGCGCCGTAATATGCGTCAGGCTGGTGAGCGCTCGGCCCACGAAGTCACGCTGCATTTCGTTGAGCGGCCCGGCACGATCCAGGAGCTCAACATAGCCCTGAATCGTGGTGAGCGGCGAGCGTAGATCGTGCGACACGGTCGAGACAAATTCAGACTTCAGCCGATCGAGCTCCTTGAGATGCGTGATCTCCTGCATCACGATCATACGACCGACCCCTTCAATGGCACTCAATTGCGCATTGAACACACGTCCGTCGTCCAGCGATACCTCGGTGTGCAGGACCGCCGCGTCCTCCTGTCCTTGAGAGAAGAGCTCGCAAATATCGGCGTTGTCAATCACGTCGATGAGAGAGCTGCCCTGCGCCTCTCGATCGAGACCAAAGACCTGTCCTGCCGTCTCACTCCACAGCCAGAGTCGGTTCGCCATGTCGGTCACAATGATGACTTCTGCTGCATGCTCCAGAATGGCGCTGAGCCTGGAGCGCTCGGCCTCGCCGACCGAGAAGAGGCGTGCGTTCTCGAGGGCAATCGCCGCAAAATCGGCAACGGAAGAGAGTGTGAAGAGCTGATTCTCCGTGAAGGGTGCGTTGCGCTCACGATTGACGACGCCCAAGATGCCGAACGTCCCGGGGCCAGGGGCCCGCAACGGCACATAGAGCAATGAACTCACCAACATGCCGGTCGCGATCTTCGCCTCACGGTTCAGCATCGCCGGATGCCCGGATCGGATGACCTGCCAGGCCATCGAGTCCGACGTCTCCAAGTGCAACTGGGCCGCGGACGGCTGATCCTTGTACTTCGCCACACGCACGAAGAGCTTTCCATTCTCCTTCAGCACGATGAACCCATCCTCGGCTCGGGTCAGATTCACCGAGGCTACCACAATGCGGCGAAGGATCTCGTTGACATCCAGTGACGAGACGACCGATTTACCGACGGTGTAGATGGTATTGATCTCTTGAAGGCGGGCATTCAGGCGGTGATTTGACTCTTCGAGGCTCACTGCCATACTAGGGTCAGAGGGGGGTGACCCACCGATTGCGCTGTAGAGAGCCGCCTGGAAGGTGGCCCGCACCAGCGGCGTCGTCAGCAGGGCACGGGGGTGGCACGACAGCAACTCGCCCAGACATGGAAGCGAGACAGCGTCTCCCCGGGCCACGAGCAGCAGGGGGCGTCGAACCAAACCATCTCTGAGGATGTCGACGTCAACACAGGACGCAGCACCATTCGAGGGTAGCGCCATAATGACCAACGCAACAGCCGGGTCGTTAAGGGCTGAGTAAAACTCCGGCCTCGCCGTTACATAGTGCACGTTCAGGTCTGGAGGCACGACGGCAGAAACGTCGGAAACCAGCGTCGTATCTTCGCAGAATATCAGAATCTGAGGCAAGACGACCTTCCTGAACGTGTGATGCGAACGCATCACGCCTATGTCACATGAGTCGAATCATAGCTGATTCGTAGGACAGTGCAAGTTCAACGACGTCGATTGCGACGTACCCAAGGAGGTTTGTCATGAAACTTCTCATCCGTTGGGCCATCGGCGCGCTTTCGCTCTTTGCTGCAGCCTGGATCGTACCGGGCATCCGCGTTGATGACAGTCGGGGATGGGTCGCCTATGCGGCGATGGCCATCATCCTGAGTCTCGTCAACGCTCTGATCCGTCCACTTCTGAAGCTGCTGACATGCCCCCTTATCTTGCTGACCCTGGGGCTCTTCACCCTCGTCGTCAATGCGCTCTCCTTGCTCATCGCCTCCTCCATTGCCAACAACCTCTTCGGGGTAGGGTTCTACGTCGACGGATTCTGGCCCGCCTTCTGGGGCGCCATCATCGTCAGCGTCATCAGCGTTGTCCTCAACACCTTCGTCTCGGATGACGATAAGAAGCGGTAGGAGCGACGACATCACGGATCTGTGCAGGATAGCAGCTTGACCCGCTCTGCTTGCCATCCACCTCCCGCGTGTTATGATCACCCAAGGCCCCGAGAGACATGGGCCCGGAAAGAGGGCTAGGTGATGGTCAATATCCGTCGTATGACGCTCACGGCGCTGATGGCAGCACTGATCTTCGTGCTGACCACGGTCCCACGACTGCCGGTACCGGCGACCGGTGGCTACATTCACCTCGGAGACGCCGGGGTGACATTCGCGGCGTGCGCCTTTGGTCCCTGGGTTGCTATGGCTGCCGGTGGGCTGGGCACAGCTCTGGCAGACCTGATGGGGTTCCCGCAGTGGGCGATCTTCTCGCTGGTCGTCCATGGCCTCCAGGGATGGGCACTGGGGCTGGTCTTTCGCAAAGGGTTGAGTTGGTTCACCGCTGTGGTCGCCACGGTGATCAGCATCGCGATCGTGGTCACCGGCTACTTTCTGGCCGGCGCGCTCCTGGAGAGCACAGCCGTCGCCGTTCTGGAGATCATCCCAAACACGATTCAGGCGCTGAGCGCCAGCCTGATCGGTATCCCGCTCTATTGGGCCGTGCGTCGCGCCTACCCGGCTTTGGAGTCCTACAGCGAGCGAGCGACCTGATTACCCAACGCTAAGCTCACGTGCGGAGGAGGGCTCTGGCCTCCTCCGCTTTTTTGGGCCATAGACATGATCCATCTAGACGACATCTCATTCACATATGCAGCCCGCCATCGCGGAGAGCACACTCCGGAGGTGCTGAAGGGCTGTACGCTGCATGTTGAGGCGGGGCAGGCCCTCGCCGTGATGGGCGCCACGGGCGCGGGCAAGAGCACCTTAAGCTATGTCCTAGCGGGCCTGGCGCCCCGCCACACCGGCGGGCGGCTCAGCGGATCGGTCGTCATCAGCGGTCACAACGTGGCCGAAACCCCGCCGCCGATCGGGAGCGTTGGTCTGCTCTTCCAGGATGCGGCAACCCAGCTTTTCAATACAACGGTCGAGGACGAGATCGCGTGGGGCCTGGAGGCGATGGGACTCCCCCCCGGCGAGATCGGAGAGCGAGTGCGAGCATCCTTAGCGCGCTTTGAGCTGGAGCCGGATCGCCGCCGCCCACCCTGGGCGCTCTCAGGCGGACAGCAGAAGCGCCTGGCCCTGGCTGCGCTGTCGGCTATGCGACCGCGGGTCCTCATCCTGGACGAGCCATGGGGGGGACTGGATCCGCATGGTCGTTCAGACGTGCACGCTGCTATCGAGTCCCTGCAAGCAGCGGGCACGACCCTGGTGCTGATGACCCTACGAGTGGAGACGGCGGCTCGGATCGGCACCGTCGCTACCCTGCATGACGGAGAACTGTCTGAGCCCGCGGCCGCGGTCGACCTGCTTGCCGACGAGGCCGCTCTGATCGCGTCAGGGCTCTATCTACCCACCTCGGCCTGGCCCGGCCTTGGCCCCGTCCACCCTCTGCAGGATGGCCCACCTGCGATTGAGATCCGGTCGCTGGAGTTCCACTATCCAAGCGAATCCGGCGACACCAAGGCCCTGCACGGCATCGATCTCACCATCCCTCCGGGCCAGTTCGTGGCGGTCGTCGGCCCTAACGGAGCCGGGAAGAGCACGCTCGTACGCCATTTCAACGGCCTGTTACGCCCAACGCACGGCACCGTGAGCGTACTGGGTCAACCCATCGGTCGACGCTCGACAGGCGAAATGGCGCGTCAGATCGGGTTTCTCTTCCAGCGCCCGGAACAACAGCTCTTTGCCCCCACCGTACGGGAGGAGGTCGCCTATGGCCCGACACAATTGGGGATGGAGAAGGCTGATGACCACGTACAACAGGTGCTCCGTCGCTTCGGCTTGGAGACAGTCGCCGACAGCCCCCCCGCGCTCCTAGGTTACGGCGCACAGCGTACGGTCACACTGGCGGCGCTGGCGGCCCTTTCAACACCGATCGTGGTGCTCGACGAACCGACCGTAGGACTTGACGGTCACGGCTTGATGCAGTTGCTCACTTGGCTCTCCGACCTGCGGGCGAGCGGTGTCACCATCGTGCTGATCACCCACGAGATGGCGCTGGCAGCGCGCGCCGATCGCGTGATCGCGTTGGAGGCAGGTCGAGTCGTGAACGACGGCCCGCCCGCCACCGTTCTTACCGAGCAGCTCAAGGGTGAGTAGGTCACGATGACGGTCGTTTTCGACAGTTACGTACCCGGCAGCTCCTGGCTCCACCGGCTCGATCCTCGCGTTAAGTTATGGTGCACGCTCTTGGGACTGATCTGGGTCTTCATCCTCCCAGGTCTAGGATGGCAGATTCTCTTTCTCACCGCGATTCACCTGCTGCTCCTTGCCGCGGGTATTCCCTGGTGGAAGCTGGGTCAGCTGTGGCGTCAGATGGCCATTCTCATCGTGCTGATCCTCCTGCTCCAACCTTATGTCCACCCAGCCGGCCCCCAAATCTTCGCGTGGGGCCCGCTGCGCTTGACACTGGGCGGGGTTCTCGAGGCCCTGCGCCTCGCCCTACGCGCCATAGGCATCGCCTTTGTGATGGGCACGCTCCTCTACACCACATCACAACCGGCCCTCGTACGTGCGATCGTACGCCTGGGTCTTCCCTATGCGTGGGGATTGACGATCAGCCTCGCCCTGCGATTCCTGCCCGCGATCCAGAGCCTCTATCGCACCGTACGGGACGCCCAAGCATCACGCGGCTGGATCGCCCACGAGAATTTGGTCCGTCGCATCCGGAGCGACATCCCCGTACTCGTGGCGGTGATGATCGGCACCCTCAGAATGAGCGATCAGCTGACGTTGGCACTCGCAGCGCGAGGACTGGAGACAATGAAGACGCGCACGATATGGCGCGACCTGCACATGTCGAGCCGCGACTGGGCCATCGCCGTGACCTTCACGGTTGGGATGCTGGTCTTCCTGTGGTGGCGTTGGACCATGCCATGATCCTATGTTATACTGCGGGCCAGGTGGCCATGCAGAAAGCAACCATCAGCCTATGACGTACAGGACGACATTGATCTATAATCCCACGGCAGGACCATGGGATATGGAGCGTCCGCTCAAGCGCCTTGCGACGTACCTTGGCAAACACGGGTGGCAGATTGAGCTGACCCAAACCGAGCAGCCCGGTGACGCAGCCAACCACGCACGCGACGCTGCTGCCCACGGGGCCGATCTCGTGCTCGTCGCCGGAGGCGACGGGACCATCAACGAAGCCGCCAACGGTCTCGTGGCCACCACCACGGCCCTCGGCATTGTGCCGGTAGGTACGGGCAACATCCTGGCCCATCAACTCCGCATGCCGGTCCTGCCGGCGGTTGCCCCGATCATCAAAGAGGTGGGCGACGCCCTACTTAAGAGCCGGATCCAGGTCGTCGACACGGGCGTCGTGAACGAGCGGCGCTTCATCTGCTGGGCAGGGCTGGGCCTCGACGCCGAAATCGCCGCACAGATGGAGCCACGACCACGCCACATGAAACGCCTGCGGACACTACCCTACATCATCACGGGCTTCGCCGTGGCATCCGAATTCCGCGGCGTGCGCTCGCACTTTCGCATCGAGGACCGCACCTTCCGCACCCGTGCGCTGATGGCGGTCGCCAGCAACATCCAGCTCTATGCCGCCTACTTCCAGATCGCCCCGCACGCGCGCATGGATGATGGCCTGCTCGACATCTTTGTCTTCCGCGGGCTGGGCTTCGCCTATGCCCTGAAGTTCGCGGCGCAATCGGTCACCGGGAGACACCTCGACAGCCCCGACGTGATGCATGCGCTGGCCGGCAAGATGGAGGTTGAGACCTCTCCCACCGTGGCGATCCACCTGGACGGCGATCCCTTCGGCTCCACGCCGGCCGCTTTCGGCATCGACCCTCTCTCGCTGCGCCTTCTCGTGCCGCCGCACGCACCCGAGAGCCTCTTCAGCCGCCCTCCCGAGCGCACCTGATGTGCGGCGAGACCGATCGATCCCAGGCCCAACGATGATTGATACCCATACCCACAGCCACCACTCGCCCGACGGATCGGCCGACATGGCCGCGATGGCGGCATCTGCCCAAGCCCTCGGGCTCACCGGAATCACGTTCACTGAGCATGCGGAATGGTACCCGGGCGATGAAGCCTACGGCTACCTGGACCTGGCGCGCTACTTCGCTGACATCGATCGGGTGCGCGACCGTTACGCGGGCAAAGTAGATATCCTGACGGGCATCGAGCTTGGCAACCCACACGACTTCCCGGACGAAGTCAACGCCCTGCTGACCACCCACACCTTTGACCTCGTCATCGGTTCAGTGCATTGGCTCGACGACCAGCCAGGATGGGAGCCTCCCTTCTTTGAGCAGGGGATAGACGCCGCCTACCGACGCTACTTCGAGGAAGTGGTGCGCATGGTCGAGCGCGCGGAGTTCGATGTGCTTGGACACCTGGACCTGATCCGCCGCGACGCGTGGGATATTCACCGCGAGGTCCTGCCGTTGGACCCCTACCGTGAGCCGATCGAGGCCGCGCTAACGGGCCTCATTGCCAAGGGTAAGGGCCTGGAGATCAACACCTCGGGGCTGCGCAAAGGACTGCCCGAACCCATTCCCGGTCAACAGGTGCTGACTTGGTATCGCGAGCTGGGCGGGGAGCTCCTGGTCTTCGGATCCGATGGGCACCGTCCGGACCACATCGGCTTCGGCTTCGACGTGGCGCGTGACCTCGCGCTGGCAGCAGGCTTCGACCGTGTGGCCATCTACCAAGGGAGGCAGATCGTGGATTGGACCAACCTATGAGCAGCTTACCCAACGGTCAATAAGGCGGAATCCTATGAACAACGAACCTCTGATGACGATCATCATCCCTGCGTATAACGAGGCACATCGATTGCCGACAACGCTCAAACGGGTGTTGGCGTTCGTCGAGAGCCGTCCGGAGACGCTGGATGTAATCGTCGTGAACAACAACAGCCGCGACGAGACGCGGCAGGTCGCCGAAGCCTACGCACAGACAAGTGCTCTCCTGCAGGTCGTGGACCAACCGGTCCAGGGCAAGGGGGCCGCCGTACGCAAAGGCATCTTCTCAGCCACGGGCACCTACGCCTTCATCTGCGACGCCGATCTGGCCATGCCGATCGAGGATCTGCCGCGCTTTTTCCCGGAGACACTGGGCACCACCTATGACATTGCCATCGGATCGCGAGAGGTGCCGGGCTCACAACGCTTCGACGAGCCCGCCTATCGCCACATGATGGGGCGCGTCTTCAACTTCATCGTGCGCACCCTGGCCGTGCCGGGCATCCAGGACACACAGTGCGGGTTCAAGGCGTTTCACAAAGATGCCGGACGCGCCATCTTCGCCAAGCAACAGATCGATGGCTTCGCCTTTGACGTCGAGGTCCTCGCCATCGCGCGACGCTGGGACTACAAGATCCTGGAGATCGGCATCCCGTGGACCTACGGCCCAGGGGGCAGCGTCAG
>CAZYYC010000181.1:0-9104 GCA_964650935.1 uncultured Anaerolineales bacterium
CTCGTCAGCTCGGCCAACTTCATCGGCTGCCACCAGTTCTCCCTTGCCGAGCAGTACGACGTGCTCAGCAGCGCCGTCAAGGGTGGGACGTTCCTGCTCAACAGCCCCTACCCCGCTGAGGAAACGTGGGATCATCTCCCGCGTAAGGTACAAGAACGGATCATCGAGAAGGGTGTCGACTTCTACGTGATCGATGCCTACGAGGTGGCCGGCAAGGTCGGCTTGGGTGGTCGCATCAACACGATTATGCAGACCTGCTTCTTCGCGCTGTCGGGTGTACTGCCTCGCGATGAGGCCATCGCCAAGATCAAAGAGGCGATTCAGAAGACCTATGGCAAGCGTGGTCAGAAGATCGTGGACATGAACTTCGCCGCGGTCGACCAGTCGCTGGAGAATATGCACAAGATCGAGGTGCCCGCCGAGGCCACCAGCGATCTGGAGATGCGTCCTCCGGTCAAGGGCAATGTGCCCGAGTTCGTGGCCGAAGTCACCGCCAAGCTGATCCAGCGTGAGGGCGACAGCCTGCCGGTGTCGGCGATGCCGGTCGACGGCACTTTCCCGGTGGGCACCACGCAGTATGAGAAGCGCTTCATCGCGCTGGAGACACCGATCTGGGAGCCGGATATCTGTATCCAGTGCGGCAAGTGCGCGATGGCGTGTCCTCACGCCGTGATCCGCATCAAGGTCTATGATCCTGAGGTTCTGGAGAACGCGCCGGAGGGCTTCCGCTCCACAGAAGCCCGCGGACGCGAGTTCTCGGGCAAGATGTTCACGGTTCAGGAGAGCATCGAGGACTGCACGGGCTGCGGCCTCTGTGTTGAGGCCTGCCCGGCGAAGGATCGCGAGAACCCGAACCGCAAGGCGATCAATATGACCTCGGTGCTGGATATCCGTGAGCGCGAGAGCGGATACTGGGACTTCTTCCTCAATGAGATCCCGGATGCCGACCGTAAGGAGCTCAACCTCAAGACGGTGAAGGGCTCGCAGCTGTTGCAGCCGCTCTTCGAGTTCTCGGGTGCCTGCGCCGGCTGTGGCGAGACGCCCTACGTGCGGTTGCTGAGCCAGCTCTACGGTGACCGTGCCGTCATCGCCAACGCGACGGGCTGCTCGTCGATCTATGGTGGTCACATGCCCACCACCCCCTACACCACCGATCCCCAGGGGCGTGGTCCCGCCTGGAATAACAGCCTCTTCGAGGACAACGCCGAGTTTGGCTTCGGCTTCCGCCTGACGCTGGATAAGCAGGAGGAATATGCGCGTGAGCTGTTGACGCAGTTCGCCGGCACGCTGGGCGACGACCTTGTTGACGCGCTGCTCAACGCGGAACAGCAGACCGAGGCCGACTACGCGGCACAGCGCGAGCGTGTAGCGCAGCTGCGCATTCGCCTGGCCGAGGACGATAGCCCCAAGGCACGGGATCTGCTGAGCCTCGCCGATGTCTTCGTGCGTCGCTCGGTATGGATCCTCGGTGGTGACGGTTGGGCCTATGACATCGGCTACGGTGGTCTGGATCACGTCCTGGCCCAGGGCCGCAATGTCAACGTGATGGTGCTGGATACGCAGGTCTACTCCAACACGGGTGGGCAGATGTCCAAGGCGACCCCGCGCGGCGCCGTGGCCAAGTTCGCCTATGCCGGTCGCGGCTTGCCCAAGAAGGACCTGGGGATGATCGCGATGACCTACGGCAATATCTACGTGGCGCAGGTGGCGATGGGCGCTAACGATGCTCAGACGCTACGTGCCATTCAGGAGGCCGAGTCCTACGAGGGAGCCAGCCTGATCATCGCCTACAGCCACTGCATCGCCCACGGCATCCCGCAGATGAAGCTCGGCTTCTCACAGCAGAAGGCCGCGGTGGACTCAGGGGCCTGGATGCTCTATCGCTATGACCCGCGGCTGCTTGCGGAAGGCAAGAACCCGCTGCAGCTCGACTCACGTGAGCCGAAGGCGGATATCAAGGACTACATGTACAACGAGATCCGCTTCCGCACCCTGCTCCAGTCGGAGCCCGATCGAGCCGAAACCCTGCTGAATCTGGCCCGTGCCGATGCCAAGGCGCGGTGGCAGATGTACAAGCAGATGTCGGAGATGGATTACAGCTGGGCAGCGGCTGACTAAACTCGCCGTTCCCGGATATCGGACGAGCTAACGCAAGCGCCCCACGGAGTCTCCGTGGGGCGCTTGCCTTGTGAGGGCGTCGGCTTACGTCGCCAGCAGGCGCTGGAGGATGGGCTCGGCTTCGAGGATGTGATCCACGGCAAAGTCGATGCCATCGGTCGGCTGGGCTCCATGCCTCACCAGGACCGTGTGCATTCCCACCTGGGTTGCGCCCGTCAGGTAGCCGGCCTGATCGTCGAGCATCACACATGCCGGTCCGGGTAATGCCAGTGTCTGCAGCACCCACTCGAAGGCAAAGGGATCCGGTTTGCTTTGATAGCCTACCGCCCTGACGTCGAAGATGGCCTCGAAGTGATGGCGGATGCCCAACTGCCGCGTCACCCGCTCGGCCCAGTCGGTGATGCTGTTGGTGAAGATCGACTTGGGCGCCGGCAGGGACGTCAACATTGCGTCCAGTGCCGGGTCAGGAGACAGATAGCGTGAGACGTCGACGGCGTGCACATCATCGAGATACGCGTCGATGTCGACCTCCGGATGCTCCTTGCGGAGCCCCGCCATTGTCGTGCCGTATTGCTCGTAGTAGCGCCTGCGCAGGGACTTGGCCGCAGCGAGGTCGAGGCCCAGCGCGTCTGCCGTCCACCGCTCGATGCGGCCTCCGACCTCGTTAAAGAGGCCGGAGGCGTTGGTGTAGAGGGTGTCGTCCAGATCGAAGAGCAGGTACCTGATGTCGGCCATCCTACAGGGAATCGTCCAGCGGGAGCGCGACCAGGCCGCTCACGATCTTGGGGAAGAAGTCCGTGGACTTCTGAGGCATGCGCTCGTCCGCTGCAGTGCAGGCGCGAATCTGATCCATGCGCGTGGGATTGAGCAGGAAGAGGAAGTTGGCCTCGCCCTGGTCCACCGCCGCGATCCCCGGGAGCGGGTCCCGAAGATAGGTGATGTTCTCCTTACGCCGGACACTTTCCTTGCTCAGGCCCATCTGCTGCTCGATGATCTGTTCATGCAGCACAGTTACATCCAGTGAGCGGAAGTGGGGGTCGCGATCGGGCAGCAGCTCATCCATCACGGCAAGGTCCTTGAGCGTCAGCACCGAGAACGAGCCGTCGTAAAATCCGTGCCGTGGGTGCTCGGGGACGGCTTCCTCCAGCACGTCGAGGACTTCGTTGAGGGAGGCGGCGGCCTTGATCTCGAACATCGCCCCGAGGGCGGCAAGGAGCTCGTGGCTGCTCATCGTCGTGTACGAATGGATTAGACGATGGGTGGGCAGGATCGCGAGCCCCGGATCGTCCATGCTGACCATCGTTGTCAACACGTAGTTGAAGGCAGCGTTCTCGGGCGCGTCCGGATGCAGCTCACGCATCGCGTCTCGGTAGGCCAGGGCCGTCTCATAGCGATGATGCCCATCAGCGATGATGATCGGTCGGCAGTCGGCCATCCCTGCGACGACCGCTTCGATGATATCGGGGTCGTTGACGACCCAGAAGTTTTGCTCAACCTCGGGTTCGATGATGGGGTCGTGGACAATGGCCGGCATGTGGGTGTCAAGGAAGGGCTGCAGGGCCGCGTTGATGGTGCGTAGGCGGTCAGGGTAGAGGGTGAAGATGTGGCCCCAGGCGGTCTCCGTTGCTTTCGTGAGGTTGAGTCGGTCCACTTTGGGGCCCTGGAGCGTGTGTTCGTGGGGAAGGACGTCGCCTTCGTCGAAGCGTGTGAGCTCCAGCGCCGCTGTCAATCCCCGTCGGACGTGCTCGACACCGTCAGGCGTCGTAAACCGCTGTTCCAGGACATAGAGTACCGGCTCCGGGTCGCGGATCAGGATCTCCTCGGCGCTCCAGTTGCGCTTATAGCCCAGCGCGCGTGTGTAGACGTTGTCCTCGTCCGCATCGTCCGGTGTCTGCATCCCCTGGATGATGCGCACGATGTTGTAGGCAGACTGCTGGTAGTAAAGCGCCTGTTCCTCTGCGTGAATGCGGTCATAGGGCGCCGCGATCACGTCGGACAGGTCGCAGAACTTGTCCGGATTGTAGCGTAGTCCGCGAAACGGTCGAATGGTTGCCATAGATCCTCCCGATCAGGCGAAGTAGGCCTTGGCTAACTTGACCACCTCGCTGCCGACGCGTTCTTGAGCCTCCGCAGTCGCTGCGCCGATGTGGGGTGTCGCGATCACCTGCGGAAGGCCGATGAGCTTCTCGAGCAGCGTACCCTCCGGTGGCTCTGCACTGAAGACGTCTAGCCCCGCCCCGGCAAGCGTGCCGTCCACCAGCGCATCATAGAGCGCCGCCTCATCGACGGTGCCGCCGCGTGAGGCTTGAATCAGAAAGGCGCCACGCCTCATCTTCGCGAAGGCGTCTTTGTCGATCAGACTCGCCGTCTGCTCCGTCAGGGGGATGTGAAGGCTGATGTAGTCTGAGGACGCGAGCAAGGTCTCGAAGGACACCACATCAGGATCCTCGACGAAGGGGTCGTAAGCTACGACCTGCATGCCGAGAGCCTTAGCCTTCTCGGCCAACATCCGGCCGATGCGCCCGTAGCCGATGATGCCCAAGGTCTTGCCGGTGATCTCGGTTCCCTTGAGTGCTTTCTTCTCCCACTTGCCGGCCTTCATGCTCTGGTCAGCCACTGTGACGTGGCGTGCCAGGGCCAACATCATGCCCAGGACCAGCTCAACCACCGCATTGCTGTTGGCCTCGGGTGTGTTGCGCACGTCAATGCCCTTGCTGGTGGCGTAGGCGACATCGATGCTGTCCAATCCCACCCCGCCGCGAATAATGACCTTGAGGGACTCGGCCTTGTCGAGGATGTCCTGCCGGACCTTGGTGCGGCTCCGCACGACCATCCCCTCGTACTCGCCGATGATCTCGGCTAGGCCTGCTTGGCTGATATCGTCGCGCACATCGACCTCGATGCCTGCCGCGCGCATCTCCTCAATGGCGCCGGTGTCCACCGGATCACAGATCAGTAACTTACCCATAGTGTGCTCCTCTCGTTTCCTGAGGGGACAAGGGGAAAGCTGTGGAAAGCTCTCCT
Source organism: uncultured Anaerolineales bacterium (assembly GCA_964650935.1). Taxonomy (GTDB): domain Bacteria; phylum Chloroflexota; class Anaerolineae; order B4-G1; family SLSP01; genus PWVB01. Next base: position 5,143 of record CAZYYC010000181.1, read on the forward strand.
AGGCCCTTATCCCCTATGTCGTTAGCCCTAGATCCTACGCCAATCCGAGTATGTCATCGATCAGACCGAGGACCCAGTTGATGTCCTCGACGGTCAGATCGCCCATATGCGCGATGCGGAAGGTCTTCTCCTTCAGTTTGCTCCCGTAGCCGTTGGAGATCATCGCGCCGCGTGCTCCGAGCTCCTTATTCAGGTCGGCAACGCTGATGCCCCGTGTGTTCTTGATGGTGGTGACGGTGTTGGAGAGGAACGCGGGATTCGGGAAGAGCTCCCAATGCTTCTTGGCCCAGTCGCGCACGATGTCGGCCATCCGGATGTGACGTGCCCAGCGCTGTTCGAGGCCCTCCGCCAGGATATCATCCATCTGTTGGTTCAGGGCCTGGATCAGGCTGATCGCGGGCGTCGAGGGGGTCTGGTTCCGCTTGAAGTACTTGAGCATCGTGAGGAAGTCGAAGTAGTAGCCACGGTTGGGTGCCTGTTCTGCGCGCTTGATCGCTCGCTCGCTGACGCCGGTGACGGCCAAACCCGGAGGTAGTGCGAAGCACTTCTGGGAGCTGGAGATAACGACATCCAGGTCCCAAGCGTCAATCTCGATCTTGGTCCCGGCCATCGCGGAGACTGCGTCGACCAGGATCACCGTATCGGGGTGCTTCGCGCGGACCATCGCCGCGATCTCCCGGAGCGGATTCATCACGCCCGTCGAGGTCTCATTCAATGTGACCGTCAGGACGTCGTAGTCTCCCTGACTCAGGGCGTCATCAACCATCTCGGGCGTGAATCCCTCTCCCCACTCCACGTCGAGTCGGTCGGCCGGCACGCCGTTCGCCTCAGCGATCTCGTACCAGCGGTCGGAGAATGCTCCACAGACGGTGATCAATGCGCGCTTCAGTACGGTCTGGCGGAGGGAGCCCTCCATCACGCCGGTGCCGGAGGCCGAATAGATGAAGACGGGTTGCTCGGTATAGAGCAATGTCTGGAGTTTCGGCGTGACCTCGGCTTGCAGATCTGAGTATTCCGTACTCCGGTGTCCGATCATCGGTGCCGTCTGTGCGTCCAAAATCGACGCCCGTACGTGCGTGGGACCAGGGATAAACAACTTCTTAGCCATCTCTGTACCTCCTGCTAACTCTCTCTCGGCTGAATCGACCCATCCGACAACGATCAAGGGCCACTATATCTGAGTAAGCCGTTCCCAGCAACCTTATAATAGGCCCGGCACACCATCAAGAGTGCCGGTCAACCACAACCTCGCGCCGTCCATGACCGCAATCACAAGTGTTGCGAAGACGATACCCCAGACCATAGGCACCCATGCCTCGCGCCAACCTTTGAGCGTGGCGTCACGTCGCGTGACCAGAACGAATGTCATTGCGCCAAGCAATGTGAACATAGTGACGACGCTCAGTGCGCTGTAGAGCGAGACGGCATAGAGCCCCAGTCGATAGGGCAGGGGTTCCACCAGAAAGATCAGGGCCGCCAGGCCCAGCTCCACCGCCAGCAATTGTGCCATCTCATGCCAGGTGCGCAGGGACCGTGTCTCCTCCCCGTCTGCCCATAGAGACTGGTTGAACGCCGGCACCAGGACCACGCTCATCGCCATACCCATTAAGGTGCCGGAAAGCAGGCGCAGCCACGGTTGAGGTGCGTAGCCAAGGACTCCCACACCCTCAGGACGCGAAATCCAGGCCTGCAGGATGGCGTGGAACTGACCATCGCTCGTCGTCGAGTTGATGCCGTCCAGGGCCCATAGCGCGGCACAGAGGACCAAGACGACGAGGACAGGCCATCTAGGAAAGGCTATGGAGCGTCGCCTGCGCCATAGCCCCCAATGGACCAGGAGGCCGGTCAAGGCGCCGGGAAAGGTGCCTGTACAGCGTTGACAGAGGGGAAGCTGCTGTCCGGCGATCTCAAACGAGTGGCTCAGGCGTCGGTGGCAGACCGCGGCTGCGATATAATCCGCCTTCCGCAGGAGACCTCCGGGTGTTCCAAAGACGAGGACGAGGATGCCGATCATGGCCAAGCCGATCCCCAGCCATTTGAGAAAGGAGGAGAACGGCTTCACCATTAAGCCATCCTCATGTCCGGTGGTACATACTCCGGCGTAGGACCAGAGGCGTAGATGTGATGCGCGCCCTTTGGAGGGGGCGGCGATCCGTCTTGGTGCGTGGTGTTGGGCCAGAGACCTCTAGGGAATGTGGGCCGATCCGGCTCGGACCGCTGCGACTGAAGCCCTCCATGAGGTGTCAGCCGGGGGGCAACGTTGCTCCCCTCCCGGATGATCTGCCGCGTGGATCGTCCATGCCGGGCCCCAGATCGCCTCATATTCGCGATTATAGTGGGCTGCGGGGGAAAGGCAAGACGGCCCTCTTGAGAGATGAGAGGGTTAGAGCTCAGGCGAGACAAAGGGCACGAAAGCCACACTCCCCAGGCTGATCTTCTGGACGTGTTCCCCCTGTTTCAGGACTTTCCAGAGTACCTGGTAGGTGCCCGATGGGCCGACAGGAATCACCAAGCATCCGCCGTCGGCGAGCTGCTCTACCAAGGGGGCGGGGAACGTGGTCGCTGCCGCGGTGACGACGATCCCGTCATAAGGGGCAAATTCCGGCCAGCCGGCATAGCCGTCGCCCAGCCGGTGATGGACGCTGTATCCCAAGGCGGCAAGGCGCTCCTTGGCGGCTTCGTATAGCTCAGGGATGCGCTCGATGGTGTAGACCTCCATCCCCATCTCCGCCAGGATCGCGGCCTGGTAGCCGGAGCCCGTGCCGACTTCGAGGACGCGATCCCCAGGCTGCAGCGTTAGGGCCTCGCTCATCAGGGCGACAATATAGGGTTGCGAGATCGTCTGTTGATGACCGATGGGCAGCGCGAAGTCTCCATAGGCCCGTTCTGCGTTGCATTCGCCTGCGAAGCACTCCCGCGGGACGGCCTCCATGGCCCTCAGCACCCGTTCATCCTTCACTCCGCGGCGTCGGATCAGCTCGACCATCGATGTCTGAGGTGCCTTTCGCCTCTCTGTCATCCTCGCCTCCCCTTTTTTTTGGATCGCCGATCAGCTACTCACAAACTTCTGGTGCCGGATAAGGGATCTCCCCACGCCAATTCAGGACCGAGCCGCCGGATAGAACCCATAGATTCAGGGGAAGTGCTTGACAGTAGTGCCACTCGAAGTGCAGTTCGCCATGCACGAGTTCTGTCGTGCTGCTGACCTCCTCCAGATAATAGCGATAGTGACCGGCTCCGCCGCTTGCCTGCACCCGGGCGAGCCCCGACCAACGTCCCCTGGTCGGATCCGCACGCCAGCGCACAAGCTGGGGCGTCTCCATAGTCATCGTTAGTGAAACGGTGGGCTCAGGCACAAGGTCTGCTGTCGGGGTCGGGGTGAGGGTGGCGAGGTCATCAACCACAATCTCCAACGGGATGCGGCTGCCGAAGCTTTGGTCGTTTGTCTGCCGCATCTCCCAGGTCACGACGTAGTTCCCGATCTCTTCAGGTGCCGTCATCGGAATGAACAGCTGGATGCTCTCGTCGGGCAGCACGTGGGAGACCGTGAAGACAGAGGGCGCGCCGAGGCGGGTCTCACTGGTGAGATGCAGCGCCGTGTCCTCGGGCCAGGGGCAATTCCCGCTGTTCTGCAGAGAGATACGGGCCACTAATGCGGTGCCGGGGGCGACGGTTGATGACGGCGCCAGCCGAACGCGTTCTGCCCGCACACGGGGGATGCAAACAGGGGTTGGGGTCGGTGTATGGGTGGCGAGAGCAAACTCCCTCGCCACCCAGAGCGTGGGTGTGGCGGAAGGTTCGGGGGTGGGAGAGCTTGTGGCGGTCGCGGTCATGTGTTCGGGTGCTGCTGTTGCCGAGGGGCTGGGACGGGAGGGCAGCCAGGCCCAAAGCCGGTTCGATGATCCTTGCAGGAGAGCCGTGCCGCCGATGATCGCAATGATGAGGGCCAGCAGTCCCCCAAA
>CAZYYC010000182.1:0-9102 GCA_964650935.1 uncultured Anaerolineales bacterium
GCGCCCTCGTGGCTGCGGATCACCACGTTCCGTCCGATGCGCACGTTCTTGTCCAGGATGGCGTTCTCGACGACGCTCCCCTCGCCCACGCCCATGTGGGGGATGCCGAGCTCGGCGTTTTCCTCCAGCTGCACCATGGTCTCATAGTAGTCGGCGCCCATCATCACGACGCGGTGGAGATGTGCCCCGGGATTGACGATGCTGCGGAGGCCGACGATGCTGTCGGCGACGGCTGCGCTGTCGATGCGGCAACCCGGCGCCAGCACGACGCGGCGGAGGCTGGAATCCAGGACCTTGCTGCCCGAAAGGAAGCGCGCGCGTGTGTAGATGGGCCACTCGGGTGCGTAGAGGTCGAAGGGTGGGTTGGGTGTCGTCAGGGCCAGGTTGACCTCGAAGAAGGCGCGGATGGTGCCGATGTCCTCCCAATAGCCGTCAAAGGGATAGGCGAAGACGCGCATGTTCCGACTGATCGCCGCCGGGATGATGTGCTTACCGAAGTCGGACCCCGACTCCTCACGTAGAAGGTTGTTCAGCGTCTTGGTCCCAAAGACGTAGATCCCCATGGACGCCAGATAGGGCTTGTCGCCTGGCATGCTGGCGAGATCCGGTAACTGCTCGGGTGAGGGCTTCTCGACCCAGTCGGTGATGTGACCCTCGGCATCGGCCTTGAGAATGCCCAGGCTCGGCGCGTCCTCAGCACTGACCGGCTTCGCGGCAATGGTGACGTCGGCCTCGTGACTCTCATGGAACTGGACAAAGAGCGAGTAGTCCATCCGGTAGAGGTGATCGCCTGCCAGAATGACGATGTTACGGGGCTCGGGCACCTGCAGTTGGAACATCTGCTTGCGAAGGGCGTCTGCCGTACCTTGATACCACGCCTGGCTGCCCGGGGTCTGCTCAGCAGCGAGAATACGGACCCACCCGCCGGAGAAGTTATCGAATTGATACGTACGCACGACGTGGCGGTGTAGCGAGACCGTGTTGTACTGGGTCAGCACGTAGATGCGGTTGATGCCCGAGTTAATGCAGTTGCTCAGGGGAATGTCGATGAGTCGATAGTAGCCTGCCAGCGGCACGGCGGGCTTGGCGCGGAGTTTGGTGAGGGGCCACAGGCGCGTGCCTACTCCCCCTCCCATGATCACACCCAGGGTATCCTTCATGAAACTGAGCATCAAGAGCCTCCTTAGGGCGGTGAAGCGTATGCCTCAAACTTGGGTCGTCGCTCTTACCCTATGCGTCCGATGGGCCGATCGTTCGTGCTTCGTTGATATCATTATATCCAGACGCCGACATTCGCGCAATTGGCTTCGGTTGACGTCACTTGCCCCTGCGTTATGATCGCGCTGGGTTACGAATAGAGAGCAACGGAGGGAGATCTACGGTTGAGTCTAGTGAGGCGGTCACCACATCTTTGGGTGCTCGGGTGCATCCTGATCCTGGGTGCCGTACTGCGCTTCTCCCAGCCGACGCTGGTGGAGTTCAAGCGTGACGAGGCAACGATTGCGCGGTGGGGACAGGCCATCGCCTATGAGGGCTTCCTGCCCGCGGTGGGTGTGGACTCATCGCTGGGCATCGACAATCTGCCGCTAACGCCCTATCTGATGGCGGTTGCCCTGCGGCTCTGGTCAGATCCGTTGTCGGCGGTGCTCTTCACAATGCTGCTTAACACGCTCGCTCTGCCGGCGTGCTATGCCCTCACCAAGGAGGCCCTTGGGCGACGGGCTGCCCTGCTGAGCACGCTGCTCTTCGCCGTAAGTCCCTGGGCTGTGCTGTACGCCCGCAAGATATGGGCGCGGACGCTCCCGATCTTCACCCTAGCGTTGATGGCCTCGCTCTATCTGGCGCTGGCGAAGCGTCGCCGCCGGGCGCTCGTCCCGGCTTTCGCGAGCCTTGCAGCGCTGTTGGGCCTGCAGCTGGAGGCTCTGGCCTACGTGCCGATCGTGGGCCTTGCCTTGCTCTTGTACCGTGATGCCGTAGCGTGGCGTTCGCTGCTGGTTGCCGTGTTGGTCGCGGCATGTCTGCTCTCACCCTACGTGATCCACGACGCGCTGAACGGTTGGGAGAACGCCCGCGGATTGATGGCTTATGCGGGAGGGGGCAGCAGCTTCTCATGGGATGCGGTCCGCTACGCTTTCGCGCTGCTGGGAGGCAAGGGAATCGAGGGGCAAGCGGGACCTTTTCACCAAGACTTCTTGGGGAGGGTGCTCCCTCTGTGGTGGCTGAACGACCTGCTGAGTATGTTGCTCGCCGGAGGCCTGGTCTATGGATCCTGGCAGGCCTTCCGTGCACCGACGGAGGAGCGGCGCAGGGGCTTCGGCCTGATGTTGCTCTGGTTCGCCGTGCCCATCCTGCTGCAGCTGAGGACGTCGGCGCCGACGCAGCAGCACTACTTCGTGATGCACTATCCGGTGTCCTACATGCTCATCGCTGCCCTGGTGGTTTGGGGTTGGGACCATCTCAGAGGCCGCATGGTGGAGGATTTCGGCGGCGTAAGGGGAGCTCGGGGGGTGCGCACGGCTGGGTGGGGGCTGCTCATCGTCTGCGTGGTAGCGTGTGCGTGGCAGGTCAGCGTCACCTGGCGCCTGCGCGAGATGATGGTGGCGCATCCGACGACCGGCGGCTATGGTATCCCGCTCCGCTACACACGGATAGCGGCACAACAGGCCGCGGCCCTCGCCGACGACGGAGAGGTGATCGTGTTGAGCGAGGAGATCACACCCTTTATGGCTGAGACGCCGACGGTCTTCAATGCCCTGCTGTTCGGTACGCCGCACCGCTTTGCCGATCCACGAGCGGCGTTGCCCTTTCCCGAGCGAGAGCGCACCGTCTATCTGGCAGGACCGCTGGACCCGCAAGGCGGTGTGGCCGAGATGGGACTCTCACGTCTGGGAGACCTGCCTTCGGTGTCGCTGGGGCCGGGTATGATGCTTCCTGACGGTATTGCCTATCGCACGTGGGTATGGGAGGGGCTATCACGCGACGAGCTGGTCGCCGGGATGACGCCCGTGGGTGCCGGGGTGCCCTATGCGAACAACCTCGTCCTGGCTGCCTATGAGTTAAGCTTGTGGGCAGGCGACGAGGCGTCTCTGGAGGTGTGGCTGGCGTGGTGGGTGCAGGAGCTGCCCCCGGCAGGGATCGAGTATCATTTCACCGTGCAGCTGTTGGACGAGCGCGGGGGGCTTCACAGTCAGGACGATCACCTGGGTTTCTCCGCCGCCGATTGGGCGACGGGTGATATCGTCCTCAGTCGGTTCGTGGTCAATCTGCCCGACGACCTTGCGCCGGGCGGTTACCTTCTGCGCACAGGCATCTACAGCTATCCCGACATTGTGGGCGTCCCGGTCGTTAACCCTGAGGGTGAGCCGATCGATGATGCCGTGACGCTGACGACGCTCCAGGTGTCCGTGGACGGATACGCCCTCCCCTGATCAGGGGAGGGCGCTGGTTATGCAGCCGATGGCGCGGTAGAGGCTAGCTCTGACCGGCGAACTTGGGTGCCGGCGCGGCTTCAATGACGGCATCCACGACGCGGACGGTCTCGTCGAAGTCGCTGTTCGCATAGCTCTCGATGGCGCCCTGGTCGCCGAGCTTGGTCATCTCCGGATCGAGGCCGATCTCGCCCAAGAAGGGGGTCCCGAACTGGTCGGCCATCGTCTTCGTATCGCCCTTGCCGAAGAGGGTGTAGCGCTCTCCGCAGTGCGGGCAGATGACGTAACTCATATTCTCAACCAGTCCGATGAGCGGGGTGTTGAGGTGCTCGGCCATATGGGCCGCCTTGCGTACGACCATACCCGCGAGATCCTGCGGCGAGGTCACCAGGACGATGCCGCTCACCGGCAGGCTCTGCATGACCGTGATCGCGGCGTCCGAGGTGCCCGGGGGCATATCCACAACCAAGGCGTCGAGGTCGCCCCAGAAGACGTCGTTCCAGAACTGGTTGATGGCGCTCGTGATCATCGGACCACGCCAGATGACCGCTTGCTCCTCGTTCTCGAGCATCAGGTTGATCGACATGACCTTGATGCCCAGAGGGGTCTGCGGCGGCATAATGCCGAGGGGGGACATCGTCGGGGGATCGGTCACACCAAAGAGCTTGGGGATGCTGGGACCGGTGATGTCCGAGTCAAGGACGCCGACCCGACGCCCCTTGCGCCGCAGGCCGACGGCCACCATGGCTGCAACGGTGGACTTGCCGACACCGCCCTTGCCGCTCATGACCGCGATCACGGTCTTCACCTTGTTGAGGTTGCCCGCGAGGGAGCCGGTCGCTTGTTGACTGCGGCCCTGGAGCATTTCGCGCAGGGCATCTCGCTCTTTGTCGGTCATCGCGGTTAACGAGATCTCCACGTTGAGGCCGTCTTCAAGTGCATCGACGGCCTGCCCGGCATCGGCGGCGATCTTGTCGCGCAATGGGCAGTTGGGCACCGTCAGGGCGATGGTGACTTTGATGTCCTTGTCGTGGATATCGATCTCGCGGACCATACCCAGCTCCACGATGTTGCGGTGCAGCTCGGGATCCATGACGCCTCTTAGTGCTTCCAGAACTTGTTCCTTTGATACCACGCTTAGCCTCCTGAATGAATGCGGCAGGTCGTCTGCCGCTGAATGATGGTCTATGCGCGTGGGGGGCGGTCGTCCGCAGAAAGCCCCCCGAGACGGGGGGCCAGGTCGACCTCGACACCGCGCTACCTATCTACAGAGTTAGGCCGATGCAGGCTGTCTGACGTTCTGCTGCTCCTTGAGCTCGGTCTGCTCCTCGGTGCCGGGCTCGACTTCCCAGATGCGATCCGGCGCGACCAGGTGATCGATATAGAGGATGCCGTTCACGTGGTCGATCTCGTGCTGAAAGACTCGCGCAAGGAAGTCGCGCGGGCGGAGGCGGAACTTGTCGCCGTGCTCATCGAGCCCACGCACCAGCACCTCAACCGAGCGCTCGACCTCGCCCACGTAGCCGGGCACGGAGAGACAACCCTCCATCCCCACCTCGGTCTCCCTTGAGGCCTTGATGATCTCGGGATTGACGACGACGTAACATCTGCCGCTTCCCCAGACCTCCTCGTCCTCAGGCAGCTCGACCACGATAATACGCGCCAGCTCGCCGACCTGAACTGCCGCCAGCCCGATCCCATCGCTCGCGTGCATGGTCTCGATCATGTCCTCAATGAGCTGCTTGATGTCAGGCGTGATCGTTCGAATCGGGCGAGAGCGCTCGCGAAGGCGGGCATCTCCAACGGTAATGACTTCCTTTACTGCCATATGCTCTCCTTATGAAAGATAGCTTGAGGGGGCTTCCGCTGTATCGCGACCCCGCTGCAGCTCGTCATAGGTGGTGAACCATCCGAGCAACTCCTGCTGCCGTCGGTTCGCTTCCGCCGTGATCTGTCGCTGCCGGTACTCGTACTGGCGATTCGAGATCGTCTTCTGAACCCTCTCGGGATGGCGGACCCATTGTAGCTCAAACTTGCCCTCGGTACCCGCTGTCTCGAACGAGACATGGCCGAAATCGAAAACCCTCGCGATGATGGAGGGGACGGCGAAACCGAGGTTCTGGATCCGGTCGAGGCGCGCTTCGTGCCGCGACTCACGCAGCAGCAGCGGCAGGCGCTGGACCAGGATGATGTGACTCGGTGTCAACTGGAAATAGTCGTTGCGCCAATCCTCGACGAACCAGAGCAGCGCCCCCAGGGCAATGGCCTCGATGAAGAGCCATCCGACCAGCCATCCGAGGAAACTGGTCTCGCCTAACCACTGCCTCAGGAAGAGAATCCCGCCGACCGTCAAGAGCACGAAGGGGATAAGGGCGGGCAGACTGCGGCTGACGCCGGGCAACCAGTAGCGCTTCCAGATGATGGTCGTCCCCCCATCGACCTCGATCCTTGCCGGAGGGAAGACGTACTCCCAGACGGAGGTGAACATCGCACGAAGAGGTGACGGCGAACGGTCGCTATCGATCTCGTCGCTGTCCCCTTGTTCCTCCTCGGCCCTTTGCCCGGCGCGCGCGTCGGATGGATCCAGTCGGCGCCCGAGTAGCTCGCGAATCTGTCCGCGCGTCTTAAGGACGTCGCGTGCGCGCGTGCGCTCAACCTGTTGCGAGATCAGTTCACGCAGTCTGGCGGGGTCGGGCACGTAACTCATGTCGATATTCACCGTCTCACCGGCACTCTGAAGCACTAGGTTGCCATAGTTGAGCAGGTTGGCGACGATGCCGGGTTGGACCTCGTAAATGTCTACGATGTTGTCGAGTTGGGTCTCCTCTTGGTGGGTGGAAAAGGGCCCTGCGCGCTCGAGGTGCACGACGCGCTGGGTGGTGACGACGAAGTAGTCATCTCGCCAGTTGATGTACTGCCAGATGATGCCCCCTACCAGGGCCAGCGCCGGAATGGCCAACACGACGGCGAGGAGCATGAGGGCACCCTCGCCGATGATCAGCAGCGTGATCACCGCGGGCAAGAGGAGGAGCAGGATCACGGCAGGGGCTGCCGCCTGGCGGAAGAAGCGTGTCCAGTGGCGTTGCGCCGCCACGATGACCCACTCGTCGTCGCGCAGCCAGCTGAAGTCCCGTGTCCGCCGGCGCCTCTCGACAGCCGTGGAGACGTTCAGCCGCCGCTCGAGGTATGTACGCTCTCTGAGCAGGGCGCTCAACTCGGAGCGCAGCAGATAGATGACGCGTGCGAACCCATCAGCGGTGGCGGTGACGTCGTGGAAGTCGCCAACTAACAAACCCGTCTCCCCGGCCCAGCTGCCGGGTCCCAGCTCGCCTACCTCATGGGCCATGCCCTCCTGATCGGAGATGGTGAGCCTGAGCCGACCCTCGATGACGAAGATCCAGCGGTCGGCGATCTCCCCCTGGCGCCAGAGCCACTCGCCATTGGACAGGATTTGCTCGTGTGTGATCTGCGTGACGTGGTAGAGCTCGAGCTCGCCAAGCCGGTCGGTGAGCCGGCTGAAGAGCGACATCTGCTTGAGTTGCTCGACCAAGACGTCGGGCTTGAGCGGTCCCTCCAGGCGTTCGCGGAGATAGTCGCTCTTCTGGTAGGCCCTGACCAGGTCGCGAAAGGGTAGCTCCAGGGTCTCCAGTGCGGTCGTAGCCGTGACGGTCGCACGTTCAAGGTCATCGACACGGAGGCTCTGTCGGCCCAGGACGGCCCCTTCAGCCCGACGCGCTTTTCTGTCATCGACACGAGACTCCACGTGGCCCTGAAGGACGAGGATCGTTCTGTCGGGTGCGCGACCCTGGCTGAACAGCTGTTCGCCGGCAGCGTAGGTGCGAGCATCGACAAAGGGCACCAGGCGGAGGAGCTCCCGTTCACCTTCCTCGTCAAGATCCCGGAACATCGGGATCTGCCTCAAATACGCGATGACGTCACGCGGTTCCATACAATTGATTATACCACAGTCTTCTTTTTCGGGGAACTCGATGGGCTCGCCATGGCCTCGTGGAAAGCCTCCAAGGTTGCCTCAGCGGTCCGTATCCAGGAGAAGTGGCGGCTTTGAGCGATCGCTGCCGTACGGAGACGCGCATAGAACGTTGGGTCGTTCAGCAGCTGCAGAAGGGCGCCCGCCAGGCCGTCGATGTCGTCGGGGTCGAGCAGCACGCCGCCGGAGCCGACGACCTCGGGTAGGCTGGTGACACGGCTGCCCACGACAGGCGTGCCGCAGGCTATCGACTCGAGGGCCGGGTAGCCGAACCCCTCATAGCGTGAGGGGCAGATGAGGGCTCGGGCGCCACGGTAGAGCGCGGGCTTGTCGTGCTCGGGCACGAAGCCCAGCCAGTGTACGGAATCCTCCGGAAGGCTCGCCTCGCGGGCGAGCCGGCGAGGGTCGGGGGTGAAGGGTGTGTCCGAGGCGGGAAGCCGTCCCGCGATGACGAGGCGCGCATCGGGCGCGGCCCGGTGGACGGTCGCGAAGGCCGCGACCACGGCATGAAGGTTCTTTCGCACGTCGAACCCGCCCAGGTAGAGCAGGTAGCCGCTGCGCAATCCCCACGCTGCGCGGAGGTCTGCGTCGCTCGGCGCCTCGTCGGGTGCATAGGTAGGATCGACTGCTAGTGGGACCGTGCGGATTCGCTGTTCGGGAACGCGCAGATGGCGGATGATGTCGTGACGCGAGGCCTCCGAGTCGGTGAGCACCGTGTGCGCCCGCACGCTGGTCGCGCTGACAAGCGCCGTGTAGAGCCGTCCCTTGGTCCCGCCACGGTAGGCGGGCAGGATCCGAGGGATGATGTCGTGGATGGTCACGATGATGGGTGTGGGGGCCAGGGCCGGGGGGGCCCAATAGGGGACGTGAAGCAGGTCCGCCGCCACGCTCGCTGTCAGGCGGGGCACGAGCACCTGCTCCCACCACAGCTTGTGCAGGTGGCTTCGCCGGATCGGGTGCACCACGGCAGCCGCGCCTCCGGTGGGCGCGATCGGTTCAGAGGGCTCGGATGGGAGCAGGATGCTCATCTCCGGGGCGGTGTCGAGGCGCACGAGCGTCTCAACGAGGCGGCGGAGATACTGACCGCTCCCGGTCTCCGGACGATCCCAGAACCAGCCGTTGATGGCGACGCGGCGTTGGCCCTCTGTACGCACCTCGCCTTCGTTACTCGCGCAGGTGCACGTTGACCGCCTGAGGTCCGCGATCGGTCTCCGTCACCTCGTACCAGACCTGGGCGTTCTCGCCGAACTGCGCGGGATCACCATCGATGCCACTGCGGTGGAAGAAGATGTCACTTCCGTCCCGCTGGGTGATGAAGCCAAAGTGCTTGTCGTCTTGGTACCACTTGACCACGCCGGCTCGCAAGCCTGGGCCGGCCTCAACTTCGTCGCGGCAGTTGGGGCAACGGGTCGGGGGCTCGGGCTCGAAGCCGAGATCCTCCTGCAGGCGCTGCTCTTCAACGCGGAAGACAAACGTGTTGCTGCACTTCTCACAGGTTAGCAGTTGGTCGCGAAATGACATAGGACTCTCCAGTCGTTGCTCAGATAACGTGTCGATTGTGCGTGGTCGGCACAATCCGGCTCCATCAGACCTCTACTATAAAGGGAAAGGCGCAATTCGGCAAGGCCGTAAGGGTGCGTTTTAGGACGGGGGCAAGTTAGCGTAGGCACGTGACCACAGCTCATC
>CAZYYC010000183.1:0-9084 GCA_964650935.1 uncultured Anaerolineales bacterium
CCGGCATCGGGGACGGCTCACCGGCAAGGCGCGGAGAGCATCTACACCGATACGTTCACGGCGCTGTCGGGCTGGCAGGTGACCGATCGAAGGGAGACGGGATACCAGTGGGGGCTCGCGCCTTACTCGCGGACCGTGGGGTCCGCTGTGATCGCCGATCAGGGGCTGTGGGCTGCCGGTGGGGGCGCCCTGGGAGAGGCCCAGACATGGTTGACGGGTAGCTATACGCCGACGATGATGACCATCGCCGTGGTCGGCCCCTTTGAGCTCGAGCAACCGACCGCCGAGGTGCGGCTGAGTGCTCGCGTTCAGAACCGCATCGCGGACGGCGATCAGCTCCACATTGCGCTGTCAACGGATGGCCTGAATCCACTACCCGAACACGACATCGCCGTCCCCGGCGATCCGGACGCATGGCAGGAGGTGAGTCGTTCTGCCGGTCCCTTCCCGACGGGGCAGCAGGTGTGGATCTTCCTGCGCTTTGTGGCGATCTCCGGCGAGAGGGATCGTGGTCCACTTGTCGATGATATCCTACTAGAGGCTGTCTACAGCCACGATATCTACCTGCCGCTGGTACGCCTTGATCCGACCCCCACGCCGACGCCGATTCTGACCTATGAGGACCACTTTGCCGATCCTAACAGCGGGTGGCGGACAGGTTGGGCTCAGCGGTACAACATCTACGAGCGCGATGGGATCCTCTACGAACAATGGGAGGACGTGGCTCACCTTGGCTATGTCCCAGGCCACTATCGGATCACGGTCCCGATGGATTGGCGAGGCGGAAGCAATGTCTTTACCTGGTTCGTCTGGCCCGCGGAGATAGCGCCGCTCCCCGCTGCGGCTGTGCCGTTACCCGATAGCTACTGTGTTGAGGCGCGGGCGCGATTTGCCAACTCCTGGGCCGAGGAACAGCCCTATATGGCACGCTGGGGCGTTGTGTTCGGAGCCAACGCGACGCAGTCGGGTGACGACCTCACCGAGATCTACACCTTCCAGATCAACGCCAACCACAAGCTGGGGATGCTCAGGTACCACAACTACATCTACCCGGGCGATCGGCAGCCCCTCGATGGGCGCGAGGAGAATGTCGAGATCGCACTATACCGCTGGCCTAACACCCCCAATCCGGCCTGGTCCCCGACCTACTTCGGAAATCCAAGCACGTCTGACTACAACACGCTCAAGGTGTGGGTGCACGGGACCAAGGCGGACTTCTATGTCAATGGGGCGCGGATCACGTCGGCGGACATTGGTGAGATGCCGCGCATCGGCGTCGGCGTGACTGCGGGCTCCAATGAGATCACGCCGGTCGAGGTTGATTTCGACTACTTCCGCTACGATCCGACCTGCACCGGTCCCTGATGACACTGAGTCAGCGCCCTGAGGCATTGTCGCGCGTGACGCCCGGTCGCCGGCGCCTGCTCGGCAATCTGCTGCGCACGGCGCTGAGCGCCGTCGCGCTGGCGGTACTTTTCCGGCAGGTCGGTGGGCAGGACCTTCTCTCGGCGCTGAGACGCGTTGACCTGAGGTTGCTGGCGCTGGCCTGGTGTCTCTTCCTGATCGGGGACGTGATCCGGGTCTTCAGATGGCGGGCGCTGCTTCGGGGGTTGGGGCTGCGCCCGTCGTTTGGGCTGCTGTTCAAGCTCTATCTCGTCGGCGGCTTCTTCAACAGCTTTCTGCCCTCCGGCTTCGGTGGCGACGTCGTGCGCGTGCTGGAGCTGGGGCGCGATGCGGAGAACCGCTCGGCGGCGCTGGGAACGGTGGTGGTGGACCGGCTCACGGGCATCCTCTCGCTGTTGCTGATGGGGCTGGTGGTGCTGCCCTTCGCTCGTGGGCTGGCGCCGTGGGTGCGCCGGCTCTTTGCCGGTGTGGCGGTCGCGGGCGGCATCGCAGGGGCTGTGCTCCTTCAGGGACGTCTGCTTCGCCGGGCCACCGCCTTCCTTCCGCCGCAGCTCTCCCTCGAGGGGCAGGGCAAGCCGGCCCAGGTCTATGCCGCGGTGAGCGGCTGCGGATCTCGGGCGATCTGGCTGGCGCTCCTCTTCTCGACGCTCTTCAACGCCACGAACGTGACGATTCACTGGCTCTGCGCCCGTGCGGTGGGCATGGACCTGAGCGTCAGCTTCTTCTTCGTGGTCGTCCCGCTGCTCTCGTTGGCGCTCCTGCTGCCGATCTCCGTGGGCGGGTTGGGCGCACGGGATTGGGTGGGTCAGATGCTTCTGGTCCCTACGGGCCTAGCTGAGCCGACCATCGCTGCTTGGACGCTCTCGGTGTGGGCGGTGACCGCCGGGGCGGGCCTGGTCGGTGGCGTGATCTATCTCTGGCAGGGCGTGTCGGGACTCATGAGGCGAGAGACATGATGACACGGCGCGAGCGTCTGATGGCCACGCTGCGAGGCGAGGCTGTGGACCGCCCGGCGGTGAGCTTCTACGAGATCGGCGGCCTGCCGATGGACCCCGATGACCCGGATCCCTTCAACGTCCACAACGGACCGGGATGGTGCGAATTGCTGCAGTTTGCCGAGGAGGAGACCGACCTCATCCGTATGCGGGGCCCGATGCTGCATCCGGCGCCCGAGAACCGCATGGATGCGTTCCGCAGGGTCGAGGTCGAGCTACGTGGAGGCTCGCGCTTCACGCGCACGACGTATCAGGTGGGCGGCAGGACGCTGATGTCCCTGACGCGGTTGGACCCCGACGTGGATACGGTGTGGACGCTGGAGCATCTGCTCAAGGGGCCTGAGGATGCGGAGGCCTACCTGCAGCTGCCGGACGAGGCCTTCGCCTTTGACGTCAGTGTCGAGGCGCTGAAGGTCGAGGAGGCACGGTTGGGCGATGCTGGCATCGTGATGGTCGATATCGCCGATCCGCTCTGCCATGCCGCCGGCCTCTTCTCGATGGCGGATTATACGGTCCTCGCGCTGACCGAACCCGCGCTGTTCCATCGCTTGCTCGAGCAGGCGGCGCGGCACATCTATCCGGTGGTTGGGGCGGTGGCGCAAGCGTTCCCGGGTCATCTGTGGCGGGTGGTAGGATCGGAATATGCCTCGGAACCCCTCTTGCCGGCGCGACTGTACAAGGAGTATGCGGTGCGCTACACGCAGCCGATCGTCGAGACCATCCAGCGCTATGGCGGCTTCGCTCGCATCCACTCGCACGGTCGACTGCGCAACATCCTTGGCGACATCGCCTCGATGGCGCCGGCGGGGCTGGATCCGATCGAGCCGCCACCGCAGGGCGATATGACGCTCATCGAGGTGCGGCGTGCCGTGGGCGAGCAGATGGTGCTCTTCGGCAATATCGAGGCCTCGGAGATCGAACTGCTCTCGGAGGACGACTTCGAGGCGCGCGTGTGCCAGGCGTTACAGGAAGGCACGGCAGGCGAGGGGCGTGGCTTTGTCCTGATGCCCTCCTCGTGCCCGTACGGGCGTGAGATCTCGCCGCGAGTGATGGCAAACTATGAGACGATGGTCCGCCTGGCAAGGGCCGGGTAACGTAAGGAGGAGATATGGCGACCTATGTAGAACAACCCAAGGAGCTCCCGATCGTGCGCGACGTTGATGTCATTGTGGTTGGGGGAGGCCCCGCAGGTCTGGCGGCGGCGATCGCTGCGGCGCGCGAGGGGGCGAGGACGGTGCTTGTCGAGCAGTTTGGCTATCTTGGCGGCACGGCAACGGCGTCGCTGATGGCCTGCATCAACGGCTTCCGCAATCAGGTGGAGCCGGATTTTACGCAGACAGTGCGGGGGATCGCCGAAGAGATCGTGCTGCAGCTCAAGGCGATGGAGGGTCTGGGCACGAGCCCCTATCCTCAGAAGTCCTACCCCACGACGCCGGGACAGATGGAGTACAGTTATGCCATCGACACGGAGAAGTTCAAGGTCGTCACGCTGAAGCTCTGTGTTGAGGCGGGGGTCGATCTCTTCTTCCACACGTGGTTTGCGGACACGATCGTCGAGGACGGCGTTGTGCGTGGGATCGTCGTCGAGAATAAGTCGGGACGCCAGGCGATGATGGCGAAGGTGGTGGTTGACGCTTCGGGCGACGGCGATGTCGCTGCCCGGGCGGGCGCGCCCTTCTGGCAGACGATGAAGGACGAGGCGCCGCGCCTGAATGACGCGTTGATGTACCGCATCGCCTTCGGCGCGCAGCGACCCCCGGCGCCCTTCGCCTGTGACTTCGGCAGCCACGCCGTCGTCTGGGGACCGGGCGCGGAGCCGATCGACGGCACGGACGCGGAGGAGCTCTCGCGGGCCGAGGTGGCCACGCGCCTGCGGGTCTATGAGGATTTCGCCAAGAAGCAGGCTCAGCATCCTGAGCTCGCCGACGCCCGCGTGATCGAGACACCGCCCCTACTGGGGGTGCGCCAGACGCGATTCATCGAGGGTGAGTACAAGCTGACGGCGGAGGATGCCATCGAGGGCCGGCGCTTCGACGATGTCGTGGCGATCAGTTCCTGCGCGATCATCCACTACTATGGCTACCGCCGCTATCTCGAACACGAGGGCTACGACATCCCCTACCGCACGCTCGTGCCCAAGAAGGTCGACAACCTGCTGGTGACCGGGCGCTGTATCTCCAGCGAGCAGCAGCCGTATGAGTCACACCGGGCGATGATCCCGATGATGGCGATCGGTCAGGCCTCGGGTGTGGCAGCAGCGCTCTCGGCGCAGGAGGGCGTGCGACCGCGGGATCTCGACGTGTCGTCGCTGCAGCGCGCGTTGATCACTCAGGGAGCGGAGCTGCGCAAGACGCTGGACTGACGGCATTGTGGCCCCGGTCTGAGACCGGGGAGCGTATGGATGTGAACCCAGGGCCGAGGTCTGCAACCTCGGCCCTGGGTGTTGAGCACTTGCCTTTGACAACCCCGCCGGCTTGGAGTGTAATGTGGGTGGGGCAGTTGTATGGCCCTCGGGTTCCCGACTGTACCTGCCCCTCTGTGGCCGTCATGGGTCGACATTCTGATTGAGAGGAGGTAGACGATGACCGCGCAGGGCTCAGAAGCAGTTATCCGCGATCTTCTGGCTCAGGCAGAGGTGGAGGTCCATGGCAACAACCCCTGGGACCTTCACGTCCACGATGCACGCTTCTACGACAGGGTCCTCCGCGAGGCTGAACTGGGCTTCGGCGAGTCCTACATGGACGGCTGGTGGGACTGTGACGCGATCGATGAGCTGATCGCGAGGATCTTCCTGGCGGATCTTCCCGGTAAGATCAAGGGTAACTGGAGGGTAGCGCTTCACGTTTTGCGGGCGCAGCTGTTCAACCTGCAGTCCAAGCGGCGCGCCTACCAGGTTGGCGAGCATCATTACGACCTCGGGAATGACCTCTATCGGGCGATGCTCGACAAGCGTATGAACTACACCTGCGGGTATTGGGCGGAGGCGACCACGCTTGACGAGGCCCAGGAAGCGAAGCTCGACCTGGTCTGTCGTAAGCTCTGTCTGGAGCCCGGGATGCGCGTGCTCGAGCTGGGCTGCGGGTGGGGCTGCTTTGCCAAGTATGCCGCCGAGACGTATGGTGTGGAGGTGATGGGTGTCACGGTCTCCAAGGAGCAGGTGGCGCTGGGCATGGAGACGTGTGAGGGCTTACCGGTGGAGCTCAAGCTCCAGGACTATCGCGACGTCTCGGGTACCTACGATCGCGTGATCTCCATCGGCGTGATGGAGCACGTGGGCTATCGTAACTACCGGACCTATATGGAGGTGGTGGATCGCACACTCGAGGAGGGCGGCATCGCCTTCTTTCACACCATCGGCAGCAATTTCAGCAGGACCAGCGCCAACGCGTGGGCGAACAAGTACATCTTCCCGAATGGGATGCTTCCCTCGATAGCGCAGCTCGGCAAGGCAATGGAGCATCTCTTTGTGGTGGAGGACTGGCACAACATCGGTCCACACTACGATCCGACGCTGATGGCGTGGCACGCGAACTTCGAGGCGGCGTGGCCCGAGCTCAAGTCGCGCTATGACGAGCGTTTCTACCGGATGTGGCGCTATTATCTGTTGAGCAGCGCCGGAGGCTTCCGCGCGCGGGTGCATCAGCTCTGGCAGGTGGTCATGACGCGGCAGGGGACGCCACAGCCCGACTGCCGCTGTAGCTGAGGCGTGCGGGTGATCGAGACCGACGTGCTGATCGTCGGCGGTGGGCCGGCGGGAGCTGCGTGCGCCTGGGCGCTTCGTCGGCAGGGCGTGGACTGCTTGGTGTTGGAGCGGGCAACGTTTCCCCGTGTCAAGCTCTGCGCCGGTTGGATCACGCCGGATGTCTTTCGCGACCTTGAGCTGGACCCTAGAGACTACCCCTATGGGCTGACGCGCCTTGAGGGATTGCGGCTCTCGGTCGGTGGTCTTGGGCTGCATCTGCCCTCGCGACAACTGGCGATCCGTAGAGTGGAGTTCGATGCGTTTCTACTTGAGCGCGCCGGTGTGCGCGTGGAGACCCATCAGGTGCGGGAGATCGTGCGGGTGGGTGATCGGTACGTCGTGGATGGCGTGTTCGCGGGGCGCACGCTCGTCGGCGCGGGCGGGACGCACTGTCCGGTCGCGCGCACCTTCTTTGCAGAGGCGAATCCCCGATCCCCTGAGGCCCTGATCGTGACGCAGGAGCAGGAGTTCCCGGCTGAGATGGCTGAGGCGCCCGGCGCCCGCGCGTGCCACCTGTGGTTCTTCGAGGACGGGTTGCCGGGCTACGCCTGGTACGTGCCCAAGGTCGATGGCTATGTCAACGTCGGCGTTGGAGGTAAGCTCGCGACGCTGACATCACGCGGTGACACGATTCGGCGCCATTGGGATTTGCTGGTCGCCAGACTTGAGGCCTTGGGATGGGTTCGTGGTCACAGCTATGCACCGAAGGGCCACGCCTACTATCTTCGCGAGCCGCGCCGTGAGCTGCACATCGATAACGCTTTCGTCGTCGGCGACGCGGCGGGATTGGCGACTGCCGATATGGGTGAGGGGATCGCTCCGGCGATCAGGAGCGGCCTGGCCGCGGCCGCGGCGATCGTGACGGGTACGCCGTATACGGTCGAGGGCATCCGCCGTTGGTCGCAGCCGTGGCCCGTGGCGTGGTTGCTGGCTCGAGGGTATGGGCGATCAGAACGGCGGCGATGAAGTCGCCGGGCTAGTAGACGGCGCCCCGTGAACGGGGCTTGGAGCGGTGGCGGGTGGGGCAACCCGATGGATCGGGTGTTGGGGTGGTGCACGGGGAGTTCATCCCCGTGCGAGCCGGTTCAGCGCGAGGCCGTCCTCACCTGATCCTCCAGGGCTTTCGGTAGGGCGCAGCACGTATCAAACTGCTCGATGCGGTAGCCTCGTTGGTCCGCAACATCCAACGTCGCTCGTGAAGGTAGCTCCATTCTGGCGACGCCCGCATCCAGCGCCGCGAGTTCGAGTGCGATTCGCAGCTTCCGCGTCCGAGGGCGCATGCAGCCGAGCGCAATCTCGGTCTCGGGGAAGCGAGTCACCAACCGTTGTATGACGCTGCCGACCATCTCGGGGGAGGGCGACGGCGCCTCAGCCATCGGGGTGCCTCGGGTGGGCGAGAAGACGATGACGACAATTGTCTCGGGGTGGGGGTAGCTCACAAGGTGATCGAGCAACGCAGCCTCGGTGCCGTCGTAGATGGCGATGTGCGGGACGATGTGGAGCCCGGCGTCACGCAGTCGGCGATAGGCCGCTACGTAGTCCGCAGAGGTGGCGTCGAGTCCAAAGACGTCGCGTATCGTCGCGGTGCTGGGGATCTCGAGGCTGACGAAGTCGATGGCGCCCGAGAGCGCTTGCGCCGTGGCCTCGTCCATCAACCCCGGATGCATATTGAAGATCAGGCCTGTCTCTGTCTTGGCCTGGCGGATGGCTTCGAGCATCTCCGGCTCCGGCAGGTTGAGTATCGACCCATCCCGGGCAGAGCCGCCGCTCAGTAATGCGCCGATGGCGCCCTGGCGCTTCAGCTCCCGGCACGTCGTCAGCAGCGCTTCCGGCGTCGTCGCCGCGCGCATGCCACGGAGGTAGGCGCGGTCGCAGTGACGACAGCCAAGCTGGCACTGTGTCCCCGAGAGCGAGATCGGGGGGAACTTCGTGCCGGGTGTGTAGGTTTTCAGGTGCATGCGTGGTCTCGTTCGTCTATCATCGTCTGCGTCGGACCTGGCCCGAGGCTGCTCGGGCGGGGTTTGGCAACCCCCAAAGGACTTCTCGGTCAACTATCGCTTCTGCCTGCTGCCACGATGGCGTGCACGATGCCGTCGACGTCGGCGCCAAGCACCTGTACATCACCGTCGAAGAAGGCCTGGACGCGGGGCCGTAGGGCCGTCGCGTCACAGGGGAGACCTACGAGGCAGGCCTCTAGTTCCTCAACGGCTTCCTCAGGGTGCATGAAGAAGTCCCCGTGGATCCGCAGGTCGGCAATCGCAGGGGGTGCTTGGGACATGTCGAGCGTCAGCTGTACCCGCAGCAACTTGCCCCCGGGCACTTTGTAGTCAGCGCTTAAAGGTCCACGCGTGGCTTTCATAGCGCTCCTTTCGTAGTTGGTCGGCCATGGCTAGCTCGTCGTCGCTGAGTTCGCCCGGGGCGAGTTCGATGTCGAGGGCGCCGGCAAAGCCGTCGATCATCGCCTGGGTCACCTGGTCGCGGTCCACCGTGCCCATCTCGCGGCGGATGGAGGTGACGCGCTCCTCGACGCCCGCGATCAGCTTATCGCGGATCTTCTCGTTGGGCACCTTGAGTAGCGTGAACATCAGGTGAGGATCGACCTCACAGAGCAGCGTGCCGTGCTGGAGCACGCCGCGGAAGCGGCGCGTCTGCGCGTTGCCCGAGATCTTACGCCCGGCGACGACGATGTCGTTGATCGGGCTGAATTCGGCGGGCATGCCCAGGGACCGGAGCCCGAGCACCAGCCCCTTGCAGAGGAGGTCGTAGGATTCGAGCACGTTGCGGGGCAACCCGGGATAGTCGTCGGGCATCGTAAGCGAGTAGGTGATCTCGCCGTCGTAATCGTGGTAGACTGCGCCGCCGCCGGTGAGCCTTCGGATCACGTCGACCCCGCGTGCCTCACAGGCTGCCAGGTCGACCTCCTGGCCCATGCTCTGGAAGTAA
>CAZYYC010000184.1:0-9068 GCA_964650935.1 uncultured Anaerolineales bacterium
TGCGGGTGCGCACACGCGGCGTGTTGGTTTGTGGTAGAATGAAGTTGGGTTAGCGGAAAATGCCGGGTCATCGGAAGCGAGCGGGGAGACCAGCCAGATGTCGTCGGGACGCGATTCACGATCAGGATGTCTTAGGGCCGGGTGGCTGTGGCTCTCGCTGGGGTTGGCTCTCATCCTCGTGCCCGTGACGGTGCTTGCTTCCGTGTCGATCACCGGCTTCACGGTCCAAGCGGGGACCGACGCGATCTACGTGAGCTGGGAGACGGGCAGCGAGATCGGGAACCTGGGCTTCTACGTCCTGCGGAGCCAGAGTGAGACGGGCACCTATGAGCGTCTGCCGCTGGGCACACCATCGGAGCAGTTCATCCCCAGTGATGACTTTGGCGTAGGAGCATCCTATGACTTCACCGACGTCCAGGTGACGCCCGGCATTCGCTACTACTACAAGGTGCAGGACATCCCGGCGAGCGGAGCGCCCGAGACCGTGGGGCCTGAGTCGGCGATGATCCCGCTCCCGGCGACGGCAACGGCGACGGCGACTGTCGCGCCCCCGACGACGGCTGCGCCCAGCCCGACACCCACGTCGACGTCGCAGCCGGGGTCGACCCCCGTCGCGTCCGTGCGCTTCTGGGCCGACCCCGAGACGGTCCAGGCCGGCGACTGCACGACGTTGCAGTGGCGCGTCGATCAGGTGCGGGCCGTCTTCTTCAACGGCACGCCGGTCACCGGACAGGGCGCCCAGGCCGTCTGCCCGTGCGAGCCCCAGACGCACACCCTGCGGGTCCAGTACCAGGACGGGCGGTGGGAGGAGTTTCCTCTGACGGTGAGCGTCACGGGGACGTGCGGTGCGGGCACAGGTTCTTCGGCGCTGGCTACGCCGCGGCCTGTGACCCTGACGCCGACGCCACAGCCTACGCGCACGCCGGTGGTGCCGACAGCGCAAGCTGACGCTATTGCGACGCCGACGCCCACCCCCAGTGCGACCCCCACGATCGAGCGGATGGCGGCTCCGGTGCGGGAATCACCCCTACAGACGCCGGGGCCTGACGTGGAGCTTAGTGAGGAGCCGTTCGCAGTTGAGGACGTGGTTGATCCGCTGAACCGTCCGTCGCCGACGCCGACGGCGGCGACGCGGAGCGTTGGTCCGGTCGAGGCGTACGAGCCGGTCGGTCGCGGCCTGGGCGTGGCCTGGTTGGTGTTGGCGGCGGTGGTCGGAACCGGTATGGTCGGCGGGGGCATTTGGCTCTGGAAGCGCAACTGACCCGGCCCCGGCGCGCCGCACTCGTGTGGGCGCTCTGTGGGGTTGTGTTGGCGGCGTTGGTGGGTTGCAGCGGCGGACCGGAGGGCGAGGCGACCGGCGCCGTGACGGATCCCCTGGCGGCTCCTGAGGGTTACCTCCTGACTGTGCGCTCTGACGGCCCCCGCTGGTTGGGGGCTTCATGGTGGTCGGAGCTCGGCCTTGACGCCGCCCAGCTCGACCGTGAGCGCATCCGGCTCTTCAGGGGTGACGACGCCGTGCCGTTGTTGTGGGTGGATGCCCCCGGCAGCCCGGGGGCGCTTTTCTACGGACAGACGCTGTCGACGACGGTCGGGCCGGTGGGTACCTACCGGTTGTCGCTGGACGAGCCGGGCCCACCTGTCCCTATTGAGAGCGTACCGCTCGTGTCGGGCGAGGACGGCACGTGCCAACGAGTGACTCGGGCCACGCAGTGGTTTGAGGAAGACCTCGTCTACCGTCCGACGGCACCGCTTGAGTCCCCGTGGCTCTGGACCTCGCTCCGTCCACCGGAGCGCTTTGAGCTGACGGTCACGCTGCCGGATGCGGTTGCGGGCGAGCCTGCAACGCTAACGCTCCACGTATGGGGGCAGAGCGCGATGCCGCAGGATCCCGACCATCATCTGCGCGTGATCTGGGACGGCGTCACGGTGGACGATCACTTCTGGGATGGTAGCGGCCCGGAGTCGTGGACGGTCACGCTGCCCGATGTGCGAGCCGGTGACCATCAGCTGGTGGTGGAGGCCCCCGGTGGGACCGAGGCGCCGGTTGAGCTGAACTGGATCGATGCCCTGGAGATCACCTGGTCGCGCCACCTGAGACTCAGCGCGGACGAGGGGTTGGCGTGGCGCGCCGAGGCGAGCGACGTGTCGTGTTGGGACGTGGATGGTGTGGCTTCGGATGGCCTGCCGTGGGCCGGCTTGCTTGTCGATGCCCAGGGCGGGGTCCGCCGCGCCGAGCCGGCGATCGATCCGGGGAGCGGTGATCTGCGGGTGGCCCAACGGGCGGGCGATGAAGGTTGGGTCGGCCTGCCCTGGCTGGCGCCGCCGCCCGATGCAGTCCGTCCGCGCGAGCCGCTGAGTGTGGCAGCGCTGGAGGGCGTGAGCTACCTGGTCGTGGCCCCGGGCCGATTCCACGGGCCGCTCGAGCCCCTGCTCGCGGCGCGGCGGGCCGAGGGATATGAGATCCAGCTGATCACGCCTGAGGCGGTCTACGATACCTTTGGCGCGGGTGTGCCGGAGGCCCCGGCTCTTCAGACGCTGGTGCGGGATCTGTCGTCGCAAGGCCGCCTGGCGATGCTCCTCTTGGTGGGCGATGCCTCTGCCGACGTGAATGAGCTTTGGGACTCGGAGACAGCGGGTGTGCCGACGGCGTGGGTGCGCACGGGGTATGTGGGCCACACCGCGTCGGATTTCACGCTGGCGACGGGCGGCACGGACGAGCCGCTGGTCAGCGTGGGGCGCCTACCGGCCCGGACCGAGGCCGAGGTTGAGGCGCTGGTGGCTCAGACCTTGGCGTGGGAGCCGAGTTCGCGCCTGTTGTTGGTGAGCGACAACGAGCCCGAGTTCGCCGGCCTGATTGCCCAACTGAACGATGTTCGGGAGGCCGATCGGGTGTTGGACGCCGGACAGGGTGAGATCCGTGAGGAGATGTTTGCCTGGCTGGGTGAAGGTCCGAGTACGTTGGTCTATGCAGGCCACGGCAGCCTGCAGCTCCTCGGCAACCAGAAGCTGATCGCCTTGGACGATCGCTCAGCCTGGCAGGCACCGACCGTCTTCGTGAGTTGGTCCTGTCTCTGTGCAGGCTTTGCCCATCCCACCTACCAGAGCCTGGCCGAGGCGCTCTTGCTTGAGCCTGGAGGTGTGGTAGCCTTTGTCGGGCCGACGGGGGAGACGACGACGTCTGAGCAGCGGGCGATGGCGATCGCTTTGCAGGAGGCGTTGGTCGACGGTGAGACCGTGGGCGATGCGCTGACGACTGCGTGGTACGCGGCGATATCGGAGAACGTGCAGAAGGGCTTCCTCTTGCTGGGTGATCCCGCCCTGCGACCGCTGCCGGGGCATTCGACAGGAGACTGACAGATGACGGTTGATCGTAGATCGGTGTTCAGGGGGTTGGGGGTCGCGCTGGTGGTTGCCGGCGGGGCGTTGATCCTCTGGAGCGCCGCTCAGATGCAAGGTCCGGCGGCGCAGGCCCCGCAGCAGGAAGAGGCGGTCGACGCGCCCACGGAGATGCCGACGGCGACGCCTGAGCCGATCATTCCGACGCGGACGCCCTCACCGACTGCGGAGGCGACGTCACGGCCCACAGCTACGCGTCGTCCGGCGACGCTGACCCCGGAACCATCGTCGACACCGCAGCCAACCGTGACGTGGGGACCGACGCGAACGTCGCGACCGACCGAGGTGGCGTCCCCCTCGCCGGAGGGAACCGCGGCGGCTGAGACGCCGACGCCCACGTTGGAGCCGGTGACGCCAACCGCGACGGCGACTGCTTCCGTTGCGCAAGCCGGAGGCGATTTCGTCGTGCCGCGCGGGGAGCGGTTTCGCCTGGGAGTCTCGCTGCCCTATGGCGCGAACCGCAGCTACGACCTGGCAGCGCTGCAGGTGGGGTGGGTGATGGATTGGGCGGTGCGGGGGTCGACGGCGCTCGATCCGGGCGTGATGTACGCGCAGTCGGTACGGATGATCGGCGAAGTGCTGCGGCCCGAGGCTGCTGTGGTGGAGTCCGTGGCCCGGGCGCGCCCGGGTTCACTCTGGCTAATCAGTAATGAGGGCGACGTGCGCTGGCAGGACAACGTCACGCCGGATGTCTATGCTCGGCTCTATCATGAGGCCTATCACGCGATCAAGCGGGGGGATCCGTCGGCGATCGTCGCGGCGGGGGGAATCGCGCAGCCGACGCCCTTGCGGCTGCGCTATCTGGACTTGGTCCTGCAGCAGTACCAATCACAGTTTGGGCAGCCTTTGCCCGCGCAGGCCTGGCACATCCACAACTATATGTTGCGCGAGGAGCGTGACTCGTGGGGCGTTGACATTCCGCCGGGTTTGCCCGATGATCTGGGCGCGCAGTACAGCATCGCGGACAGCGGCAACGTGGAGCGCTTCAAGGCTCAGATCTACGACTTCCGGCGTTGGATGGTTTCGCGGGGCTATGGGGGACAGTCCTTGTTTGTCTCGGAGTTCGGCATCCCGATGCCCGCGGACTACGGCTTTCCCCCGGAGACGGTGGCGGGCTTCCTGGAGGCGACCTGGCGCTTCATGCTGACCGCGACGGATGGCGCCCTCGGTGATCCCAACGATGGGGGGCGGCTGGTGCAGCGGTGGTGCTGGTTTAGTATGGCGGTCCCGTCGTACCCTACGGGGGATCTGATTGACCTGGAGAGCGGTGATTGGACCGAGTTGGGTCGTGCATGGATCCAGATGGTGCGGGATTGAGCGCCGGTAACGGCGGCAAGGCGCGGACAGATCGCGCCCTTGGCCTCGTGGCCCGTCTGGTGGTGCTCCTTGCTGTGGGGGGCGGCTTTGTCTGGCTCTCGATCAGGAGCGTGAGCCTGGGCGAGGTATGGTCGGCGCTGTTGCAGGCGCGCGTTGGTTGGCTGATCGCAGCCGGGCTATCGGTAATCACCGTGACTGCTGCAAAGGCCGGGCGTTGGTGGTTTCTCTATCCCTCGCATCAGCGTCCTGATTCAATGCCCGGTGTCTTCGGCATTCTGACGACGTCCCAGATGCTGAACCTTCTGATACCGGTGCGTTTGGGGGAGCTGGCTAGGATGGGGTTGATGCTTCAGGAGGGTGTACCGATCCCGACCACGGTCAGCACCCTCATCGTCGAGAAGTCCGTGGAGTTGTTGGCCGCCGGCGTACTGTTGGCCCTGGCCGCTCCAGCCGCCATTCTGCCTCGATGGTTGCCGTCGTCAGTTGGCGTGATGTCTGCCGTAGGCGGGGCGGCGGTTCTCATCTGCCTCTATAGTGTGTGGCGATTCCGGCGACGTATCAGTGCCTTGGTAGGCAGCGCGGTCAGTTTTCGGGGTTGGCTCTCGGGGCGCTGGCAGGAGCGAATCACCTCCGGATTCGAGTCGATGATCGACGGACTTGTCATCCTCACGGATCTGGAATCAGCCGTACCGGTGGTGGCTCTGACAGCCTTGGGCTGGGCGGCATCGGTCTTCACAATTGGCGCCGCGCTGGCGGCCTATGGCTTCTCTGTCAGGTGGCACGTTGCGTTCGTGTTGTCTCTGGCGTTGTACCTCAGCAACATTGTACCCACACCACCGGCGTTGGTGGGGGTCGTCAGCGCCGTGACGATCGTGACCCTGGACTGGTTCGGGTTTTCAGGCGACCGTGTGGCCGTTGCCGGCCTTGCCCTCAATGCGGTGTTGGTAGCTCCGATTGCGCTCGTGGGGGGCTGGTCGACGCTCTATCGCTTTGCTCATCTGACTCGTCTGACCTTGGCCGATCGCTGGCGTGATAGCCTCGGACTGCGCCGCGGCGATCGGCCAACGGGATAGGGTGCCTTTGGAGGCTAGGAAGATATGCGCTATCTACTGACAGCCGTCTTCGCTTTGTCCGGATTCCTGCTGCTTTGGTGCCACTTCGGCTATCCGGTCTTCATCGCGCTCCTCGCCCGCCGGCGACCGAGGCCGTTGGACCGCCGACCCTTCACACCATCTGTAAGCCTGGTCATCCCTGCCTATAACGAGGAGGCGTGCATTGCGCGCAAGCTGGAGAACGCACTCCAGCTGGACTACGCTGCCGATCTCCTCGAGATCATCGTGGTGGCTGATGGCTCCTCGGATCGCACCGTCGAGATCGTCAAGAGCTACGAGCCGCGGGGTGTACGCCTTCTCTTCCAGCCAGAGCGGCAGGGCAAGATCGCTGCGATGAACCGTGCCGTGCCGGCAACCCGGGCAGAGATCGTCGTCTTCTCGGATGCGAATGCGATGATGGAGCGCGATGGTATACGTGAGATCGTCTCCAATTTCGCCGATCCCGAGGTGGGTTGTGCGGGTGGGGAGAAGCGTATCCGCCAGGACGGCGCGGTTCAGGCGGAGGGCGAGAGCCTCTACTGGCGTTATGAAGCCTTCATCAAGCGAGCGGACTCCCTTGCGAATACGGCAATCGGTGCTATCGGGGAGTTTATCGCGATTCGCCGTGAGCTCTATCGTCCTCTCGAGACGGACAGCCTAGTTGAGGACTTCGTGCTATCGATGCAGTTGGTCATGGAGGGCTGGCGAGTCGTCTATGATGACCGAGCCGTGACCTGGGAGACGGCGTCGCCGACCCTGGGTGGTGAATGGGCACGCCGTGTGCGCGTGGCTGCAGGCGGATTTCAAGCGATGCGTCGCTTGCGCGGTCTGTTGTCACCCAAATACGGCCTTGCTGCTTTTCAATACTTCTCACACAAGGTGTTGCGATGGCTGGCGCCTTTCTTTCTGATGATCTGTCTTGTGGCCAGCGCACTTGGCTTCGGCTTTGATGCTCTTCGTTGGGCCTTCTTAGGGCAAGCCGTCTTCTACTCACTTGCTCTGATGGGTTGGGGCATGGAGCGTCTGGACCTCAAGCTCAAACCCATTCGCGTCATCTTCTACTTCTGCTTCGGCAATGCCGCTGTGTTCGTCGGCTTCATTCGCTACGTAACGAGGACTCAGTCGGTGCTTTGGAGCAAAGCACGCTGATGGGTGCTGATAGCTGACGTCCGGTATCGCAGGCAAGCGGGGAGCGAGTGTCGTCCGTGAAGAGGCAGTGCGGCGTTTCGGGTGCCCGGCTGTACTTGGTTGTGGGCGTTGTCGCTGCCGTTGGCTACCTCTTGACGGCTGCGCCATCGCTGACGTGGTTGCATTGGGGCTCAGACGGGGGCAACTTCGTCACGGCGGCGGTCACGGGTCGGGTTCCCCATCCGCCGGGATCTCCGGTCTATTTTGGGTTGTCACGCTTGGCGGTAAGGATCTTCGCGACCAGCGACCCCGCCAGGGTGCTGAATATGCTATCAGCCGTGGCTGCAGTCGGCACGGTGCTGTTCGTCGCAGCCGCCGCGCGCCGCCGGGGAGCTTCGGTCTGCTCTGCGGCGGCGGCGGCACTTGCCCTGGCTTTCTCTCCCTGGTTGTGGTCGCAGGCGGTGATCACCGAAGTCTATACGACGGCGGCGCTGCTTTCAGGGCTCGTGTTGTGGTTGTGTGAGTGGGCCCAAGCGCGTGGCGGTTGGTGCTGGGGCGTGGTGGGCTTCTGCCTGGGACTGGCGCTGTCGACGCATTTGAGTACGGTCTTCTTGATCCTCTATGTCGCAGCGCGCAGCTGGCGTGCTAGCCCACGTCTGCTAACAGGCCTCGCCGTGGGCCTGTTGCCCTACGTGTTGCTGCCGCTTGCCGGACCCTGGCCGCAGCCCTGGGGTGACCTGCGATCGGTGGCAGGCTGGCTGCACTTCGTGTCGGCCCGATTCTACTGGGGCAACGCCTTTGGCTTGGCGGCGGCGCTGTGGCCCTCGCGGACACTGGCTTGGGTCGTGCTGTCGCTGAGGCAGTTTACACCCGTCGGCGCGTTATTGCTGATGCTCGGAGCGGCAAGCGCGGCGGGGTGGGGGGCGGGCGGATGGCCGGACCGGCGCCAGGCGAGCGCGGATTTGGGGCGGCTGCGGCATATGCTCGAGCGGCTGCGTTGCTACGTGTCAGCGCCGTCCTCGCGCGAGGTCCTGGGGTGTGGGCTGTCATTGGGACTGGTCAGCCTCTATGCTATCGGGTATGATGCCGCGGATTCGTGGGTCTATTTGGTTGCGTATCTGCCGCTCGCGGCACTTTATCTGGCCGGCGGGGTCGATGTGGTTGGTGCCCTTGGGGTGCCTGCAGGGGTGGGATTCCTCCTGCCGTTGGCCCTGGTGGTGCTTAATGGGCGTGCGCTGAACCTGGCGCACGATCGGGAGGCGACGGCGTGGCTGGAGCGAACGTTGTTACGTCTGCCCGACCGCGCCATTGTGCTCACCGCCGACGATCGCCATACCTTCGCGCTCTGGTATGCGGTCGATGCGCTGCAGACGCGGCAGGATCTGCTGGTGGTGGATGAGCGACTTCGAGGGTTCGAGCCGTATGATGAGTTTCTGCGGCGTGAAGGCGCAAACGGCGCAGTATGGGATGCCATGGACTTCGTAGGGTTTGCAGGCGGGCGTCCGGTATGTGCCGTCGATGTGGAGGGTGAAGTGAGGTGTCCGTGATGCCGACGAAGGTCAAGCGGTGGGTGCTCGTGGGGGGACTGGTCGTTCTGAGCGTTGTCGTGGCGCTGTGGGTCTGGACGGTTGGACGCGCGTCCGTCGACCTGCTCCGACAGGCGAGGGCGGCTCGGAATGTGCTCGCTGCTGGGCCTCAGAACGCTGACCTGGACGAGGTCACCCTGATGGTCGATGCGGTGCGACACGACGTGGTCGTCCTTGATCGGTATGCCGGCTGGTTGGCTCGCGTCGCAGCGCTCTATCGGTGGATGCCGGGGGTGGGGCCGTGGCTGGCCCAGGCGCCGGACTTGCTCGACCTCGCTGACGTGCTCACCGACCTGGGACAGCGGACCTGGTATGATGTCGTGCCCGCGGCGGCTGCCTATCAGCAAGGTGCGTCGTTGCAGGGATTGTTGCCGGAGGCCCTCGCCGCGGTGGGGAGTGACGCAGTGACCAAGCAGGCACTGGCGGTGCGTGCCGCGGCGCTCTATGCCGAGCTGGATGTAGACAAGCTGCCGGAACCGGCTCGGGGGCCGCTGACCTTGCTGGGCCGGGCGCTTCTCTGGGCTTCGGACGGTCTCGCGGTCGCCGCTGT
>CAZYYC010000185.1:0-4862 GCA_964650935.1 uncultured Anaerolineales bacterium
CCGCAGCTCGACGACGTGCTGGCGCGCGCCGGCAAGAAGGAGCGGCTGCAGACGATCAAAGGGATGGTGCCCGACCCCTACAGCGTGCTGCCGGGGTGTACCTTCCATCCCCGGTGCCCGCAGTTCATCCCCGGTGTCTGCGATGAGATCGTGCCTGAGGTCATTGAGGTGGAGCCGGGGCACATCGCCCGGTGCCACCTGTATGGGCCGCACGCCTCTGCCGGGAGAATCAACAAGGACACACCGCTATGACCGATCAACTGAGCACCCCAAGCACACCCCGACCCGCCGGCGGACCTGCAGCGGAAGCGCCGTTGCTGGAGATCAAGTCGCTGAAGAAGTACTTCCCCGTCCAGAAGGGCTTCCTGAGGAAGGTTGTCGGCAACGTCAAGGCGGTGGACGACGTCAGTTTCGTGATCGAGAACGGCGAGACGCTGGGCCTGGTCGGTGAGAGCGGCTGCGGCAAGACCACGACCGGGCGCTGCATCCTGCGGGCGATCGCGCCCACGAGCGGCGAGATCTGGTTCGACGACCCCAAGATGGGGCGCGTGAATGTGCGGGAGCTGGAGCCGGAGCAGCTGGTGAGTGTGCGGCGCAACATGCGCATGATCTTCCAGGACCCCTATGCCTCGCTGAACCCGCGTATGACGTTGCTCGATATCGTCGGCGCGCCGCTGCGAGCGCTGGACCTGGCCCACGGCAAGGCGTTGGAGGAGCGCGTGGCGGAGATGCTGAGACTGGTGGGGCTGCGGCCCGAGTACATGCGCCGCTACCCCCACGCTTTCAGCGGCGGGCAGCGGCAGCGCATCGGTCTGGCACGCGCGCTGGCGCCCAACCCGAAGTTCCTGATCTGCGACGAGCCGGTCTCGGCGCTCGACGTGTCGGTGCAGGCGCAGATCCTCAACCTGCTCCAAGAGCTCCAGGAGCAGATGGGGCTGACCTATCTCTTTGTGGCGCACGACCTGAGCGTCGTGGCCCACATCAGCGACCGGGTGGCGGTGATGTACGTGGGGAAGATGGTCGAGAAGGCGTCGACCTATGAGCTCTTCACGGCGCCGCGCCATCCCTACACGGAGGCCTTGATGTCGGCGATTCCGCGCCCCGATCCGACGCCGCGCGAGAAGCGCATCCTGCTGACGGGCGAGGTGGCGAATCCCGCTAATCCACCATCGGGCTGCTACTTCCATCCGCGCTGCCGCTATGTCCAGGATATCTGCCGGGTCGAGGAACCGAGCTTCGACGAGATCACGCCGGGACACTTTGTGAAATGCCATCGCGCCGCGGAGCTCACGCTCAGCGGTGTCGCGACGCTGGCGTAGACCCAGGCATCGGCTACCATGCCGGTGCATCAGCAGACGACGCTGGTCCAGAATGCTCGCCGACCGTCAAGGTGCGGCGAGCATTCGCCTGATGCACAACGACGAACCTAACGGAGGATAGAGGTATGGTCAATGATTGGGAGAACCCTCAGGTTGTAGGTCGGAACAAGGCGCCTGCCCACGCAACGCTGGTGCCGTATCAGGACGCGGCGACCGCGCTGCGTGGCGACCGGGACGCTTCGGCTTTCTTCAGACTGCTTAACGGTGACTGGGCCTTCGCCTGGTCGCCCAACCCGGCGGCGGCGCCGGATGGCTTCTATGCCGATGACTTCGACGCCGGTGGTTGGGACACGATCCCCGTGCCCTCCAACTGGCAGCTGCAGGGCTACGGGACGCCGATGTACACAAACGTCCAGTATCCCTTTCCCCCAGACAACATGCCCGAGGTGCCCAAGGATGACAACCCCGTGGGCTGCTATCGCACCACCTTCACCGTCCCCGCGGGGTGGGCCGGTCGCCGGGTCTTCATCGTCTTCGACGGCGTCGATTCCGCCTTCTATCTCTGGGTGAACGGCAAGGAGGTCGGCTACAGCCAGGACAGCCGGCTCCCGGCGGAGTTCGACCTGACGCCCTATCTGCGGCCCGGTGAGAACACGCTCGCCGTGCGGGTCTACCGCTGGTCCGACGGCAGCTACCTGGAGGATCAGGACTTCTGGCGGCTCAGCGGCATCTACCGCGACGTCTACCTGTACGCCGCGCCGGCGGTCCACTTGCGCGACGTCTGGGTTCGGACCGAGCTTGACGCCGACTACCGCGATGCCGACCTCAAGGTTCGGGTCGACGTGACCGCCTATGCCGATGGCGTCACGCCGGATGGGTACCAGGTGACGGCGACGCTGTATGACGCCGAGCAGCAGCGCGTCGCCGAGAGCGTTTCGCGTATTCCTGATGAGCCAGCCTTCTCGGACGCCCGGGAGCGGCACCTCGATCTGACGATGCCCGCTGCGGCGCCGCGAAAGTGGTCTGCGGAGGATCCCTATCTCTACACGCTGCTGGTCACGCTCACCGATCCGGCAGGCGAGGTTCTGGAGGTCCAGTCGTACCGTGTGGGCTTCCGCAAGGTGGAGATCCGCGGCGGCAAGATCCTCATCAACGGCGTGCCGGTCTACTTCCGCGGCGCGAACCGCCACGAGCACGACCCCGACACGGGCCACGCGGTCAGTGTGGCGTCGATGGTCGAGGACATCCTGCTGATGAAGCGCTTCAACTTCAACGCCGTGCGTACCTGCCACTACCCCGACGATCCGCGCTGGTACGATCTCTGCGACGAATATGGCCTCTACGTGATCGACGAGGCGAACATCGAGTCGCACGGCGTCTGGGATGAACCGAGCCGGGACCCGGCGTGGCTGACCGCCTTTATGGAGCGGGGCACGCGGATGGTCGAGCGCGACAAGAACCACCCGAGCGTGGTGATCTGGTCGATGGGCAACGAGTCGGGCCACGGGCCGAACCACGCGGCGCTCGCCGATTGGATCCACGCCCACGACCCCACGCGCCCGGTGCACTACGAATCGGCCCACGACGAACCCTATGTGGACATGATCAGCACGATGTACCCGGATCTCGAGCGGCTCGTGGCGATGGCGACGGCACCCGGCGAGGAGCGCCCCTTCATCCTCTGCGAGTATGCTCACGCGATGGGCAACAGCCCCGGGAACCTCAGGGAGTACTGGGAGATCATCGAGAGCTATCCGCGCCTCTGCGGGGCCTTTGTCTGGGACTGGGTCGATCAGGGCCTGCGTCGCACGACCGAGGAGGGCGAGGCCTGGTTTGCCTATGGCGGCGATTACGGCGACACGCCCCACGACGGCTCCTTCTGCATCAACGGCGTGATCTTCCCGGACCGCACGATCCACCCCTGCATGTGGGAGTTCAAGCGGGTCTACCAGCCGGTTGAGGTGGAGGCGGTGGACCTGGCGGCAGGCAGGATCGAGGTGGTGAACAAGCACTTCTTCACCGACCTGGGCTACCTGGACGGCGCCTGGACGCTGACGGCGGACGGCGAGGTGGTGCAGCAGGGCCGGCTGCCCAGGCTGACGACGCCGTCCGGCGAACGCGAGGCGCTGACCCTGCCGCTCACGGTGCCGGACGTGGCCCCGGCGACGGAGCTCCGGCTGACGCTGAGTTTCGCGCTCGCCGAAGCCGCCGCGTGGGCCGAGGCGGGCCACGAGGTGGCCTGGGCGCAGTTCGCGATGCCGGTGGCGGCGCCGGCGGCGGCGCCGCTGGACGTCGCGGCGATGCCCGCGCTGCGGCTCACCGAGGCGGCCGGCGAGGCGGTAGTGGAGGGCGGTCCCTTGCGCCTGGTGGTCGACAAGGCTGCCGGGACGCTCAGCTCGTTGAGCTATGAGGGGCGGGAGCTGCTCGTGAGCGGACCGACGCCCAATTTCTGGCGCGCCCCGACCGAGAACGATATGGGTCAGTGGCGCGAGCGCGCCGCCATCCTCTGGCGCGAGGTGGGACTCGACAGCCTGGAGCACGTGGTCCGCGAGGTCAGTGTGACGCAGCCCAGCCCGCAGGTCGTCGAGATCAAGGTGCAGGCGACCTGCACGCCGCCCGAGGGTTGGACGGCTCCCGCTGCGCCCACGGGCGAGGACGGGCCGGCGGGCGTGCTCGGGCAGTTCCTTGCCCACGCGCTCGACAAGGCGGCGCTGGAGGCGCTCTGTGAGCAGTTGGACGTGGATTACGATGCGCTGCCCGGCACCATCAAGGCGGCCAAGGTGAAGGGGCTGATCGCGCCCTACGCCGAGGAGGGCCGGCTCCAGGAGCTGGCGGAGCGCATCCACGCCGTCCTGCAGGCGACGATGCCCGACCGTGTGCCGCCCGAGTTCACGGCGGCGGTCCTCGGCGGCGAGGCGCAGGGCGGGGCGGTGACGCCGCCGCCGGCGCGCTTCGAGTGCGAGACGATCCTATCGGTCTATGGCAGCGGCGACATCGTCATCGACGCGCGGGTCGATCCGGCAAGTGAGGGGCTGCCCTTCCTGCCGCGCATCGGGCTGCAGATGACGCTGCCGGCGGGCTTCGAGCGCTTCACCTGGTATGGGCGCGGGCCGCACGAGAGTTACGTCGACCGCAAGGCGGGCGCGCGGGTCGGCGTCTACAGCGGGACGGTCGATGAGCAGTACGTGCCCTACATCGTGCCCGAGGAGAACGGCAACAAGACCGACGTGCGCTGGGTGGCGCTCACCGACGATGACGGGGTGGGCCTGCTGGCGGTCGCCGGCGAGCTGCTCGAGGTCAGCGCGCACCACTACACGACCGAGGACCTGACCGCGGCAACGCACACCTACGAACTGACGCGGCGGGACGAGATCACGCTGAACCTGGACTATGCCCAGTCGGGGCTGGGCAGCGCGAGCTGCGGCCCGGGCCGGTTGGAGCAGTACCAGCTCAAGCCCGAGCCCGTGGCCTACCGGGTGCGGCTACGCCCCTTCGCGGAGCGGGCTGAGTCGGCGGTGGGGCTGAGCAAGCAACGCTTTCCTG
>CAZYYC010000185.1:4962-9065 GCA_964650935.1 uncultured Anaerolineales bacterium
AGAGGTAGCAGGCGGGCGGGCAGAGGGCGGGACAGCTTCCCGCCCCACATGCTTGGTGTAGGCGGATAGCTGATCTGCCCTCTGCACAGAGCATGCGGTGAAGCGCGGGGTAGCGCTTCGCGGCGCGGGCCGAGTCGGCGGTGGGGCTGAGCAAGCAACGCTTTCCTGAGAGGTAGCAGGCGGGCGGGCAGAGGGCGGGACAGCTTCCCGCCCCACATGCTTGATGTAGGACGGATAGCTGATCCGCCCTCTGCACAGAGCATGCGGTGAAGCGCGGGGTAGCGCATGCCTCCGGCTTGCGCAGCAGGCGCGCAATCGAGACGATTGCGCCACAGCGATACACAAGGAGCCTACCTATGTACATCGGTGCAGACTACTATCCTGAACATTGGCCCACCGAGCGGTGGGAGACCGACGCCCGGATGATGCAGGCGGCGGGTCTTAACATCACGCGCTTGGCGGAGTTCGCCTGGGTGAAGATGGAGCCGCAGGAGGGCGTCTTCGACTTCGACTGGCTCGACGAGGCGCTGGCGGTGTTGGCGCGCCACGACGTGAGCGCGATCCTCTGCACGCCGACGGCGGTGATGCCCGCCTGGGTGGCGCGCACCTATCCCGAGACGTTGGCCATGCAGGCCGACGGGACGCGCATCGTCTGGGGCGTGCGCAAGAACAACTGCTTCACCTCCGGCGCCTACCGGCTGCTCTCGGAGCGCATCACGCGCGCGATGGCGGAGCACTTCCGCGACACGCCCAACGTCGTGGGCTGGCAGACCGACAACGAGTTCGGCAACCCGGTCTGCTTCTGCGACACCTGCCGTGCGAGCTTCCACGATTGGCTGCGCGCGAGATACGGCACGCTCGACGCGCTCAACGCCGCGTGGGGCACTCACTTCTGGGGCCACACCTTCGGCACCTGGGGCGAGATCCCCATCCCGGTCGACGCCGGCACCCACAATCCCAGCGCCTGCCTCGACTGGCAGCGCTTCGTCTCGTGGCTCAACGTCCGCTTCCAGGCGGACCAGGTGCGCATCCTGCGCGAGGTGTGCCCGGACCACTTCGTGACGCACAACTTCATGGGCCTGTTCCCCGAGTTGGACTACTATGAGCTCGCTGAGGTCCTCGACCACGTGAGCTGGGACAACTATCCGGTCTGGGGCAAGCCGGAGATGCCCTACGGGGCGTCGGCGGGCGCCGACCTGATGCGGGGGCTCAAGAAGCAGAACTTCTGGATCATGGAGCAGACCGCCGGCCCGGGCGGATGGGGCGCCTATGGGCGCAACCCGCGCCCCGGCGAGATCCGCAAGATCGCTTTCCAGCAGGTGGCTCACGGCGCCGACGGTATGGTCTGGTTCCGCTGGCGCACCTGTACCGCCGGTCGCGAGCAGTATTGGCACGGCCTCTTGGGCCACGACGGCAAGGGACTGCGCCGCTATCGCGAGGCTGCGGAGACGGCTGCCGATCTGCACAAGCTGAGCACGGCGCTCGAGGGGACCACGGTCAGGGCTGAGGTCGCGATCATCTATGACTACGACAGCCTGTGGGCCGTGCGCATCCAGCCCGGGTACGCCGGCAACAACCTTCACGCGGCGGTGCTGCGCCTCTACGCGGCGCTCGTCCGTGCGGGGGTCAACGTCGACTTCGTCCGCTCGACCGACGACCTCTCGCCCTACCGCGCCGTCTTCGCCCCCGATCTCTACGTCATGCCCGACGAGGTGGCCCGCGCGCTGAGCCGCTACGTGGAGGGTGGGGGCGTCCTCTTTGCCGACAGCCGCACGGGCGTCAAGGACGCGACCAACCTCTGCCACGCGCGCACGCTGCCGGGGCTGCTTTCCGACGCGTTGGGGATCACGATCGAGGAGTACGAGTCGCTGGCTCACGAGTGGGGGCGCGGGACGGACTTCACCTACGAGGCCGAGGCCCGGGGCGACTTCGCCGCCGATGCGCCCGCCACCTATACGGCGACGCAAACCGCCGAGTGGGTGCAGCCCGAGGGGGCCGAGGTGCTGGTGGGCTATACCGCGTGGCATATGGCGTCGTTTGCGGCGCTGACACGGCACCGCTTCGGCGAGGGGTGGGGCTACTTCCTCGGTACTGTGATCGAGGAGCCTGCCTTCTACGATCGGCTGATCGACGAGGTCCTGGCGCACGCCGGGGTCACGCCGGTGGTGACGCCGCCGGAGGGCGTCGAGGTCTCGGTGCGCGAGAGCGCTGACCGGCGGCTGCTCTTCGCGATCAACCACACGGAGGAGGCGCAGCGCCTGCCGGTCGCGGTGGGCCTCCGCGAGCTGCTCACCGATGCCGAGACGGGCGACGAGCTGGTGCTGGCGCCCTACGGCGTCGCCGTCCTTGAGCTCTAGGGCGGCGACGCGTGACGGTCGTGCGTGAGGGAGCGGCGGACCGCGCCGCCGCTCCCGCCTATGATCGCCTGGACTGGGCGCTAGCCGGGCTGATCGGTCTGGCGGCGTTGGCGGCCTACGTACGCACGTTGGCGCCCGACCTGCTCTACGGCGACAGCGCCGAGTTCCAGACGCTCGCCTACACGCTCGGCATCACCCATTCCACCGGTTACCCCGTCTACCTGCTGCTCGCTCGCGGGCTGGGGTTCCTGCCGTTGGGCACGCAAGCGTGGCGCGTCACGCTGCTCTCGGCGGTGGGAGGCGCCGTCGCCGTCGCCGGTGTCTACCTCTGGGCGCGCCGGCTGACCGAGGACCGCATCGGGCCCCTGCTGGGCAGCTTGGTCCTGGCGGTCTCGACCACCTTCTGGACGCAGTCGATCCTCGCGGAGGTCTACACCCCGGCGCTGGCCTTCATCGTCGTCGCGATGCTGCTCCTGTTCCATTGGAGCGCACAGCCTATGGGACGACCGTGGTACCTTGCGGGGGCGGCGCTCCTGCTGGGGGCGGGGTTGGGCGTCCATGCCTCGG
Source organism: uncultured Anaerolineales bacterium (assembly GCA_964650935.1). GTDB lineage: Bacteria > Chloroflexota > Anaerolineae > B4-G1 > SLSP01 > PWVB01. The sequence goes on from CAZYYC010000185.1 coordinate 7,887, forward strand.
TTGGGCTCTTCATCCCTCCGGCGGCGGCCTTCGCGCTGTGGCGGCTGTGGGACCCCGCGCTGGACCGGCGGGAGCGCCTGCGCGGGCTGCGGGTGGGGCTGGGCAGCGGGCTCGGCGGCGTAGCGCTCTTCGTCGGGACCTTCCTGCTGCTCGACGCGATCGATCCGCCGAGCAGCTTCATCAACACCGCCCTGATCCCCTCGCGCTCCATCTGGGGCCTCTCGCGCGAGGCGCTGGCGCGACCGTGGACCCGCTTCTGGGTGACCGTGACGGGCCTGCAGTGGCAGACGGCGATGTTCGCCGACGGTTGGGCGGGCATGCAGCGGGCGCTGGGCGACTACTGGACGCGGCTGGTGACGCGCGAGTTCACGCGGTTCACGGTGGGTTTCGCGCTGGTGGGCGCGGCGGCGATGCTTCGAGCGCCGCGGGCCGGGCATGAGCGCCGCCGGGTGGGGAGCTTCACGCTGGGCGCCTACCTCTTTGTGCTGGCGTTGCTGCTCAATTACCGTCCGGGCGACTGGCACGTCTTCCTGCTGCCGGCGCACTTGCTCCTGGCGGTGGCGGCAGGCGTGGGGATGGGGCAGGCGCTGCGGGCGGTGCGGGGCTTCGGGGTGGGGCGTGTGGCCGAGATCACGCTCGTCGTTGTCTTGCTCGTGCTGCTGCTGGCCCCCGCCGCGATGCCGCGTTGGGACGCGCTTGCCGACGGGCGGGCGCACTTCAGCGAGGAGGATTACGTCTACCCGGTCTACAATCCGGACGAGCCGCGGTCGGCGGCGACGCTGCGGGTGGCGCTGTTGCCCGATCGTGCGATGGTGCTGCTCGAGTGGCGCATGCTCTATGCCGTTACCTATATGGCGCACGTCGAGGGGCACCGCCCCGGGCTCATCCCCATCGAGGCGACGCCGTACGGCAGCGAGGGGCGTGTCGCGGCGTCTCTCGTGACGCTGATCGAGGAGACGCTGGCGGCGGGGATTCCCGTCTACACGGATCAGCTCTACGAGCCCCTCGGTGACCACTTCGGTTCCCGCCGCGCCATCGCCGGGACGATGGTCCAGCTGCTGCCGTAGGCGTCCTTGCTTGCGAGGGGGCATGTCGGGCTAACAGCCCGACCTACGTCTGCATGAGGGGCGGGAAGGCGTCCCGCCCTTGTGTGCTTGCGAGGGGGGCATGTCGGGCTAA